>JBFLXR010000024.1:0-26795 GCA_040757065.1 Pseudomonadota bacterium
TCTTCTTGCAGTCGCCGCCAGAGCAGCGAAGAGGTGCGCATTATACAGATCTCTTTTTATTCGTCAACCTGTTTTTTTACCGCTTCTCTTCTTCCCACGCCGCCTAAGCAGCAAAGAGCCGCGCATTCTATAGCCCCAAAAAATTTCGTCAATCCTTTTTTGTAAAAAAACCTTCATATTTTTTTCGTGCGCCCGCGGCGCGGGACGAAATCGCTATAATAGTCATACAGCTACACTATAACGATCATGAAACTCATTTTAGAACGATCATGAAACTCATTTTAGGCATCGAATCCTCCTGCGACGAAACCGGCGTCGCGCTCTATCATTCCGAGCGCGGCTTGCTTGCGCACGCCCTGCACACCCAGATTGCCATGCATAACGAATATGGCGGCGTCGTACCCGAGCTTGCCTCGCGCGATCACATCCAGCGCGTACTGCCATTAATCGACGAAACCCTGCGGCAAGCCGGCTGTACGCTGCAAGAAATCGATGCCCTTGCCTTTACCCAAGGCCCGGGTCTGGCTGGTGCACTTCTGGTCGGAGCCAGTGTGGGCTGCGCATTAGGTTACGCGCTCGATATTCCAGTGATCGGCGTTCACCATCTGGAAGGCCATTTACTTTCCCCTCTGTTGTCCGACCCCGCGCCAGATTTCCCCTTTGTCGCACTTCTGGTATCCGGCGGGCATACCCAAATCATGCGTGTCGACGGAATCGGCGCTTACACCTTATTAGGCGAAACCCTGGACGATGCCGCAGGCGAGGCCTTCGATAAGAGCGCCAAGCTACTCGGCCTCGGCTATCCCGGCGGCGCGATTCTTTCGGCACTGGCCGAACGCGGCGATGCAAACCGCTTCAAGCTCCCGCGTCCGATGCTGCACAGCGGCGATCTCGATTTCAGCTTCAGCGGCCTGAAAACCGCCGTCCTTACACTGACGAATCAGCAAACTGAACATGGCGCGCGCCCATTGGACGATACGACGCGCGCTGACATCGCCCGCGCCACACAAGACGCCATTGTGGATGTACTCGCCGCCAAAGCGCAGCAAGCGCTGAAACAAACTGGGCTCAGGCAACTTGTGGTTGCCGGCGGAGTAGGCGCTAACAAACAACTCCGCGCCAGGCTGAATGCCGGCGCACAGAAGAAGGGGTATCGCGTGTTCTATCCCGATCTGCAGTTCTGCACCGACAACGGCGCGATGATCGCCTTTGCCGGCGCCATGCGACTGCTGCGCAGCGAAGGCCGCAAAGATTACCGCTTCAACGTCAAAGCCCGCTGGGACTTGCAGCAGCTTGCTTCCGCCCAATAAAAAAGCCGCAGAATCTGCGGCTTTTTATCACAAACACTGCACGACTTATTGCTGCTGCGGCACCGCCTTTTGCCCGACCCGACCTTCCTTGCCGGTCATCAGATTTTGAATATTCTTTTTATGACGCCACACCAGCAGCAGCGACATCACCACGCAAGTGATCAGAAATTCGCGCGGCAACACCAGTAAAATCGCATACACCGGCACCAACGCCGCCGCAACCAAGGCCCCCAGCGAAGAAAGACGCGTCACCGCGACCACCAGCACCCAAGTCAGCAAAGCGCCCAGCCCCAGCCAGACATTCAGCGCCAGCAACACCCCCAGCGCCGTCGCCACCCCTTTACCGCCCTGAAAGCGCAAGAAAATCGGGAACAAGTGTCCAAGGAACACCGCCAGCCCCACCGCCGCCACGATCAGCAATGCCTCCATGCTATGCGGCGCAAGGTGCTTCGCCAAATACACCGCCAGCCAGCCCTTCGCCGCATCGCCCAGCAACGTCAGCACTGCCGCCGCCTTCTTACCGCTGCGCAGCACATTGGTCGCCCCCGGATTCTTCGAACCGTAAGTGCGCGGATCCGGCAAATCGAACACCTTGCTCATCAGCACCGCAAAAGAAATCGAACCGAGCAGATACGCCCCGACAACAAATAATAGAGTGGTCATGCGGAATCCCTTAAAATACGTCCGGGGCGGATTTTACGCCAAACACGACCTTTCGACCGAACAAATGGACATCATCTTCCTGCGCGAACTGAAAATCGACATGCTGATCGGCATTTATGAACGCGAACGCCGCATTCCGCAAACGCTGCAACTCGATCTGGAAATCGGCATGCCGAACACCCGCGCCTGTCAGAGCGACGACATTCAGGACGCGCTGGATTACGCCGAAGTCGCCCGGCACATTCAAACCGTGCTCGGTAGCCGCCACTTCAATTTACTGGAGGCGCTGGCTGAGCAAATCGCCCAGATCATCCTGCGCGACTTCAATGCCCCATGGGTCAAAGTCAGCGTCGCCAAGCTCGCTGCCATCCGCAGCTGCAAACAAGTGGGCATTTGCATCCAGCGCGGGCAGGTGCGCTAGCCCCTCATCCCCTCGGATGATGCTGCGCGTGCAGCGCTTTGAGTCGTTCGCGGGCAACGTGCGTATAGATTTGCGTAGTGGAGATATCGGAATGCCCGAGCAGGAGTTGCACCACGCGCAAATCCGCACCGTGATTCAGCAGATGAGTCGCAAAAGCATGGCGCAAGGTGTGAGGAGAGAGCGGTTTGTGCACCCCGCCCTGCTGGGCATGGCGTTTGATCAGATACCAAAACATTTGCCGGGTCATCGCTTCGCCGCGCTGGGTAACAAATAGCGCATCGCTTTGTCGCCCGCCGAGCAGCACGGCGCGCGCCAATTGCAGGTAACGCTGAACCCAGTCGAGTGCCTCTTCGCCCAACGGCACCAGCCGTTCTTTACTGCCCTTGCCCATGACGCGCACCACCCCCATATCAAGACTGATTTGCTGCAGGGTAAGCCCCACCAGTTCGGAAACACGCAAGCCGGTGGCATATAGCACTTCAAACATGGCCCGGTCGCGCAGTCCGAGCGGCGATTCGGTATCCGGCGCGTCGAGCAGCGATTCGACATCCTGCTCGGTGAGGGTTTTCGGTAGCGCACGCGGCAATTTTGGCGAAGCGATTTGCAAGGTGGGGTCAGCGCTTACTTTCCCCTGACGCATGCAATAGCGGTACAGACGTTTCAAACTGGAAAGCGACCGTCCGGTACTGGTGGCCTTAGCCTTCTGCTGCGTCACCAGATAACCCAGATACGCCTGAATATCGGCATGACTGGCTTGCAGCAGTGTGCGCCCCTGTTTTTCCGTCAGCCAGCCGGAAAACTTTTCCAGATCGCGCCGGTAGCTATCCAGCGTGTTGCGCGAAAGGCCATCTTCCAGCCACAAGGCATCGGAGAATTCATCCAGCAACGCGACGTTATTCATGCAACACCCGCTCGTGGCGCAGTAGCCAGTATTTAATATCCAGCGGTGCGCCCTGCGCATGATGCATAAAACCGCCCAAGCCAGCTTTGCCTACCACCCGGTGGCACGGCACCACCACGGGAATCGGATTCGCCCCGCATGCCTGCCCCACCGCGCGCGGACTGGAACCAAGCGCAATAGCCAATTCGCCATAGGTACGCACTTGTCCGCACGGGATAGCACGCATCGCCTGCCAGACTTTCAATCGGTGCGGAGTATCCTGCAACGCAAGCGGCAAATCGAACACAAAATCAGGATCGGCAAAGTAGGTCTGCAACTGCGCGCACACCCTTACCGCAAACGGCGTGGACGGAGCCTGCTCAGGCTCGCCCGGCGACAAGAAGTCGATACCGAGCAAAGCCGCCCCCGTGCAACGAATGCCGAGCTTGCCGAATGGCGCAGAGAAAATCGCTTGGTATGTCATGCGCGAATAATAGCGCACAAAACAAAAACGGGAGGCATCGCCTCCCGTTTCGTGTGCTGCAACTGCAAGCCGGATTAAGCTTCTGCCTTGCGTGCGGGCAGTTTTTCCTTAATACGTGCGGACTTGCCGGAGCGTTCGCGCAGGTAGTACAGCTTGGCGCGACGTACGTCACCGCGGCGCTTCACTTCGATGCTCTCGATGGAGGGCGAGTAGGTTTGGAAAGTACGTTCCACGCCTTCGCCGGAAGAGATCTTACGCACGATGAAGGAAGAGTTCAGGCCACGGTTACGCTTCGCGATCACCACACCTTCGTATGCCTGTACGCGCTTACGGGTACCTTCCACCACGTTCACGCCGACGATCACGGTGTCGCCAGGTGCGAAGTCGGGAATCTTCTTGCCCAAACGCGCGATTTCTTCTTGTTCCAGTTGCTGAATCAAATCCATTTCAGTTTTCCTCTTGTTGTACGGAGGCTTGTTCCTTCTGGTACTCTGCCAGAAGCCGAGCTTCCTGTTTTGTTAACTGGCGTTTTGCCAGCAAATCGGGGCGTCTTTCCCAGGTGCGTCCAAGCGCCTGTTTAAGCCGCCACTTTTCGATTTCAGCGTGATGTCCCGACATTAACACTGCCGGCACCCCCTCGCCTTCGAAAACTTCCGGACGGGTGTAGTGCGGACAATCGAGCAGACCTTGTACAAACGAATCCTGCTCGGCCGATGCGTCGTCGCCCAATACACCGGGCAGTTGCCGCACCATGCTATCCACCAGCACCATCGCCGCCAACTCACCACCGGAGAGTACGTAATCCCCGATCGAGAGCTCTTCATCCACATAGTTGCGGATCAGCCGTTCGTCTACACCTTCGTAGCGCCCGGCCAGTAAAATCAAACCTTCGTCCTGCGCGAGCAGTTCTTTCACCACGGCATCGCTCAATTGCCGGCCCTGCGGCGAAAGATAAATTACCCGGCTTGCTTTCGCACCGCCCGCGGCCTGCGCCTGCTTGGCAACCGCAATCGCCTGCGCCAGCGGCTTAGCCAGCATCACCATCCCCGGCCCGCCGCCAAAGGGGCGATCGTCGATGGTGCGGTAATTATCCTCGGTGAAATCGCGCGGATTCCACGTTTGCAGTTCGAATCGACCTTGTTCCAGCGCGCGCCGGGTAATCCCGTGCTGCGTGATCGCCTCGAACATCGGCGGGAACAGCGTAATTACGTCGAAGCGCTTCACGCCAGATAATCCGCTTCCCAATCCACGCGGATAATCTTGCCCGCTTTATCGACCTCTTGAACCACCTGCTCGATGAAGGGAATCAGAATTTGCCCCGCTTCACCGCGCACGCACAACACATCGTTGGCGCCGGTTTCCATCAAGGTTTCCACCGTGCCGAGCTTCTCGCCTTTGAGATTGACCACCTCAAGGCCGATCAGGTCGGTCCAGTAATACTCGTTTTCATCCTCCGGCGGCATGCTGCTGCGCGGTACCGCGATCAGCACTCCTTTCAGCCGCTCGGCGGCATTGCGGTCATCGCAACCGGCAAACTTGGCAGCCAGCACTTTGTTATGCGCTTCGCAGTACTCGATTTCCTGCTCGCGCCACGCATGCTTATCGCCGCCCAGCCACCATGTTTCGTAGTCCGCCAGACTGTCGAGGTATTCGGTATACGGCTGGATTTTCACCCACCCGCGGATACCGTGCGCCGCAACAATCTTCCCCATGACGATCATGGGGTCTTGCGCATTAGGCAGCTGCGGCACCAGCGTTCTTGACCAGCTTAGCCACGGCGTCGCTCAGTTGCGCGCCTTTTTCTTGCCAGAATGCCAGACGCGCCAGATCCAGACGTACGCGTTCTTGATTTTCGTTCGCAACCGGGTTGTAGAAACCCACGCGTTCGATGAAACGACCATCGCGACGGTTACGCGAATCGGTCACGACCACGTTGAAAAACGGACGGCCTTTAGAACCGCCGCGAGAAAGACGAATAGTAACCATAGTTAAAAAACCCAATAAAAAGAATGAGCCAATGCCAAAGGGCGCGAATTTTACGACACTTTATGTGTTTAATGCAATCATTCGCAATAAAATCAGCGATGCAGAAACACTTCGAGCACGAACTGCGTGCCCAGATAGGCCAGCACGAGAAAGCCGAAGCCGCTCAGCGTCCAGCGCACCGCGGTGCGGCCGCGCCACCCCTGAAAGCGGTGCCCCACCAGCAGAATGGCAAACACCAGCCAGGACATCAGGCTGAACAAGACCTTATGATTAAACTCCCACGGCTTGCCGAACAGTTGCTCGGAGAACATAAAACCGGAGGCCAGCGTTAAAGTCAGCAGCACGAAACCGATGCCGATCACCCGGAACAGCAGCGACTCCATCGTCAGCAGCGGCGGCAAGTTGCGCAGCACGCGCGGCAAAGTAGCGCGGTGCAGACGCTTTTCCACCAGCGACATCAGCGCAGCATGCAGCGCAGCGATAGTGAACAAACTATAAGCCAGCATCGCTGCGAAAATATGGGTATCCATCGCCGCAGAGGGCTTGTGCTCTACCGCATGCGAATGAGGAAACAGTGCAGGCAACATCACCGCTACCGCCGCCAGCGGCAACACCAGCGTTTGCAGACTGGCAATCGGATAGAAAAAGCGCGCCAGCCAGTAAATCAGCATGGTCAGCCACAGAATCAATGACAGCGCGTACCCCAGCCCGAGGTTGAGCATTCCGCCGGTAAACAAATCGCTGTAGAGCAAATAGCCGTGCAAAGCCAGCGGCACAATCACGGCATGGCCGATCTGGCTGCGGCTGAGCTGGTCGGCCTGTCCGGCCAGCTGCGCGCGCCAGAAGTAGGCGGCAAGCAAACCGTAGGCCAAAAAAGCGATCAAATACAAGGGAAGGTTCGACATTTCGGGTCAGGATGTTTTAGACTTCGGAATTCTACACCATAACGATCAAGTATCACTATGCTCGACAACCTCACCTCACGCCTGACGGGCGTCATCAAAACGCTGCGCGGACACGCCCGACTGACCGAAGGCAATATTCAGGATGCCTTGCGCGAAGTGCGCATGGCCTTGCTGGAAGCCGACGTCGCGCTGCCGGTGGTGAAACAATTTATTGCCGACGTAAAAGAAGCCGCGCTGGGGCAAGAAGTCATCGGCAGCCTGTCGCCCGGCCAAGCGCTGATCGGCGTAGTGCATCGCGAACTGACCAAGCTGATGGGCGAACAAAACGTCGGCATCAACTTGGCGACCACCCCGCCCGCAGCCATTCTGATGGCCGGCTTGCAGGGTGCAGGTAAAACCACCACCAGCGGCAAACTTGCCAAGCTGCTGCGCGACCAGCAAAAGAAAAAAGTCCTGCTGGTCAGCTGCGACGTCTATCGTCCTGCCGCGATCGAGCAACTGCGCACGCTGGCCAAGCAACTGGAAGTGGATTTCTTCGACTCCAATCCCAGCCAGAAACCGCGCGACATCGCACTGGCCGCGCTGGATTACGCCCGCAAACACTACCATGACGTGCTGATCGTCGACACGGCAGGCCGCCTTGCCATCGACGCCGCCATGATGGCCGAAATTCAAGACCTGCACGCCGCCGTCAAACCGATCGAAACGCTGTTCGTGGTGGACGCGATGACCGGTCAGGATGCGGTGAACACCGCCAAAGCCTTCGGCGAAGCTCTGCCGCTCACCGGCGTGATTCTGACCAAGCTGGACGGCGATGCCCGCGGCGGTGCAGCACTTTCGGTGCGCAACGTTACCGGCAAACCGATCAAATTCGTCGGCGTCAGCGAAAAACCCTCCGGCCTGGAAGCCTTCCACCCCGAACGCATGGCCTCGCGCGTGCTGGGCATGGGCGACGTACTCTCGCTGATCGAAGAAGCCCAACGCGAAGTCGATCATGCCGAAGCCGAAAAACTGGCGCAAAAAGTGAAGAGCGGCAAAGGTTTCGACCTGAACGACTTCAAAACGCAAATCGTACAAATGCGCAAAATGGGCGGCATGACCGCCATGCTGGATAAACTGCCTGCACAATTCGGCCAAATGGCTTCCGGCGCAAAAGTGGACGACCGCGCCATCAACCGCATCGAAGGCATCATCAACTCGATGACACCCGCCGAACGCGCCAACCCCGACATCATCAAAGCCTCGCGCAAACGCCGCATCGCCGCAGGTGCGGGCGTGCAGGTCATGCACGTCAACCAACTGCTCTCGCAGTTCGAACAAACGCAAAAGATGATGAAAATGTTCAGCAAAGGCGGCATCGCCAAACTCATGCGCGGCATGAAAGGCATGATGCCCGGCATGCGCTAACCGCTTTACCGTTTAATAGAATTTTTAATAGAATTTTTAATAGATTTTAAAGAGACTGACATGACCATCCAAGCCATTATTTTCGACGTGGACGGCACGCTGGCCGATACCGAAGACGCACACCGCATCGCTTTCAACAAAGCCTTCGCCGACAACGGCCTCGACTGGAACTGGGACACCGCCCTGTACGACAAACTGCTGAAAGTCACCGGCGGCAAAGAGCGCATCAAATATTTCGTTTCCGACTTCCTCACCGGCTACACGCAGCCCGCCGATTTCGATGAATTCGTGAAGCATCTGCACAAAGTCAAAACCGCGCACTACACCGCCATGCTGGCCGACGGCCACATCCCCCTGCGCCCCGGCATCAAGCAACTCATGCAAGACGCCCGCGCCGCAGGCATCACCCTCGCCGTTGCCACCACCACCTCGCCGGAAAACGTCTCCGCCCTACTTGAAGTCGGCCTCGGCAAAGACTGGGCGAGCTACTTCGCCGCCCTCGGCTGCGGCGACATCGTCCCGGCCAAAAAACCCGCACCCGACATCTACAACTGGGTGCTGAACGAACTGAAACTCGCCCCGCAAGACTGCATCGCACTGGAAGACTCCAACAACGGCCTGCGCTCCAGCCTCGCCGCGGGCATCAAAACCTACATCACCACCAACCACTACACCCGCAACCAAGACTTCACCGGCGCAGCCGGCGTCTTCGCCGACCTCTCCGACCTGCCAGGCTTCTACCGCAACGCGGGCCTCCCCCTTTCCAAAACTGCCTGATCGCATTAGGATAACGGCGTGCAGACACCTGCACGCCCGCCGTGGGGACGTAGCTCAGCTGGGAGAGCGTCGCGTTCGCAATGCGAAGGTCGGGAGTTCGATCCTCCTCGTCTCCACCACCGACAAGAAGCCGGTCGCGCTCCTAAAACAGCAAGCATATCTTTGCACCGAATGCAAAGATAACACCCTGCTCAATTTTCCCGGGATGTACCACTTTCTCCCCTGCGATACTCATTCGTAAAAATTCGGAAATTGTCGAAGCGATGAGAAGAACCCCATGTCATGATTCGGCCACAGTTGGGCATGCTCCTGACGCTGCAACATCTTCAGTCTGCGGATGCTATCCAGGGCCAGATCCTCACGATCCTGCCAGCACACACCGGGTGCGATTTCCTGATCCAGATTCTCGATTAAGTCAGCCGCATCCCCGCACAAAATAACAGGATCGCCCTTGGGAAGTTCGATCCACATCGACATGTGTCCAGCCGTATGTCCCGGCGAAGCAATCGCCCTGACGCCGGGAACCAGGTCGTACTCGCCGCGCTTGATTTGCCAAGGATAGTTGCCCGCAAAATCTTCCGGAAAACAGGCCGGATCCTGCATGCTATGCGCCGCCATCAACTCATCATGCTGGACATGCACTTCTCTGCCGCACACATCACACAAGCCACCGGCATGGTCAAAATGCAAGTGACTGAGGAACACCACGTCAATGTCGGCCGGAGTCAATCCCATCCTACCCAGATGGTGCGGCAGTCGCTGCATTTCGCGCATATCGGGAGCACCGAAGCCAAAGCTTTCCCGGTTGTAGTATTTTTCCCGCAGGGCGGGATCGGCGATCTTGGCATAATCGCAGCCGACGTCGAACAGGATGCGCCCGTTCCGGGTCTCTATCAGGTAGGCAAGGATAGGCGCTTCGATGATCTGCCCCTGACCGCGATTGCGCGTCGAGAGCGACTTATCGTAACGATGTGTGGCCGTTAGAAGGGGCCACAGTCGAAGTACTTGGCTCATTAGCACGCTCCTAATGTGTCGATGATGATTTGCGTGTTCGCTATTTGCAGTACGGCATCATGCAGCATGAGATACGAACACACCTCGGCGGTCACAACCGGTCGTCGCCGCGTATCCGCCGGGAACGAGGAAATCCCGCTGCATACCGACCACGATAAGCGCCTCATGCCACTTATCCATTCGTTGTTCCGCTCGATTCGGTACGTGCCTCGATGACCGCGGCGGAAAGGATCAGCGCCCCGCCGACCGCCTCGCGCCATGACAAGTGTTCGCCGCCGATCAGCACAGCCGAAAGCACTCCCACCACCAGTTCGCCCAGCAGCAGGATGGCTGCGCGCCCGGCATCCAGCCGCGCAACACCGTAGAAGGTCACCAGCGTACCCGGCAATATCCACAACAAGCCGAGAGCCAGCATAGCGCCGACTTGCCGCCCATCAGGCGACGGTATGGGCTGGGCGCCGAACACCAAGAAGCCCAGCGCAATCAGCGCGCAGCCGCCTATCATCGCGGTCGCCCGCACCGAATCGGGGAGATGATGTCCGACGCGCACCGCCACGTTGTTAAGCGCAAATGCCAGACCGGACGAGAGCGCCAACAGGTCGATCATCGACAGCGGAACCGAGAACAGTTCCGGCCCGCCCAGTGTTGCGCCGAGACCGACCAGCGCCAGCAGCAGCGAAATGAGGCGCAGACGGGTGAATGCTTCCCCCAGAAAGAGGCGGGCAGCCACGATAGTCCACACCGGCGCAAGGAAGAACAGCAGCATCACACGCACCACGCCGCCCTGGGTCAACGCAGTGACCAGCGAGGCGTTGGCCCATCCACCCATCAGCATCATGATGGACAGCAAACCGAGTTGGCCGCGCCACTCGAAAAAACTCCGCAAGGCAAAGGGCAACAGCAGCAAGGCGGCAAGCCCATAGGCAAGTACCTGCACAATGCTGCCGGCTGCACCGATGCCCTCCAGCATCTTCAAGGGCCACCATAGCATCCCCCAGAACAGCGCGCCGACCAACAGCGAACCGATCGGCATGCCCTCTCTTGGTGTCGTTAACGCCGCCATGGTCGATTCACACCGCTGTCAGGAAGGAAACCGACACTGCACCGATGAAGTCCTTCGTCTTGCCGGACAAGGGATCGACCTCGCCGTAATCGTCGGATAGCACGCGCGTCACGCGATGGCGATGGAATGGCCATAGCAGTCGCGCCATCGGAATCACCTGGGCATGGTCGTCGCCATACAGCTTGCGATGCAGGGTAGGCAGCCGATACCAAGGCACCGCAAGCTGCTCATGGTGCGCATTGTGGTAAGGGAAATTCATGAGCAGCAGGTTCAGCCAGGGCCAGCGCGTGCTGACCAAATTGGAATAGGTGTTGCCCTGCTCGTATGCCTTGTCACGCAGTTTATCGTCGGGAATCTTGCCGCCTTCCAGAATGGCATACGCATCGTAGGTATGTTGGAAGGCGTCGGCGAAGCGCAAAACAGTGACCATAATCAGGTAGGCGACTCCATACAACAACAGCGCCTGCATCGAGTAGAAAGCCAGCACAGCGAATGCGATACCGCGCACCAGCAGGACCAGCATCACGCGCTGGCGATCCGAGCGACGTTCTTCGCGCAGGAACGGCAACGCAATCACGAACGTATGCATCAGCAGCTCGACGGCGGGGATATATGACCACTCCATCAAAAGAACGAAGCGCCGCAGCGGCACAGGCAAGGACTGGATCAGTGCCTTGGCATCAAGGCTGATCACGTCGGCACGATCGACATGATGGCGTACATGCTTGTGGCGCAGATGTTCGTAGCGCGCATAGCAACTGCCGGTGAGCCAGGTCATCAACACACCGCCCTGCGAGTTCGCCTCATGGCGCGCAAATATCGTATCGTGCGCAAACTCGTGGAACAGATAGGCGGCGATGATGAGTGCGTGCGCGAACCACAGCGTGGCCGGCAAAGCAATCAGCAGGTTGTCGCTCGCCATCAGCCACAGGCCGATCCCGTAGCCGCTCAGGGCATACGTAAGGGCAATAGAATTCGGAAGGATGCCATCTGCATGGCGAAAGATGCGCGTGCGCATGATAACTCCTCAAGCGCGCCCCTACCGGCATGGCCGGCGGGGGCGTTCGCCTCGTTACTTCACAATAGCCTTGACGAAGGTATCGTCAAGGGTGGTCTCGATTGCCACCGGCTTCTTGATCTGACCGCTCTTTAGCAGGATCTCGTTGATCACTCCGCCGCTGACGAAGTAGGACTTGGTATCCTTGCCCGGCTTAAACGGCTGCAGCATCTCCTTCAGCGGAATGTTGTACACGCCTCCCATCTGTTCCAGCACTTCCTTGCCCGACACGCCGATGGCCTTACCGATGATCTCGGACGCTTCCTTCGGATTGGATTTCATATAGGCCAGACCGTCCAGATAGGCCTTGATCAATGCGCTGACCTCCTTGCCGTGTTTCTTGATGTAGGCATCGTCGAACACCAACACGTCGGCGATCAAACCGGGCGCTTCCTTGGAGGAATAGATGACATGGAACTGCTTGCCGCCGCCCATCGCCAGGATCTGCGAAACGTTGGGTTCATAGGTAGTGCCGGCAGGAACGGCCTTCGACGCCATCGCAGAAGGGATCGCTTCCGGCGTCATATTGACCGGACTGATGTCCTTGTCGCTCATGCCGTTGATCTTCAGCGCGTAGGAAATCAGGAAATCGGAAGGGGACAGCGGAGCGTAGGCAACCTTCTTGCCTTTCAGGTCGCTGATTTTCTTGATCGACATGTCCGCCAGCACGGCATCGCCGCCGTTCGAGTAGTCGATGGGCATTACCACCTTGAACAGCTGGCCCTGAGCCGCCGCGCCGATCACCTGATCAAAGGTCATCAATGCGCCGTCCACCGCCTTGCCGGCGACCGCCGACGGCAACATGGCCGGATCGGCAAAGGTCTGCAAGGTGACCTTGAGGTCGTGTTTCTTGTAGAAATCCTTGCCCTCGGCGACGTAGAACGGCGAGTAGCCGATCCATGTGGTCAGCGCGATCTTGACCGGCGTCGCTGCGCCTGCAGAGAACGAAGCCGTCAGCAAAGCTGCGGCTGCCATAAGTTTCTTGATATCCATCATGCTATCTCCTGTATTGAGTTGACCAACCGTTTCACGAGGGCGATATACCCTCCTCTGCCTGCAAACCTTTGACAGCAGATTCCATGCCAATTCTGCCGTGCGGCGTTCTGGCCTGTTCCGCCGGTGCTGCCACTGCCCGATGCCGCGTTCTTTGCACCTGCTTCGTGCATTGCATACGCGCCATGCACAATCTCGTGCGCCTATGCCCCCTTCCCTTGCGCGGTAGCGTTGCTCCATGCGCGAAAGTGTTCGCGCTCCGTGTTCCCCATCCAGGCATTGACCGTCCACAGATCGGCGACCGGCTGGCACGTATAGGGCAGACAATGCAGATAACCGTCCGGGCCGAATTCCGGCGTCATGCTGCTGAATGTGCGGCCTGCAGCCAGTTGCGCATTCCAGATCGCCTCCCAGCAACGCTGATGAGATGCCAGCGCGCCGGCATATTCCGGCGCGGCCGGATGCGGCACCTGCGGCCCTTGGTCGTAGCCGACCCGCGCATGAATGTGGTGCGCGTGCTGCGCCATGACCAGCACGGCATCCCAGTCGTCATCCAGCTGGCGTTCCATCACCACAACCCAATGGCTGAAATCGCAAGTAAGTTTCAGTTCCGGCAAGCGTTCCAGCACAGCCAGCGTGATCCATGGGTTAAACAAGGAACGGCTGCGGTGCGTCTCGAAGCTGCATGCAATGCCCATGCGCGCCGCGATCTCCTGCGCTTCACCGAAGAAACGCACACTCTGTTCCAGCGTCCAGGCGTCGCAACCGCCGATCACCGTCACCCATTGCGGCGAGAGTGCGCGGCCAAGTCTCATCTGGCGCTCGACATCGGCAAGATGGTCCTGTACCGTGTCATGGCGGCGCGGCACATAGTTACCGCCGGTCACAATCTCCTGGATCCAGGCAAGCCCATGCGTTTGCAACGCCTCGTCCAATTCCGCGTGCGGCAACCTGTCGGCGTTGCCCTCTAGCCCGACGAAGCCTGCTTCCAACGCCTGCTTGGCAGCCGCCTCGTACGATCCTGCATGCCCCCAAAGCGTCTTGAATAGTTGCAGTTCCATCTCAAGCCCCGCGATGCTTAAGGTACGCGCGCCAACCGCCGAAGTGCGTGATGTCGTCCGCGTCGGCGACCGCATACTGCTCGCACATAAAACCCAGTACCGCCGAACCGTCCGCTAGCGTCAGCGTGCCGATGCCCAGCGGAGCTGGGATACCGGCGACAAAGGAGCCGAACTCGGACGCCGCCATCTCCCACACCTCGACTTCAATGGCACTGCCGCCCTGTTTCACGCGCACCATGCCCGGTCGCTGCGGCGGCCCGCCGGGCAGTGCGTATAGTTTGTAATCCGGACTGCTGTGCGTGCGTGCAACCAAGTGGGCGCCGCGGCTGGTGAGCTGGCGATTAAGCGGCAGGCCTTCCAGATGCGCACCGCATACGGCAACTTGCACGCGTCCTGCCGTGACGTCCGCCGTTGCTGCGACCTGCCCGCCATGGCTGTAGCGTTCCGCCAGATGCAACAGCGGCACATCCTGATGCGCCGGGGCGACCAGCGTGATGCCGAACGGCAGGCCGTTCTGCTGGAAGCCGACCGGCACCGCGACTGCCGCGCAATCCAACAGATTCATGAAGTTGGTGTAATAGCCGAGGTTCGCATTCAGCTTAATCGGGTCGGCTTCCATCTCGGCGATGCGATAGATGGTACCGGCGGTTGGCGTCACCAGACAGTCGATGCTATCCCACGTCGCGGCGACCTCCGCACGCAAGGCTTGTAGCAGGTACATGCCGTCGTAGGCATCGGCAGCCGTGAATTTCTTTGCCCCCGCGATGATCTCGCGCACCACGGGATGGATCGCCTCTGCATGCGCGTCGAAGAATCCGCGGATGGCGGCGTAGCGTTCTGCCACCCAGGCCCCTTCGTACAACAGACGCGCGGCATCCAAGAACGGCTGGAAGTCGATCTCCACCTTGCATCCGCCGAGGGCTTGCAACGCTTCGCAGCTTTTCTCGAACAGCATCGCCGCCTCCCGATTGCCGAAGAATTGCAACTGCTCGGCGCGCGGCACGCCGAAACGGAAATGCTCGGCACGACCGAAATCGAAACTATGCGCGAGCGCTTGCCGCGAATAAGGCTCCTCCTGATCGTGTGCGACGGCGACCGACAGCACCGTGGCGGCATCCGCAGTATCCAGCGCGAAGATGGACACGCAATCCAGCGAGCGACAGGCCGGCACCACGCCGCGCGTGGAGAGCCAGCCGCGCGTCGGCTTCACGCCGACTAGGTTGTTGAACGCGGCCGGCACACGACCGGAACCGGCGGTGTCGGTCCCCAGACTGAAACTAACCTGCCCCAGCGCAACCGCCACCGCCGAACCGGAGCTGGAACCGCCCGAGATGTAATCCGGGTCATAGGCGTTGAGACAAGCGCCGTAGGGCGAGCGCGTACCGTTCAGTCCAGTGGCGAACTGGTCGAGATTCGTCTTGCCGAGGGGGATGGCACCGGCCTCGATGAGCAGACGCACCACCGTGGCATGCCGTTGCGGCCAATAGGCATACTCGGCGCAACCGGCCGTAGTCGGCGCACCGGCCAGATCAATGTTATCTTTGATGGCAAAGGGAATACCGTACAGCGGCAACGTTGCGGGATCCCTATCCGCCAGCGCGACCACGTACTTCTCGATCTCCTCTAGCGGCAGGCGATGGATCCATACATGATGCGGATCGTCGCCGATGCACGCGACAATATCCCGCATCAGCGCCATCGGTTGCAGTTCGCCGTCCAGATAGCGGCGACGCAGGGTGGGGATGTGCAGATCGAGTTTCATCTCTCACGCCTCACCTTGGATCACCAGCAAATCCTGACCGGCGGCCACCTGCCCGCCGATGCGGCAGCTCATCTGGATCACCTCGCCGTCACACGGTGCGACCACGGCAATCTCCATCTTCATCGACTCGATCACCACCAGCGTGTCGCCCGCCTTCACCTTGCTGCCGACCGCAGCCGGAATCGCCCATACACTGCCCGCGACGTGCGCGGCCACGGCGCGGCTACCCGACGGCAGGTCGAGCTCGCTGTCCGCGCCGGCTTCCGCCACACTGGCATCGCTGGCGTACTCGGCTTGTCCGTTAACCTTCCACATCTCGCGCTCGGCAGCGAACGCGGCGCGTTGCGTATCGCGGAATGCGCTGATAGCTTGATCGTTGTCTTGCAGGTATTGGTTGTAATCCTTGAGGCTAAAGGTGGTCTCTTCGATTTTGAGTTGGAAGCGTCCAGCCACAAAGTCCTCGCGCATCTTGAGCAACTCCTGCTCCGATACCGGATAGAAGCGGATCTGGTCGAAGAAGCGCAGCAGCCAAGGCTTGCCATCCTTGAAGTCGGTGGTCTGCTTGTATCGATTCCACATCTGCACGGTGCGGCCGACGAACTGGTAGCCGCCGGGCCCTTCCATGCCGTAGACGCACATGTAGGCACCGCCGATTCCGACCGCGTTCTCCGGTGTCCAGGTGCGCGCCGGGTTGTATTTGGTGGTAACCAGCCTATGGCGCGGATCGAGCGGTGTGGCCACCGGCGCGCCGAGATACACGTCGCCCAGCCCCAGTACCAGATAGCTCGCCTCGAACACGATGCGCTTCACCTGCTCGATGTCGTCTAGGCCGTTAATGCGGCGGATAAACTCGATATTGCTCGGGCACCAGGGGGCATCCTTACGCACCGACTGCATGTATTTCTCGATGGCCAGTTTCGTGGAAGGGTCGTCCCACGACAGCGGCAGGTGCACAATGCGGGTCGGCACGCACATGTCGTCTATCGGCGGCAGTTTCTCCTCGGCCTTGACCAGCAGTTTCACCAGCGCCTCGCGTGCCAGCACGCGGCTATCGAAATGGATCTGCAGCGAGCGTATGCCAGGCGTCAGGTCGAGGATGCCGGACAGACTGCCGTCGGCCATCGCACCCTGCACCCACTCCATCAGCGCATGCACGCGGAAGCGCAGATTGAGGTCGAGTACCAGCGGGCCGTATTCGACCAGCAGGTTGCGGTCGCCCGACTGGCGATAGACGACCTGCACCTGCTCGCCCTTGGCCGGGATGGTGTGCACGATAGGGCTGCCCATATCTTGCGCAACCGGGTAGGCGGCCTGCTTTTTCGGCAATGCCAATTTTGCGATGGTTTCGTCCTGCAAGCGTTCAAGGTAGTTAGCCTGCTCCAGCGACATCCAGCGGAAGCGGACACTGTCGCCCGGACGCAACTGACCCAACTTCCATAGCTCGGCCTGTACGATGGTGACCGGGCACACGAAACCGCCAAGGCTGGGACCATCCGGACCGAGTATCACCGGCATGTCGCCGGTGAAGTCCACTGCACCGATGGCATAGGCATTGTCGTGGATGTTTGACGGATGCAGCCCCGCCTCGCCGCCGTCCTGCCGTGCCCATTCCGGCTTGGGGCCGATCAGGCGCACACCGGTACGGCTGGAGTTATAGTGCACTTCCCATGCAGTTGCGAAGAAAGTTTCGATGTCGGACGGAGTGAAGAAGTCCGGCGCGCCATGCGGGCCGTACAACACGCCGATCTCCCACTCTCTGCCGTAGCTCGGCAGCAAGTAGGATGGCAGCGCGCACTCGATATACGGCTCAGACGGAATACCCAGATGCAATACGTCGCCAGTGCGCAAGGTGCATCCGCCGTGACCACCGAACTGGCCTAGCGTGAAGGTGGATCTGCTACCCAGATAATCCGGCACATCGAAGCCGCCCGCAACGGCCAGATAGGCGCGACAACCGCCACCTTCGACTGCGCCCATACGTAGTATGCTACCTGCCTGCACCAAATGGCTGCGCCAGAACGCCAGTGGTTCGCCGTTCAGCTCGGCCTTCATCGCCGCGCCGGTCAGCGCGATTACCGTGTCGCGATTGAACTTCAGGGTTGGTCCGGACACGGTCAGTTCCAGTCCGGCCGCGTCATCGGCATTACCCACCAGACGGTTAGCCAGCCGGAATGCCAGCGCATCCATCGGCCCGGAGGGCGGCACGCCGATATCCCAGTATCCGAGCCGGCCGGGATAGTCCTGGATGCTGCTCTGCACACCCGGCTCCAGCACATCTAGGGTCTGCGGCCGGTAGTGGAAGCCGTTCAGGTAGCGCGTGGTCTGGCGGCCTTCGGCGAACACCTGATCTGCCACGATCTGACGCAGATAATCGAGGTTAGTCTCGATGCCGTCTACGCGCGTCTCGGTCAGCGCCGCGCACATCTGCTCCAGCGCGGATTCTCGGTTCAGCGCCTTGACGATAATCTTGGCGATCATCGGGTCGTAGTAGGGCGGCACTTCGCTGCCGCGCTCCACCCAGGTCTCGTTGCGTGCGTTGGCGGAAAATTCGACGCCACTCAGCACGCCGCTGGAGGGCTGGAAGTTCTTGTTGGGGTCTTCCGCATACAGGCGCACCTGAATGGAGGCCCCCTTGGGCTTGATTGCAATGCTCTCCAGCGCAGGCAATTCACCTGCTGCCTGCAACACCATCCATTCCACCAGATCGACGCCGGTCACTTCCTCGGTAACGCCGTGCTCCACCTGCAAGCGGGTGTTCACTTCGAGGAAGTAGAACTCGCCGCTCTGTGCATCGAACACGAACTCCACCGTGCCCGCCGACTGGTAGCCGACGGCCTTGCCAAGGCGCACGGCTGTTTCCAGCAGATGCTTTCTGACTTCCGGTGTGAGGTTGGGCGCGGGTGTTTCCTCAATCACCTTCTGGTTGCGGCGTTGCACCGAGCAGTCGCGCTCGCCCAGCGCGATCACGTTGCCCTTGCCGTCACCAAACAATTGCACCTCGATGTGGCGCGCCTGTTCGACGTATTTCTCCAAGTAGATGCCTGCATCCTTGAAGTTAGCACGCGCCAATCGCTCCACTGACTGGAACGCATCATTCAGCTCATCCGCGCTCCAGCACAAACGCATGCCGATGCCGCCGCCACCGGCCGTGCTCTTAAGCATCACGGGATAACCGATGCGCGAGGCTTCGGCATGCGCATGACCGACATCACCGAGCAGGCCGCTACCGGGCAGCAAGGGTACGCAGTTCTGCTCGGCCAGTTCGCGCGCAGTATGCTTGAGACCGAAGCGGCGCATCTGCTCCGGCGTCGGACCGATGAACATCACGCCCGCCGCCGCACACTGCTCGGCGAAACCGGCGTTCTCGGACAGGAAGCCGTAACCCGGATGGATGGCCTGCGCCCCGGTACGCTGCGCCACTTTGAGGATGTACTCGCCATTCAGGTAACTGTCGGCAGCGGCAGCAGCACCGATACAGACGGCCTCGTCCGCCATTTGCACATGCAACGAACGCGCGTCGGCCTCGGAATAGACTGCGACAGAACGCACACCCATCTTCTTCAAGGTGCGAATGATGCGGCAGGCGATGGCGCCGCGATTAGCTATCAATACTTTATCGAACATAGTTCACCTGGTTCGCAGGTCGTCCTGCGTGTGTTGTGCAGACATCCGGTCGTCCGGATGCGGGTCGTATCAGGCTGCGGCATCCCAGATCAGCAATTGCACCGGCGTTGGGTTGTAGGCGTTGCACGGGTTGTTCAGCTGAGGACAGTTAGAAATCAGCACCATCACGTCCATTTCGGCGCGCATCTCGACATACTTGCCGGGCGCGGAGATGCCGTCGGCGAAGGTCAGTTCGCCTGCCGGCGTCACCGGCACGTTCATGAAAAAGTTCACGTTGGCGGTAAGATCGCGCTTATCCATCGGAATGTTCTCCGGGCCACAGCCGCAATGCCCCAACGCATACAGGAAACTGTCGCGGCAGCTATGCATGTATTTCTTGTCGATGGCGTAACGCACCGAATTACTCTCGGCCGCACAGGCCCCGCCCAGCGTATCGTGGCGGCCGCAAGTGTCGGCGACGATGGTCATCAGCACATTGCCTTCACTGGACAGCAGGCGGGAGCCCGCGGCGAGGTAGAGATTGCCCTGTTCGCGGATGGTATCCACCGCACTGTAGCGCTCCTGCGGATCACGGGCGTTGTAGAACAGGGTATCCACAGCCTGATTGCCTTCCAGATCCAGGATGCGAAATACCTGTCCGCGCTTCACTTCGTGCAGCCAGGACTCGCCCGCCGGCAACACATGCTCGTAACAGGCTTGTTCGGATTTCAGTTTGCTCTCGACGATTGCCATCGTTGTCTCCCTCGTTCAGCGGAACAGCAGTTCGGTGTTGTGGAAGCCGCGCACATTCTCGGGACGGAAGTTGCGGCACAAGTCATGTGCGTCCGGCGCTCCGCAGCGCCAGGCTTGCAGCAACACCGGCTTGGGTACGTAATCGGGGTTCGGATCAAGCGGATGCTGGCTAGCGGACAGCACCACCAGCACGTTCATCTCGAAGCGCAGTTCGACGAAATCGCCCGCTTGGGAATGTCCAGGCTGAAAATGCAGACCCCCTGCCTCATCCGCCGCCACCTTGCTGAAGAAATTAACGTTGGGCACGATGTCGCGCTTGCCCATGCCCCACTTGCCCAGCTCGATCAGCATGCTGTCGCGCGCATTGCGGTGCATAGCGTTGCGCGCCTGCTGGTAATCGACCTTGCCGTATTTGCGCTCGACCGATACCGCATTGCTCATGCCGCTGATAGTGTCGTGCCAGCCCACGCTGTCGGCCACGATGGAGGCCAGCACACGCCCCATGTCGGAATACAGCACGAAACCCTGAGTGAGGTGCGCAGTGTGCTGCGCCTTCAGCGTGTCCGGCATGTTGTAACGTTCCAACTTCTCGTCCGTGTTGTAAAACAGCGCGCACAGGTTGGCGCCGCCTGCCACATCGGTGAGGCGCAACGCCGTGCCGCGCTTCATCACAAAGGAGCAGTGGCCGCCGCCGGGCACGCTCTCCTCCCAGATCGCGTTATCTTTGGAAAACGCTTCGCTCATGTCTTGCTCCTCATTGCATATCGTTCGATTGTTGGGCCTGCCTGGTCATACGCTCAAGCAGTTCGTGGTCGGTGCGCATGCCGGCGGTTTCCCGAATCCGGTCCATGATGGCCTTCTTCTGCTGCAGAAAACCCGATTCCAGCTTCATATCCTGATTGCGCTGCGCCGGCAGATCGACATCGTAAATACTGTCGATGCGCCCGGGACGCGGAGCCATGACCACCACGCGCTGCCCCAAATAGATGGCCTCTTCCACATCGTGGGTAACGAAAACGATGGTGGTCTTCTCCAGCTTGGAGACATGCAGGATCAGGTCGTGCATCACTTCACGCGTCTGCGCATCCAGCGCGCCGAATGGTTCGTCCATCAGCAAAATCTGCGGCCGCGGCAACAGCGCGCGGGCAATGGCGACGCGCTGCTGCATACCGCCGGAAAGTTGGTTCGGGTAGGCATTGCGCACGTGACCGAGTCCCATCAGATCGATCAAAGCATCTGCACGTCCAGAGGCCACCTCCACATCGGCCGAGGTCATCTGTTCGCGCCCGGCGCTCAGCATCCGGGTGAACTTGATGTTCTCCTCCACGGTAAGCCAGGGATACAAGCTGTAGTGCTGAAACACCATGGCACGATCCATGCCGGGACCGCGGATAGGCGTACCATCCACCCTGATGACCCCGCCGCTCAAGCTTTCCAGCCCGCTGATACAGCGCAGCAGAGTAGACTTGCCGCAGCCCGATGCACCAACGAAGGTAACGAACTCGCTGCTGCCGATGGCGAGATCCACACTTTCCAGCGCAACAATTCCGTGCGCGCCGTCGCGGAAGACCTTGCGTGCCGCTTCGATACTGATCCTGGCATCCATTTTTTGCCTCACTTTTTGTAGAGCCATGGGAAGCTGCGTCGATGCAGCCCGCGGAATGCTTGGTCGATGACCAGACCGATCAGGCCGATCAGGATGATTCCGGCGAAGATCTTGTCGGTCTGCATGAAACGTTGGGCGCGCAGGATGGAATAGCCAAGGCCGGAATTGGCCGCGACCAGTTCGGCCACCACCAGATAGGTCCACGCCCAACCCATCGTGACGCGCAGCGTGTCGAGCAGTGCTGGCTTAGCGGATGGCACGATCACCAGCGACACGATCTCGCCCCGATTGGCCCCCATGGTTTGCGCGGCCTCGATCTGGGTGATGGGAACGCGCCGCACATCTTCCGCGACCATCAAAACCATCTGGAAAAAGGTGCCGATGAAGATGATGGCGATTTTCGAACTTTCCTCGATGCCGACCCACAACATCACCAACGGAATGAAGGCAACCGCCGGCATGTAGCGGATAAAATCGGTTAGCGGTTCCAACATGGCCTGTACCGGGCGATAGGTGCCGATCATCAGACCGATGGGGATGGCAAAAACCGCAGAAAGCGCAAATCCCGCAATGACCCGATAAACGCTGACCGAGATGTCGTTCATCAGCCCTTCATCCGCATACCAGGTATAGGCACGCTCCAGCACACTCATCGGCCCCGGCATAAAAACCGCATCCATCCAGCCGCTTGCTGCCAGTGCCCACCAGCCCGCCATCGGAACCAGCAAACCGGCCAGCGCAAACATCAGATATGTGCGTCGATTCAATTGTCCCCGTATCGTCCAGAGACGTTTCCAGCCTGCAATCCATTCATCCTGTGTCGACATATCCACTCCAAAAAAATGCCCGGGAGGATGCCAGCCGAATTACCAACTGGTCACAACCTCCCGGGCTTTTATCCCTCCGTGGAATCTTGTCTCTGACAAGACCGAAGACTCTCGGACCAGACGTTGACTTCTAGCCAACCGGAACCCTAGTCTTCACAGTGACCAGTGAAAGCTGGCCCCCTGTTTGTTCACTTGCAAATTTCATGCCAAAGGATTTTCAGACTGTTTACATTGAATATTCATCCTGCGATAGCGATAGAAGCGCATCATCAAAGTGCAGCGTTCAGTCATTGCGCACCAAAATACAACATTCGCATTTAGGCTTGGAATCTATGGTTTCGAACTTACGCACGAACCCTGAGTTTGTTTGAACAGAGTCGGCTGCAATCCCCAGTGAGTCGCATAAATAGTTATTGGTTTAAACAGCCGTGGGCTTCGTTGCGAACTCCCCGCCACCGCCGAAAAGAAGCCGGACGCGCGCCTGAAACAGAAAGCATATCTTCAGCCCCGCACACCAACCACCCGATAAAAACAGTTTGCTGCCAGCAAACGGGGCAACTTAATACCGCGTTAGAACCTATTACGCCCAGCCGCTTCCCATGAACACACGGAATCGGCCTCAGGCAACCCGCCTACCCCTTCCCCTTGGTGATCCACGATCTCGAGCGAGGAGACTTGGGAGCCGCACCCCCAAACGATGATATCTACGCGCTCACCCGAATGAAGGTAACCGACCCCATCGGACGATTGGCGCTCTTCTGCGTCGAGAGCCTCAAACTCGATACTCCGACAACCACACTCGCACTCGCCAACAACTCGAAGAGCATTTATTGTACGAATCACCTCCGGCGGAATCGGAGCCAAAGCGGTAAGCAGAAGCGCCTGCCGTACCACGGCAGCTTCTTGCTCTGTAATTGGGCGTGGCGCGATCGGTTTCATAGCTCCAAACATGGGGCAAAGAGGCGAGCACTAGGCACTCCCTGTGGAGTGCGGGATTAGGGATCTTGAGCCTTGATTCGAGTCCTATTTGTTAGAGTGGCTCAAAAGCAGTGCCTCTCGGATCGCAGCGACGACTGCCTCTGGTTTTTCAAGCGGAATGGCATGCCCGCTATCTACCCATGTCTGCTTGGATCCGGGATAAAGACGGGCAATGTCTTTACGTTTTGCGTTGGCATCATCTGCCACAGTTGATTTTTCAACTAGCGGCTTGGAGGCACTAAGCACGAAAACTGGCTTACCTGATAAGCTCGGCAACGCGAGAACCTGTTTACCAGTTTGAGGAAGCAAATCGAGCTCATCCTTGGCGGCACCCGAAACCATAGCTCCGAGCAGGCCACGCACCAGCAATGACTGCTTCTCCATCGCACCGTCACCATCAAGTTGTTGGGGGTGCGTCGAGTCAATCAAAACAAGTGCGCTCACCTCTTCAGGATAACGGCGAGCATAAAGCTGCATATACAAGCCGCCCAATGAATGACCTACCAGAATGTACGGCGGCATCATGTTTTTTTCGCGCAGCAGTGCTCTGAGTTCATCCACGACGTGCCAACCATCGCGAGGTGTTGCGACAAGATCGCTATTCCCGTAACCGGGACGGTTATAGGCAAATGTCGTGGTGTCGTCCGAAATTTCAGGCAATACCTTCTTCCACCACTCCATTCTTCCGCCGAGCCCGTTTTCGAAGACAACAGGAGAGCTTTCATGCCGAGTTAATGCAAACTCAACATTCCGATTGTTAATCTTCTCCAAAGTTGAATTGGGTAGTGACGCACAGCCAGAGGCCAGCATAACCATCACAACGGCAATCGTTTCTGCGAATAGTTTTTTTCTGTTCATCAAGACCTTCCTAACGGTCGGTAGCAGCCCATTGTTAGGCTTTGCTCCTGCGTTCCAAGTCCATGACTGCGTTTCCTCTCAGGGGCTCGAAAACATGGGATCGCTTCATGCTTCCTGTTTAGGCCACTTCCATGCATACCGGATAACTAGCAAAAGAAGAATGACTTCTACAGCAGCGCCAAAAACCATATGTATCCAGGCCTCACCTGCCAAATTGAACAATGTATAAGGGATATAAACTGCAGCCACGATTATGTTTGTCCATCGATTTACTTTAGCTGGCATAGCAACGGAAAGGAAAATCATTAGAGCTGGAATCGTCACCGAAACCAGCCCTATCAATAGGATGAGTTGTGTAATGTCAAATACAAACATTTTTCCTGCCAGAATATCTTTTATGGAACCCGGCATATACAAGTGGAAATAATCCACATAGATGTAGAGAAACATAAAACTTGTCCACAATACTGCAAGCTTCAGTTTCACATTGACCTTGATGTCTTCCAACGCCATTTGTGGCAGACTCATACTTGCTCCCTTTCTTCTCGATATGGATGGACTTCGTGGTTTACGACAATAGCACCTCCTGAAAGTTGCAAAACCTAACAGACACTATATGGAGCCTGTGTCCGTATAATATCCACAACCTTGATGATTTCACCATTTCTCTTTTAATTTGGTGCAGATAGACCGCGCCCTGTCCGCCGAGTAATCAACAGCAACTACAGACAAAATCAAGCGCCCTATTAGGACAACCCATCTTTCTAACTCAGAACAGGAGCTACAGTTATGGAGTCAGCAGCCATCCCTTATTCCAGGTAAAAACCTCACTTGCCGGATCGCGTTCACGAGGTCAGCCACAACAGCCGCCATTTCAGTCATCGCACTGAAGAGAGCTACGTCCATCGGATACGTGGATTCATCTTTTCCACAGCAAACATTTTCCCTGATGCCTGATACGCATACTTCAAGTACTGCTCCATGCATTCAGCCCCACTCACGCGAACATCATCGCGATACAAGTTCCGACCATGGCGACCCAGACAACCAGTGCATCGGGATTTACATTTTTTAGTGTTTGCATTGCGCACGCCTTTCTTGTGTTGATGAAAGGCAGTGTAAAGGCCGACTAGCTCATAGAATGAGCTAGTCGTAATTTTTAAGCGCGGCGCTGAGTGTTGCGATCATGCGGGTACGCAGACTGTGCGGGGCGAGCACTTCGACTTCTTGTCCGTGCCGGAGGATGTCCATGAGCAATTCGCGGTCGTCGGCATAGGGCAGTTCGAGCAGGTAGCTGCCGTCCGGCTGGTAGCTGAAGCGTTGTTCGGGGTGCCAGATTTCGCTGGCGACCCAGCGCGCGCGGCCGGGGGTGAAGCGCAGTTTGGCCCATTGCACTTGGTTGCCGGAGAAAATGCCGTAGCCCTTTTCGAAATAGGCGCGCAGGGTATCGGCATCCAGTTCTTTGGCGGGTTGGTCGGTGAGTTCGGCTTGGCGAATGGCATCGATGGAGAAGCTGCGTATGCCGTTGCGCAGGTGGCACCATGCATCGAGATACCAGTTGTCGCGATAGAAAACGATTTGCTGAGGGGAAAGTTGGCGTTCGAGGGTTTCGTCGCGCTCGCGGTTGAAATGCAGTACGCGCAGTTGTTTGCGTCCGAGGGTGGCGCTGGCGATGACTTCGAAGTGTTCCAGCGGCAGCACGCGCTTGGCGGCGTGGATCAGCCGGAAGCGTTTTTCGACTTCTTCCGCGCTGTGGTCGTGGCTGCCGAGCAAGGCTTTCAGCCGGGCTTGCAGCGGTTCGACTTGCTGCTTCAACAGACCGGGGTGCAGCTCTTTGAGCAATTGCTGAATCAGCAGCAGCGCATGGGCTTCCGAGGCATTGAACCACATGCCCGGCAGCGCAAAAGCCGGGCCGGCGGACGGCTGCGATGCATAACGATAGCCGCCTGCTTCACGATCCCAAACGATAGGCGCATTTAAGCGGTCGCGCAGGTATTCCAGATCGCGCTTGAATGTCGCCAGCGAGATATCCAGCTCGGACAAGAAGTCGCCCACCGGCACCACTTTTCTGCCGGAGAGCATTTGGTCGATTTTGTAAAAACGTTCGCTACGGTCCATGCGCTTTCCCTACCCTGCGCACATGGTAGCGCACCCCGCGAGCTTCTGGCAGAAATCCGTGCCTAGCGACAAGCCGCACGCTGCAAAAACGCACCGATAAGCCAGCCTGGGGGAAAATATTTCGCAGCGGGTTAACCAAAAAAGAAGCGCCCTTTCGGGCGCTTCTTTCTTCAGGCGCGGGAGGAGAGGTACCGCGCCGGACTACCGACTTGCCGGGTCAGGGGGAGGATTCCGGCAAATCGTCTGACAACTGTTCGGTTCGTTTTGAT
>JBFLXR010000025.1:0-26598 GCA_040757065.1 Pseudomonadota bacterium
ATGTCTGCGTATCGCAGAAAACAAAAAAGCCCGCTTACGCGGGCTTTTTTTAGAAACACTGCCGAATTACTTCAGCTTGGTTTCCTTGTACATCACGTGCTTGCGGGCAACCGGATCGAATTTCTTCATTTCCAGCTTTTCCGGAGTGGTACGCTTGTTTTTGGTCGTGGTGTAGAAATGACCGGTACCAGCACTGGATTCGAGTTTGATTTTATCGCGCATGTTTTGCTACTCCTTAAACGTTTTCGCCGCGCGCACGCATTTCGAACAGCACAGCGTCGATGCCGTTTTTGTCGATAGTACGCAGTGCAGCGTTAGTCAGGCGCAGGCTCACCCAGCGGCCTTCGCTCTCCACCCAGAAGCGGCGACGCTGCAGATTCGGCAGAAAACGGCGCTTGGTTTTGTTATTCGCGTGGGAAACGTTGTTCCCAACCATCGGGCCCTTCCCCGTCACTTGACAGACACGTGCCATAGCAATTACTCCAACCAATATGTGCAAAATTAAAGAGGCGCGATTTTATCCAATCGCAGAGAAATATTCAACCGCTATCGCAGATATTTGCAATAAAAGTTCAAACCCGTCGCAGAGTTATTGATGTTCGAGCCAAATCAGGCTCGCCATTCGCCCGGTTACGCCGTCGCGACGGTAAGAATAAAAGCGCGCCGGATCGCTGTAGGTACACCATTCCCCGCCGTAAATCCCACTCACACCGAGCGCCTGTAACCGCTGGCGCGCCAGCAGAACGATATCTGCCAGCCACTTTCCGGCCTGTCCCGGTTTAAAAGCACGCTCGGCTTCCGGCTGCCGGGCAATAAACGCCGCCCGCACCTCCTCGCCGACTTCGAAGGCTTCCGCACCGATTGCCGGCCCGAGCCAAGCCATCACCTCTTCCGGCGCAACCCTCATTGACGCCACGGTCGACTCGATCACGCCGTCGCACAGTCCGCGCCAACCGGCATGCGCCGCGCCCACCACCGTGCCGTGCGTATCGCACAGCAATACCGGCAAACAATCCGCCGTCATCACCGCGCACACTGCCCCGGCATGACGCGATACGCTGGCATCGCCCGTCGGCACACAATCCGCCTCCGCTGCATTCACGACCGTCGTACCGTGCACCTGTTTCAGCCACAGCGGCTCGCTTGGCACCCGCGCCGAAAACAACTGGCGATTATGCGCTACCGCCAGTGGTTCGTCGCCGACATGATCGCCTAAGTTAAAGGTATCGTACGGTGCACAGCTTATCCCACCGATGCGGGTGGTCTGCAAACTTTTCACATTCGGCGGCGCAGGCCATGCCGGCACGATGCTATGTTCAAGCCATTCCATCGGCCACCTCCTCGACTTGCTCCAGCAACTGCTCGAAATCTTCCGGCAACGGTGCGAACCACTCTACCCATTCGCCGCTTTGCGGGTGAATCAATCCGAGTCGCTCGGCATGCAACGCCTGCCGGTGGAATCCGGACAACAGTCCGCGCAATGCAGCCGGACATTTCGGCGCTCCCTTAATATAGGTACTATCGCCGACGAGCGGATGGCCGATATTCGCCATATGCACGCGAATCTGGTGCGTGCGTCCGGTTTCCAGCTTGCAGCGCATCAGCGTACAGCCGGGATAATCGACTTCAATACTGTAATGCGTCACCGCAGGTTTGCCGCCAGCATGCAATACCGCCATTTTTACCCGCTGGGTTGGGTGCCGCCCGATCGGCGCATCCACCGTGCCGCCGTACGGCACTTCGCCGTAAACCAATGCCAGATATTCGCGCTTCACGCTACGTGCCTGCAACTGACGCACCAGCGCAGTTTGTGCCGGAATGGTTTTCGCCACTACCAGCAAGCCGCTGGTATCCTTATCCAGCCGATGCACAATGCCCGCACGCGGCACCTCGGCCAACTGCGGCGCATGGTGCAGCAGCGCGTTCAGCATCGTCCCTTCCCAGTTGCCACTGCCCGGATGCACCACCAGCCCTGCTGGCTTGTTAATCACCAGAATACTGTCGTCTTCATACACCACATCGAGGGCAATGTCTTCGGCGAGATGCGGCATTTCGGAAGGATGCCCGACTGGCGTTACCTGCAAGCGCTCGCCCCCCCACACCTTTTGTTTAATGCTCGCGCGATTGCCGCCCAGCAGCGCCTGCCCCGCCTCAATCCATTCCTGGATACGGCTGCGCGAGTATTCCGGCATCAACTTCGCCAACGCCTGATCGAGCCGCAAACCGGCATATTCAGCGGGCACAGTCAATTCTGTTGCGGCTGCGGTATAATCGGATAAATTTTTTTCGGATTCGGTCATGCGCCATAGTTTAGCCTTATTTTTGCTGCTTACGCTCTCCGCGTGCAATATTTTCACCCCGCTGCCGGGCAGCCAGTCCGCCGAAAACGCCAAATTTGTGAGCGCGGAAGAGTTGTATGCCGAAGCCAAAGACTACATGAACGACGGCAGCTACACTAAGGCCATCGAATCACTGGAACGCCTGCAAGCGCGCTACCCCTATGGCCGTTTCGGGCAGCAAGCGCAACTGGAAATCGCCTATGCTTACTACAAGCAGCGCGAACCCGACCCTGCCCTTTCCACCATCGATCGGTTTATCAAGCAATTTCCCAACAGCCCCCGGCTCGATTACGCCTACTATCTGAAAGGCCTGATTAACTTCAACGAAGATCTGGGCCTCTTCGGCGATTTCTCCGGTCAAGATCCCTCCGAACGCGATCCGCGTATGGCGCGCGCCTCTTATGACACCTTTCAGGAACTGATTACCCGCTTCCCGAACAGCCGCTACGCCGCCGATGCCAAAATCCGCATGCAATACCTGATTAATGCGCTGGCGCGCTCGGAAATGCATATCGCCGGCTATTATCTGCGCCGCGGGGCCTATGTCGCCGCGCTGAACCGCGCCAAGAACGTGGTTACGCAATATCCTCAGTCACCGCAAACCCGCGACGCTCTGCTGGTCATGATTAAAGCCTACGATGCACTCGGCATGACTGACTTACGCAACGACACCCAGCGCGTGCTCGATTTGAACGTCGCCAAGGATGGCATTCAGCCGGGTGCCTATAAGTCCGCTGCCGACGAGGCAGCATGGTGGCAATTCTGGAAATGAAATACTGTAGCGCGTGCGGCCAGCCCGTCGAGTTGCGCCAGCCGCCCGAAGACAACCGTCCGCGCCATATTTGTACCGCCTGCGCCGCAATCCATTATCAAAATCCCAAGCTGATCGTCGGCGCCATCCCGGAATGGGATGACGGTCGCATTCTGCTCTGCCGCCGTGCGATCGAACCGCGCCACGGCTTGTGGACATTGCCCGCCGGGTTTATGGAAAACGGCGAGACCACAGCCGAAGCTGCCGCCCGCGAAACGCTAGAGGAAGCGAATGCACGCGTCGAGATCGGCGAGTTATACGCCATGTACAACTTGCCGCACATCGATCAGGTACACCTGTTGTTCCGTGCCCGTCTGCTTGATCTGGATTTTTCGCCGGGGGTGGAGAGCCTTGAGGTCGAACTATTCCGCGAAGAAGAAATTCCGTGGGAACTACTGGCATTCAGACCCGTTAAGTTTGCCCTGCAAGACTACTTCGCCGACCGAAAACAACGGCACTTTCGTTTTCGCAATGTTGATCTCGGGCCGCCGCCCGCCCACCCGGCTTAGCAAGCAACTGTCGGATTTACGAGAAACCCCCTATAATCCTTCCATCGCTTTTCTATATTAAGCCCATGCATTCGATCAGACCGCTCATACTGGCATGCTGCCTCCTCGCCGGATGTGCTTCGACCGGCGGGCAATCGAACCCGAAGGATCCGCTGGAGCCCTTCAACCGCAGCATGTACGAATTGAACGACAAGCTCGACCATGCCATCGTCAAACCGGTAGCGCAGGGTTATGCCAACGTGATTCCGCCGACCGGCCGAACCATGATCGGTAACTTTTTTTCCAATCTGGACGACATCGTTGTCACTGTAAACGATCTGCTGCAATTTAAGCTGAAGCAAGCTTTCTCCGACGCGGGACGGGTGCTGATTAACACCACGGTCGGTGCATTCGGCTTGATCGATGCCGCCAGCATCACCGGCTATGACAAGCACAATGAAGACTTCGGGCAAACACTGGGCAAATGGGGTGTTCCGAGCGGCCCGTATCTGGTTCTGCCGCTGCTCGGCCCCAGTACCGTGCGCGATGGGGCTGGCCTTTATGTCGACAGCCAGATCAGCGTCATCCGTAAGCTGCGCCCGATTCGCACGCGCAACGGCGTGACTGTCACTAAGCTGGTAAACAAACGCGCCGACTTGCTCAGCCAGGAAGAATTGATCGACACCGCCTCGCTGGATCGCTATACCTTCCTGCGCGATGCCTACCTGCAACGTCGGGAAAGCCTGATCTACGACGGCAATCCGCCACGCGAGAAATACGACGACGATTACGGCGACGATGCTGCCCTGGATATGACGCCTCCGCCTGCCGCGACGCAACCCTCCGCTTCCCAACCGGGCAGTCAGACGGAACAGCCCGCTCCGACAGCACAATCCGCCCCCGACAGCGGCAAATAAGAAACGGCGACCTCAGGTCGCCGTTTCTTATTTCAAACCGCACTCCGCATTAACCGAACAGACGCCGCCCGCGAATACGGGCGCGATGCGCACGCTTTTGCTCCGCCTCGGTCAGCGGCTTCGCTTTGCGCCCTTCGAAAGGGTTCTTACCAGCCTTGAATTCGATGCGCAGCGGCGTCCCCTGCAAGCTGAAAGCCTCGCAGAAGGCACGCTCCAGATAGCGGCGGTAGCTATCCGGCACTTTATCCAGCGCGCTGCCGTGAATCACGATAATCGGCGGGTTGCTACCGCCCTGATGCGCATAGCGCATCTTAGGACGGAACATGGTGCCGCGCGGCGGCTGTTGTTTTTCCAGCGCAGCGATCAGTACGCGGGTCAGCTTCGGGGTCGGCAGCTTGGCCATTGCCGCCGCATAGGCTTCATTCACCGATTTCAGCACCCCGGCCACACCGGTACCGTTCAGCGCCGAGATGTAATGATGCTTGGCAAACCCCAGGAAATGCAGCTTGCGCTCGATGTCGCGCTTTACCGTATCGCGCTGGTAGTTATCCAGCCCGTCCCACTTATTCACCGCCAACACCAGCGCCCGACCGGTTTGCAGCACGAAATCAGCCAAATGCGCATCCTGCTCGGTAATCTGGTCGCGGGCATCGACCACCAGCACTACCACATTGGCGTCTTCGATGGATTGCAGGGTCTTCACTACCGAGAATTTTTCGATGGCTTCGTCGATCTTGCCGCGACGACGCACACCGGCAGTATCGATAATGGTGTATTGCTTGCCGTTACGCTCGAAATCGATATAAATGCTATCGCGGGTGGTGCCCGGCTGATCGAAGGCAATGACCCGTTCTTCGCCGAGAATGGCATTCACAAGAGTGGATTTACCCACATTCGGGCGTCCGACGATTGCAATTTTAGGATGATCGACAACCTGTTCCGCCTCTTCCGGCTCCGGCATCGGAAAAGTTTCCAGCGCCAGCTCGATCATTTCTTCGACGTTATCGCCGTGTGCGGAAGAAATCGGCAGCGGCTCGCCCAGACCCAACTCGTGAAAGTCGGCAGTCACACGGGTGCGCTGCATGCCCTCGGCTTTATTCACCAGCAACAACAGCGGCTGACCGCTCTTGCGCAATTGCTGGGCAATAATTTTATCCTGCGGCGTCACGCCCTGACGTCCGTCCACCAGAAACAGTACCAGATCGGCCTCATCGACGGCTTGCCGGGTTTGCCGTGCCATTTCGTGGAGAATACCGTCTTTGGCGACCGGCTCCAGACCGCCGGTATCGACGATCAGATAAGGACGACTGCCGACGCGTCCCCGCCCATAGTGACGGTCTCGGGTCAGACCGGGCTGATCCGCCACCAGCGCATCACGACTGCGGGTCAAGCGGTTAAACAAGGTGGACTTTCCCACATTCGGGCGACCGACCAATACCAGAGTGGGAAGCATCGCTACCTTTCGTTCCGATTATTTAATGACAATTGAATACAGTCCGCCGCCGCTGGTCTGCACCAGCACGCCGGTACCGAGCGCCACCGGCGCAGTCAGAATCGGCGAACCGTCTGTTTTCAAGCGGGCGGCAAAAGCACCGTCCTCGCGGCTCAGCACATGCACGTACCCTTCCAGATCGCCGACCAGCACATAGCTATCCAGCGCAAACGGGGCGCTGGTCTGGCGATACAGCAAGCGGTCGTTCTTCCACAAAGAACTGCCCGCCCCCTTATCCATGGCCAACACGGCCCCCTTACTGTCGGTGATATAAAGCGAACGGCGCAACAACGCCAAGCCTTTATCTCCGGACAAATCGCGCACCCACAACGCATTACCCTGCATGGGATCGAAGCAAGCTAAGCGCCCCTGAAAAGCAATTGCGCAAACCTGCTCGTCGTCCAGAACCGGATTGCTGGTAATGTCGCTAATCCGTTCCAGTTCGGTATTGCCGCGCGGCTGCGAAACCACGGCCTCCCACAAAAGCGAACCGTTGTTCAGCCCAATGGCTGCCAGTTTACCGCCGGCGAAACCGGTGTACACCGTGCCGCGCTCAATCACCACGCCAGCCTGACTGCGCACGACCAATGCTGGGGTCATACGCTCATACAGCCACTGTCGCTTACCGTCCGCCACGCTCAGGCCGGTCACTTTGCCGTCGCCGGTGCGCACCACCACGATCCCGTCCGCAGCTTGCGGCGGAACCAGAACTTCACTGCTGACTTTCGCTTTCCAGCGCAGCTTGCCCTGATCATCGAAAGCCGCGACGTCGCCTTTCGCGCTACCGACGAATACCAGTCCTTCGCCCGTCCCGACCCCGCCGCTTACCGGAAACCCTGCATCCGCATGCCAAGTTTCCTTGCCGGTATTGCGATCAATCCGGAATATCTGCCCCTTGGCGTTGGCCGCATAAACGGCTTCGCGCGTTACTGCCGGTTGCAGCGCCACACCTTCACCGCTACCAATGCTATGCTGCCAGCGTACTTCTACCGTTGCGCTCGGCTTAAACTCGGTCAGTTCGGCAGGCATAGTGCCCTCCGACTTGCTTTTCGCCCAGCTTGCCAGACCGGAACAGCCCGTCAGACCAAGCGACGCAACCAACAGCACTGCAACGCGCAATTTCATTGACCGTCCCCCAGCGCATCCAGTTTCATTTGAATCAGATTACGGTACATTGCCTTGCTGTCACTTTTATCCAGCGCGGTCTTGTAGGCCGAACGGGCTTCCCCCGCCTTGCCCTGCGCGCTCAGCACGTCGCCTTTCAGGTCGGCATATAATGCATCGAACGATTCGGGATGCTTAGCTTCCGCCAATTTACCGGCCTCAGCATAATTCTTCTCATCGAGCAGCACCGCGCCCAGCTTCAGACGTGCCACATGCTGCAGCCCCTCCTCAGCGGCGTGATCAATCACCCATTGCAATTCGGTTTTAGCTTGCGGCAAATTCCCGGCATCCAGATTGGCTTGCGCAGCCAGCAATTGTGCACGCGGCGCATAGGCAGCGGATGCGTATTTCTCCGTCAGAGCTGAAGCAGCATCGCTCACCCGCTTAGCATCGTTGCTGGAAAGCTGCTTCACCACTTCGGTGTACAAAGCTCCGGCCTCGGCGGCCTGTTTGCCCTGGTACATTTTCCAGCCCTGCATCGCAGTAAAACCGCCCACTGCCACGGACAGCCCCAGCATCACCCACTTGGCATTGTCTTTCCACCAAGCCTTCAGCGCATCAACCTGTTCCTGTTCCTGCAAATCCAACGCTGCCATTTCGTAATCCTTACTTAATCAGTTTTCCGATTTCGCCCGCTAACGCACCCAGTGCGATGCGTTGTTGTTCGCCGCCACCGCGCAACGGCTTTAAAGTTGCCTCGCCCGCTTGCGCCTCATCGTCTCCGATAATCACCGCACAGGCTGCCCCACTGCCGTCCGCCTTCTTCATTTGCGATTTAAAACTACCGCCGCCGCAGTGCAACAGCACGCGCAATCCGGCATCGCGCAATTGTTCTGCGGCGACGCCGGCTATCGCATCGGCTTGCGCGCCCTGATGCACAATATATGCATCCAATGGCATCGGCGGAGCCAGCATGCCGTCTTCCTGCAACAAAGCCAGCAGGCGCTCCACGCCCATCGCAAAACCGGCGGCCGGAGCCGGTTTACCGCCGATTTGTTCGATCAGCCCGTCGTATCGTCCGCCGGCGCAAATCGTTCCCTGCGCTCCGAGCCGGGTAGTCACCCACTCGAACACGGTGCGGTTGTAATAATCCAGCCCTCGCACCAAGCGCGGGTTCACTTCATAAGCAATATCGTGCCGCTTCAACTCGGCCTGCACCGCCTCGAAATGCTTCAGCGCATCTTCGTCCAACTCGTCCATCAGCTTCGGCGCATCGGCGATCAGCGCCTGCATTGCCGGATTTTTGCTATCCAGAATGCGCAGCGGATTGCTGTGCAAACGGCGCGTTGCATCCGCATCGAGATCTGCCTGATGGCGCTCGAAATAAGCGATCAGTTTCTCGCGATGCCGTTGCCGCGACGCCGAATCGCCCAGCGTATTCAGTTGCAGCGCCACATCGCGAATGCCCAGTTTACGCCACAGACGGGCGCACATTACGATTTGCTCGGCATCGATATCCGGGCCGGCAAAACCCAATGCCTCGACCCCGATCTGGTGAAACTGACGATAACGCCCTTTTTGCGGGCGCTCGTGGCGGAACATTGGTCCGCTGTAATACAAACGCTGCGGCGCATTGTACAGCAGGTTATGCTGCAATACGGCACGCACGCACGATGCAGTCCCCTCGGGACGCAGCGTCAGGTGATCGCCGTTCAGGCTATCCTCGAAACTGTACATTTCTTTTTCGACGATATCGGTCACCTCGCCGATCGCACGCTTAAACAGCGCAGTCGGCTCCACCAACGGCATGCGAATATTACGGTAGCCGTAGGCTTCCAGCCAGTCGCGCACGGTATCTTCGAACCACAGCCACAAACCGGCTTCATCCGGCAAAATATCGTTCATGCCGCGTACGGCTTGCAATGTCGGAGTGCTCATTACTCTAAAACCTTAACCTGCCTGAATCGGGATTACCTTGCTCCGCGCATCGCCCGGCTCACGCGGGGCGTAGTTGCGTACGATGTAATCATCCACAATTTGTTTAAACTCGGCTGCAATATTCTCGCCGCGCAGAGTCGTTACTTTCTCACCGTCGACATAGACCGGGGCTGCAGGATTCTCCCCTGTCCCCGGCAAACTGATGCCGATGTTAGCCATTTTACTTTCACCGGGGCCGTTCACAATGCAGCCCATTACCGCAACGCTCATGTTTTCTACGCCGCGATATTGTTCGCGCCATTGCGGCATCTGCCCGCGCAAATAGCTTTGAATATCCTGCGCCAACTCCTGAAATACCGTGCTGGTGGTACGACCGCAACCGGGACAAGCCGTCACCATCGGGGTAAACGCGCGCAGCCCCATGGTTTGCAGAATTTCTTGCGCCACCACCACCTCTTCGGTGCGCGAACCGCCGGGTTGCGGCGTCAGCGACACACGGATTGTATCTCCGATACCTTCCTGCAACAGCACCGCCAAGGCAGCAGTCGAGGCAACAATCCCTTTCGAACCCATGCCCGCTTCGGTCAGCCCCAAATGCAACGCATAGTCGCAACGGCGTGCCAGTTCGCGGTAAACCGCAATCAAGTCCTGCACTTCGCTGACCTTGCAGGAAAGGACAATGCGATCTTTCGGCAATCCCTGTTCGACCGCACGCGCCGCACTTTCCAGCGCCGAAACAATCAGCGCCTCGCGCGTCACTTCGCGCACCTCTTTCGGCTGCGTCAGCTTGGCGTTCTCGTCCATCATGCGCACAACCACATCCTGATCGAGACTCCCCCAATTCACTCCGATGCGTACCGGCTTGTTATAGCGTATTGCGGCCTCGATCATTACAGCAAACTGATCCTCGCCCTTGCGGTTGCGCCCGACATTGCCCGGATTGATCCGGTATTTATCCAACACCTGAGCGCACTCGGGAAATTCCGTCAGCAAACGGTGGCCGTTGTAGTGAAAATCGCCGACCAGCGGCACCTTGCAGCCCATATTGTCGAGCAATTCACGAATGCGCGGCACTTGCGCTGCGGCTTCCGAGGTATTCACGGTAATGCGTACCAGCTCGGACCCGGCCTGCGCTAATTCAAAAACTTGCTGTGCCGTGCCTTGTGCATCGGCAGTATCGGTATTGGTCATGGACTGCACCACCACCGGCGTACCGCCGCCTATGGCAATGCCGCCGACCATGACACGCTGCGCCAGACGGCGCACTATCGGGGAACCACTCATTGCTTACTCCAGAGTCAGGCGCGCCACTTCAACGCGCGTATGCGGAACAAGATCGACCTCCTTGCCCCGGTAGTACAGATGCACACCCTGCGCATGACCAATCACAATGCGAAACGGCGGTTGACCGCCGATCTTTTGTTCGCTGCCGCGCGGGCTGAGCTTGGAAAATACAGGTTTACCGCTGCGATCGCGTACCTCCGCCCAAGACGCCTGATCGAACACCATGCGCACCGGCACTTCCTCCGCAGCTCCCGTCGGCGATTGCGCTTTCGGTGTAGCGGGCAGAGCGACGGAAACAGGCGCGGCATGCGAAGCCGGCACAGGCATGGAAGCCGGGCGAACCGTCGAGACCGGATTAACGGCAGCAACCGGGGCCGATACCGCCTGCGGCGCACTCACCGGAACGGAGACCGCCGCAGGTGCGGAAGCCGGAGCAGACTCAGGCGGCAGGACTAACGGCACTTCCTGCACTTGCGTTTGCGGAGCCGGTTCGACCGTCGGCTGAGGCTCTGGCGCGGTCGGTGCGCTATGCGGCATCAGGGTAAACACCGCCAAGCCAATCGCCGCCAGCAAGGCCGCGCCCAGCCAAATCAGATTGGCGCGACGCGCTGCATTTGGGTGCGGCATCGGCGCTTCTAATGTATTTTGAACCGGCGTTGGCTTTGTATGCGACTCTGGCTGAGGCAAACGCGCCAACAATTCAGCATCGTTCAACTGGAGCAGCCGCGCATAACTACGAACAAAACCGCGCAAAAAGCCACCCTGAGGCAGAGATTCATAATCTTCGGCCTCTAATGCCTCGATCTGCTTAGGCGCAAACTTGATGCGTTCGACCACGTCGGCCACACTCAGACCGGCCTGCTCACGGGCGTCACGCAGCACTGCGCCAGCCCCCGGCTGTTGCGAGGTTTCCTGCTGACCCGCCACTCCCGGCGCGGGTTGATCGATATTGTCGTCCATTATTTTCCGTACAACATCTGTTGAGTTTCACGTGCATCCGGGAAGCGCTTGCTCAACTGCCCGGCGTAATTTTCCGCGCTTTCCCGATTGCCTAAAGCACGCTCGATGCGCACCGCCAGCCACAAGGCTTCCGCCGAAAGGCCTCCAGCCATCTGCGTACGCTCGTAGCGCAAGAAATAAGACTTCGCGCCTGCCGCATCGGCAGCGGACAAACTCATATCCGCCAAGGCGTACAATGCCTCCGGCATTTCCGGCTTCATCACCAGCGCACGCTGCAAATAGGTTTCAGCATCCTTCGCAACACCAGCCTTTCTGGCGCAGATTCCGGCATTCAAATAAGGCTTTTCCGGCGTAGTATAGAGTGGGTTTTTGACCGCCGCCATGAAATAGCGGTTGGCATTACGTTCCTTGCCGTTCTGACACAAGAACCAGCCGTAATTATTCAAAGTTTCCGAATTATTCGGATCAAGCCGCAGGCTATGCTGGAAATCTTCTTCGGCTTGCTCGTTCTCGCGCAGCGCCATACGCACCAAGGCGCGCACATTATAGGCCATCGCATAATCCGGTTCGGCCTTGACTGCCTTGCTCAGCTCTTCCAGCGCTACCGCCATCTGACCGCGCGAAAAATAGGCTGCTGCCAGCTCGGTATGAATACGGGCGCTTTCTTGCGCGCGCGACAGCCCGACTTGCGGAGGCGGTGCGTTGTGGGCAGACGATGCGCAGCCAACCAACCCGATGGCAACCAACACCGCGAACAGGCGCTTCATGGACGCACCTCCTGCAAGCGGATAGTCCGTTTGGTTTTATCTTGCACCTGTCCCGCCAACTGACCGCAAGCGGCAGCAATATCGTCGCCACGCGTTTTGCGGGTAGTCGTCACGATGTCCGCTTGCATCAGCATATCGCGGAAGCGGCGCACCGCATCCGAATCAGAACGCAAATACGGCGAATTCGGGAAGGGATTGAAAGGGATCAGATTAAATTTGCACGGCACATCGCGCACCAACGCAATCAATTCGCGCGCATGCTGCGGCGTATCGTTCACCCCGTCCAGCATGACATACTCAAAAGTCACGAAATCGCGCGGTGCGCGCTCCAAATAGCGCTGACATGCCGCCATTAACTCGCGAAGCGGGTATTTTTGATTGATCGGCACCAATACATCGCGCAGCGTATCGTTCGGCGCATGCAGCGACACTGCCAATGCGACCGGGCACTCTTCGCGCAGACGATCCATCGCCGGGATAACGCCAGAGGTAGAAACCGTAACACGTCGACGAGACAAGCCGTAGGCCAGATCGTCCAACATCAGTCGCAAGGCGCTGACCGTGTTATCAAAATTGAGCAGGGGTTCACCCATACCCATCATCACCACATTGGTGATCGGCCAGTTGCCGTTTTCATCCTTGCCGATTTCGCGATTGGCCCACCACAGCTGGCCGATAATTTCTGCCACACTGAGGTTGCGGTTAAAACCTTGTTTGCCGGTCGAGCAAAATGCGCAATCCAATGCGCACCCAGCCTGCGTCGACACACACAAAGTTCCACGGTCGGTTTCAGGAATATATACCGTTTCAATGGCATTGCCCGTACCTACGTCGAGCAGCCATTTGCGCGTACCGTCCGAAGACAGCTCCTCGCGCACCACGCTGGGAGAGGCGACTGTAGCCACCTCTTTCAGCTTGGTTCTGAGCGATGCAGCGAGATCGCTCATCGCATCGAAATCAGGCTCCCCGGCCTTATGCAACCAGCGCAGCACCTGACGGGCGCGAAAAGGCTTTTCGCCCATTTCGGCAAACCAGTCTGTTAATTGCTGTGCATTCAGATCGAGGAGGTTCTGTGCCATGCGGCATCCGTCGTTTCGGCCTAACCCTTAGCGGGAGTAGACGTTCATGCTCGGGAAGAAATAAGCGATTTCCACTGCCGCGGTTTCCGGCGCATCGGAACCATGCACAGCGTTCGCGTCGATGCTGTCGGCGAAGTCGGCACGGATGGTACCTTTGTCGGCCTTCTTCGGATCGGTCGCGCCCATCAGTTCGCGATTCTTCAGAATCGCATTTTCACCTTCCAGCACCTGGATCATCACCGGGCCGGAGATCATGAAGCTCACCAGATCATTGAAGAAAGGGCGTGCGCGGTGCACAGCGTAGAAGCCTTCCGCTTCAGCGCGGGACAGATGCGTCATGCGTGCGGCAACAACTTTCAGACCCGCGTTTTCGAAACGTGTGTAGATCTGACCAATCACGTTCTTGGCAACGGCATCGGGTTTGATAATGGAAAGGGTACGTTCAACAGCCATGCTACTTTCTCCAAAACTTAAAGTTAATCAAAAAATCAGCCCGTTATTTTAACAGGCTTTCACAAGTTCTGCATGTCCGCATCGAGACGGAAAACACAAACAGACAGCATCACGCCGACTTATTGCACCATACCGGCAACCAGCCCATTTCGTCGGGCTGCGGCTGCCAATCCTCCGCCACCCCCAGCCCGGGAATCGCCACCAACGTCTCGCCGCAATACAACAGCGGCCAGCGCGCACGCTGCCACGGCGGAATCGCCGCCTCTTGAAACAAATTTTTCAGGCTGCGCGCCGGACGGTTATTTCCGGGTTTAAACGGCACCTCCCCGCTACGCAAGCGCACAGTCAAGCCGCGCCCGGCCAATTTGGCGCACGCCACCCCCCGCCCCGACATCCGCTCCATCGTCAGCACACCGCCCAATTCCGGCATAGCCAAAGATGGCTCACCGGACCAGCTCCGCGAGAAGTCCTCGCCGCACTCCGGCAACGTTTTCTCAACGTAAGCGCGCTCGCGATAGCGCCGCACCGCATAACCGGCATATGCCACACAAACTTGCGCATCCTGCCGCGCCAGCAACAACTGACGCAACAGCTCCTCCAACTTCGGCGCATCCGGCAATGGCGCACCTTGCTGCTCAATAAAATACCGCAATAAATTTTTCGCGCGCACCCAGTCCAATGCTCGCAAACGCTCAACCGCCAAGGTTCCCGCCGTTATTGCATCCGCGCTATCGATCTCTGCCAGCGCATCCTGCAAGGATGCCGCCTCAGCGAAATGCCCGGCACTGCGTGCTAACGTTGTCCTGCATCCGGGATAGTGTGTTTCCAACAAGGGGAAAATGCGGTGGCGTACAAAATTACGGGCGTACGCCGGATCGGCATTGCTTTCGTCCTCGACCCAGCGCAAACCATGCGCTTCAGCATATGCCAGCAACTCGGCACGCGATGTATCCAGCAAGGGACGCAACAACTGAGACCCGGACAAGACGGTTCGCATGGGCATGGCCGCCGCCCCGCGCACCCCACCGCCCCGCAACAATTGCAACAACAGCGTTTCGGCCTGATCGTCCCGATGCTGTGCCAGCACAATGCTCTCCGCACCGACAGCCGTCAGCGCCTGATAACGCAAGGTGCGCGCCGCCGCTTCGATACCCATTGCGCGCATCGGCGCAATATCCACCCGCACCACCTCCAGCGGCACGTTCAGCCCGACACACAACGTTTCGCAAAAAGCCGCCCATCCATCGGCATTGGCACTAATACCGTGATGAACGTGCAGCGCACGCAACCGCCAGCCTTGCTGCGCCGACAAAAGGTGCAAGACATGCAACAACACAACGGAATCGACCCCGCCGCTCAGGCCGAGCAGAACGGTTTGGTCAGCGGAAACAAAAGGGGAAAGCGCGCGTTCTACGCGCGCTGTCAGATCAGAGTTCGATTTCCTTGAACTTGCCATAACCCATCAAACGATTGAAGCGGGTTTGCAGCAACTCGCCGGTGGGCTTGGCCTGCACTTGCTTAAGCACATCCTGCAAGGCTTTCTTCATATTTTGCATCATCGCCGGATAGTCGCGGTGCGCACCACCGAGCGGCTCGTTGACGATCTTATCCACCAAGCCCAATGTTTTCAGACGGGTAGCGGTAATACCCAGCGTTTCCGCCGCATCGGCCGCCTTATCCGCACTCTTCCACAAAATGGATGCACAGCCCTCCGGCGAAATCACCGAGTAGGTTGCATATTGCAGCATCAGCGTCGCATCGCCCACCGCAATCGCCAGCGCACCGCCGGAACCGCCTTCGCCGATAATGGTACAAATCAGGGGTACGCGCAGTTCCGCCATCACATACAGATTTTTGCCGATCGCCTCCGACTGGCCGCGCTCTTCCGCGCCCACGCCGGGATACGCACCGGGGGTATCGACGAAAGTCATGATCGGAATGCCAAACTTTTCGGCCAACCGCATCAATCGCAAGGCCTTACGATACCCCTCAGGACGCGGCATACCGAAGTTACGGTACTGACGCTCCTTGGTATCGCGCCCCTTTTGGTGACCGATCACCATGACGCTCTGACCATTAAAACGCGCCAGACCGCCGACAATTGCCGGATCATCAGCAAAGGCACGATCGCCATGCAGCTCTTCAAAATCGGTGAACAAATGTTCAATGTAATCGAGCGTATAGGGACGCTGCGGGTGACGCGACACTTGCGAGATTTGCCACGGCGTCAGCTTGGCGTAAATATCCTTGGTCAGCTCTTGACTCTTTTTTTGCAACCGGGAAATCTCTTCGGAAATATCCAGTGCGGAATCGTCCTGCACGTAGCGCAGTTGCTCGATCTTGTTTTCCAAGTCGGCGACGGATTGCTCGAAATCGAGGAAGGTAACTTTCATAGGACTGCTCGGTTTCTGTTTTAATTGAGGCAATGATACAGGATTTTCGGCAAACCGACTTGCAAACGGCGCAAAGCATCCCGCACACTCGCACCCGCCGAATTACCCGATTTATGGTAAATTAACCGAACATAACCGAACGATCCGGAGGGTTCCATGCAAATTCAAGCAATTGGACACATCGTACTCAAAGTGCGCAATCTGGAACGCTCCGTTGCATTTTACCGCGACATTCTCGGCCTGCGCGAGGTGGGTCGCTACCGCAACGCAATGGCATTTCTCACCTTCGGCGACAACCACCACGACTTAGCATTGCTGCAAATCGGTGAGCACACGCCGGACGCCCCGCTCAACAGTCCGGGGCTCTACCATGTCGCGTTTAAGATCGGCAACACCCTCGATGACTTGCGCGCCTGCAAAGCGCATCTGGAAGCACACCGCATTTCACTGATCGGCATGAGCGATCACGGTGTCAGCCAGTCGCTGTATCTGGCCGACCCGGACGGCATCGAAATCGAACTATTCGTAGATGCCGACCCCGCCTTGTGGCGCGACAACCCCATGTCACTGATGACCACCAAACCGTTGCAGCTTTAAGAATTATCCAATTCAGTAACCGCAGGGGGCTGCGCCGCCGTACCGTTCAATAATGTGTGCACGCGCCCGGCAATGTATTTCAGCCCGCGCCACACCTTAGGCAAAAACCAGAACAGGAATAACACGAAGATTGCCAACCCGATTAAGAAGGCCGTCGGATGCGCAAGCGCCGCCCACAGGCCGAGCGCCACCAACCCATCCTCGCCGAACGAAGCCGCCCAGTTGCTCATCGGCTCCGGCGAAGTATTAATTACGGCGCGTCCGCCCGCCTTGGCAAAATGGGTCGCTCCGGCCAGCGTCCCTCCGAGCAGCACTGCGCAGGCGGCTATCCACGGATCGCTGCTGTCGATCGCCCCCCAAGCCAGCAATGCACCAGCCGGAATACGGATAAAGGTATGCGCAGCATCCCAAAGGCTATCAATACCGGGGAACTTATCTGCCAAAAACTCGATGAACAACAGAAAACCGGCCAGCCCGAACACCGCTGGGTGCGTCAGAATTTGCAATCCTGACGGTAAATGTATGTAATGAAACTTGCCGAGTATGCCGACCGCGAACACCGTCGCATACAAACGCAGGCCGCTTGCCCAACTAAGCCCGCTTGCCAATGCCAAACCGGAAACTGCATCCATCCTGACCTCCGCTCTGCGCCCCCCATACCGGCGAATTGATTTATGATGCCACAATCGGCCCCATGCATGGAGAAATCGAAATGCGTTATCTACTGCTCGCACTGCTGCTCGCCATTCCGTCCGCCCGCGCCGAAGAAGCGCCGACTTATCACCGCATCGACTTTCAAAGTGAGGCGGGGCAAGAAATCGCCAACGATCTGCTGCTGGCGCAACTGAGTACAGAGGTCAATGCCGACAACCCCACCGAAGTCGCCCGGCAACTGAATACGAGTTTAAATAGCGCGCTGAAGAAAGCCGCGTCGTACCATACCGTCAAAACATCCAGCGGTAACCAGCAAACCTTTCCGCTCTACGGCAAAAATCACCGCTTAGAGGGATGGCGCGGCCATGCCGAACTGCGAATCGAAAGCCGCGACTTCAAAGCCGCAACCGAGCTAATCGCCCAACTGCAAGCCTCTATGCAGCTCACGGGACTGCAATTCGCACTTGCGCCGGAGACCCGCAAACAAACCGAAAACGAATTGATCGGCAGCGCTCTCGGCGCTTTTAAACAACGCGCCGAAGCGATTCGCACCGCACTGGGCGCACGCGGCTATAAACTCGTCCGACTCGCGATCAATCCCGGCTTCGATGCCGCACCGCTGGTCATGTCGCGCAAAGGGGCGATGCTGAGCGACGCTGCACCGCCGACGCCCGAACTGGCCGGCGGCGAGAGTCGCATCAGCGTACAAATTTCGGGTACCATCGAGCTCATCCCCTAACGAGGAATCGGACATGACCACCACCCTACTTTTGCTCGGCACCTCTGTCGTACTCGCTATTTATTTTGTCAGCCTGTACAACAATCTGGTGCGCATCAAACATGCCGCCGAAAAGGCTTGGGCAAATATCGACGTTCTGCTGAAGCAACGCCACGACGAATTGCCGAAACTGGTAGAAACCTGCAAGCAATACAAACAGTTCGAAAAAAAGACGCTGCAAAGCGTGGTCGCCGCCCGCACTCAGGTACAAGAAGCCTATGAAAAGGCCGACATCGGCGCGCTCGGTCAGGCCGAAGGCGCATTGCGTACCGGGCTGGGTCGTCTGTTCGCCGTCGCCGAAGCCTATCCGGAACTGAAAACCAACGAGCAATTCATGCAGTTGCAAGAACGCATCAGCAGTCTGGAAAACGCCATCGCCGACCGCCGCGAACTCTACAACGAAGCGGTGAATATCTATAACGTCGGTATCGAGCAATTTCCGGCCGGGCTGGTCGCCAACCTGTTCCGCTACGAACCGAAAACCTTATTGGTCTTTTCCGCCAGCGAAAAATCCGATGTCGACATGAAAGCGCTGTTCAAAAAGTAACCCGCTATGCTGGCCCGCTTGCGCCGCGAATATGCCAATCTCGTCACCTCCGGCGCACAGCTTGTTTTACTCGCTATCGGCGCACATATCGGCACCCGCCTCGGCTGGCTCGGCAGCCTTGCCGCCATGTCTGCACTTAGCCTGCTCGCGTGGCTCTCGGCGCTCTATCGGTTACGCATGGTGCGCGACACCCCGACTTCGCGCATCGCTTCCGCCGCACAAGGCTATGTCGAACTGATCGGCCAAGGCCGCCGTTTCGGCGAACACCCTTTGCTTGCCAAACTGAGTCAACGACCATGCCTGTGGTACCGCTACTGCATTGAGCACAAAAATCACGACGGCGACTGGCGCACCGAAGAAAATGGCGAAAGCGAAGACTCTCTGCTGCTGGAGGACGGCAGCGGATCGTGCGTAATCGACCCGAACGGCGCTGAGATTCTCACCAACCATAAGCAACAATGGAAAGAAGGCGACCGCCGCTATACCGAATGGCTCTTGCTGGAGCAGGAGTCCTTGTATGCCATCGGTCAGTTCCATACCCTGAGCGGCAACGGGCACGCCAGTCTCAATGAAATGGTCAAAACCATCCTCGCCGAATGGAAACAGGATATACCCGCCTTGCATGCGCGCTTCGACCACAATGGCGACGGCGAACTCGATCTGCATGAATGGGAAACCGCCCGACTGGCGGCGCAAGCTGAGGCCGAGCAACGGCTGACCGAAATCCGGACAGCACCGGAAACCCATCTCTTGCGCTGCCCGGAAGACGGCAGGCTGTACCTGCTCAGCAACCTGCCGCCGGAAAAACTGGCGCGCCGCTATGCCCTCTGGACATGGGCACATCTGGCGATTTTCTTCGGCGCACTGGCCGGTTTCGGTTGGCTGTACGCCAGCCCGGACTTCTGATTATTCGCCTCGCCCCAGCCGGTAGGCCGCCGTGAGCGCCCGCAGCAGCGCCGGTTCCGCCGCCAAATCGCTCACGCCCAACTCGCGGACGGCAATCGGTTGCAGCACATTCACCACCTGCTCCCTGTGCCAGCGCGCCATAAACCCCTCGGCATCGAATCGCCCGTCCTCCAGAAACTCTGCCGCCATCCCCTGCGCATCGCTGAACAGCATTTCTTCCGACAGCAAAACCTCGTATTGATAGGAATATGGCCCGATACCGTGCTGCTCGGCCAGCCAGTCGTAAAAATCGGGCAACCCGCCGCGCTGCGTCATCAACGCATCTAAATCGAGTGTCGAACTTAGCGTATGGGTTTCACCCTGATAAGAAAATTCAACCGTTACCGTCAGCATATTTCCCATTTCCCTCTCCCTAATTCCGACAACAAAAAGGGCGCCGCAGCGCCCTTTTCTCGCGATCCCGCAGCGACATTAGTCCTTACGGCGCAGCGAAATTCGCTCCATCAAACCATCTTTAACAACAAACTGATGGTACAACGCCGCCGCAACATGCAGCACCAGCACCACCAACAGCAATTCACCGATTGCTTCGTGCACTTCCAACAGTTCGACCTTTTCGAAGTCCGGCACCTTGCTGGCATCGTGGGTAGAGAGCGCTTCGACCAAACCGGAAGTCGCCGCTGTCGCAATCCCGCTCAACGGCATCGCAATCAGCAACAAATAGATCAAATGATGCGTGCCGGTGGCGATTTTATCCATCAGATTGGGCGCTGCCAGCGGTGCCGGCTTACCGTCTTTCATACGGAAGTACAAACGCACGGCGGTCAACACCAGAATCGCATCCCCAAGCAGCATGTGCGGCGGAAACAGCGGCAACTTGGCGGCGGCATCGTGCGTTTCGTCCAGCGTCATGCCGAGCGCGTAAGCGGCGATCAGCAGCAATACGGTGAGCCAGTGCACAATCGCGATGCGTTTACTGTATTGGGTCATGCTTTACCTCTAGATTCATTTGGGAAGCGCAATGTACTAGGAAGCACCGGGCTTTTCAAGCTGTACCGCCCTCCAGCGTCTCCCAGCGCTCCAGCAAGTGCAGCAATTCCGACTCAATCGCCTCGGCACGCGCCTGCAAACGCGCCGCTTCTTGCGGATCTTCGCGATAAATTGTACCGGCGGCCAAAGTATCGTGGATGCTTTGCTGCTCTTGTTCCAAAGCCTCAATGCGTTGCGGCAACTGCTCCAGTTCGCGCGCATCTTTGTAACTCAACTTTTTGGCCGGTTTTGCCTTGGGCAGTATATCCGAAGCCGGCTTAGCCGACGCAACGACTGGCGCTTTCGGTGCCTGCTTGGCTTGGAAAGCCTTGGCACGCTGCCAATCGGCATACCCGCCGACATATTCCTGCAACTTTCCTTCACCCTCGAAGGCAATCACCGAAGTCACTACGTTATCGAGAAACGCACGGTCGTGGCTGACCAGAAACAAGGTGCCTTCATATTCGACCAGCAGCTCTTCCAGCAGCTCCAGCGTTTCAATATCGAGATCGTTAGTCGGCTCATCCAGCACCAACACATTGGCCGGACGGGTAAACAACCGGGCCAGCAGCAAACGGTTGCGCTCGCCGCCGGAGAGGGACTTCACCGGAGAACGCGCCCGCTCGGCCGCAAACAAGAAATCCCCCAAATAGCTGATGACATGTTTTTTGACGCCACCGACCTCGATGTAATCCGCCCCCTGACTGATGGTATCGGCCAGCGTTGCTTCCTCGTCGAGTTGCGCGCGCAACTGATCGAAATAGGCCACCGACAGTTTGGTGCCCAATTGCACTTGCCCGCTGTCCGGCTTCAGTTCGCCGAGCAGGATTTTCAGTAGTGTACTCTTGCCACAACCGTTCGGCCCCAACAAACCGATTTTGTCGCCGCGCTGAATACGACAGGAAAAATCGTCGATTACCAGCTTGTTGCCGAATCGTTTGCTAACGTTGGTCAGTTCCGCCACCAGCTTGCCGGAACGCTCGCCTGCATCCAGATTCAACTCGACCTTGCCCATTTGTTCGCGCCGAACGGCATGATCGCGGCGTAACTGTTCCAAACGACGCACGCGGCCTTCATTGCGGGTACGACGCGCCTCCACGCCCTTGCGGATCCACACCTCTTCCTGTGCCAGAAATTTATCGAATTTGGCGTTGACCACCGCCTCATCGGCCAGCATGCGCTCTTTAATGCGTCTGTAGGCTTCAAAATTTCCGGGAAAGCTCACCAGTCTGCCGCGGTCCAGTTCGACAATGCGCGTCGCCACATTATCTAGAAAGCGGCGGTCATGCGTCACCAGCAGCACACTGCCGCGAAAATTGTTCAGCAACTCTTCCAGCCACTCGATGGAAGCGAAGTCCAGATGGTTAGTCGGCTCGTCCAGAATCAGCACATCCGGCTCAGCCACCAAGGCTTGCGCCAAGGCCACCCGCTTGCGCGTACCGCCCGACAAATCACCGACACGCGCCTCGGCATTGAGCTCCAATCGTTCGATAGCCGTTTCGATGCGCGCTTTCAGCGTCCAGCCGCCTTGCGCTTCCAACTGCGTCTGCAAGGACTGCATCTCATCCAACAAGGCTTCAATATCCGCCCCGGGTTCGCCCATGCGGTGCGACAAGTTTTGATAGTCGTGCAGCAACCGGCTCAGCGTCCCCATGCCTTCCGCCACGGCATCGAACACCGTCGCATCGGGATTCAGCGGCGGCTCCTGGCTGACATAGCAAATACGACTCCCCGGCGCACGCCACACCTTGCCGTCGTCCAGCGCTCCCTGCCCGGCCAGCACCCGCAACAAACTCGATTTTCCGGTACCGTTGCGACCGATCAGCCCGACCCGCTCGCCTTCGTCCAGTTGAAAATCCGCCCCATCCAGCATGGGGTAGTGCCCATAAGCGAGATGGGCGTTATCCAGCGTAATGTACGGCATTAGTGTTTATTCGCCTCGACAGGCTGAGAAGATTGATAAATCAGCGAGAATCCGACCGCGCTCATACCGATGGAAAGATAACCCAAAGCCACCACGACTTTAGAAACCACCATAATCACATCTCGGTTTTGTAAAAACTGATAGGTAAACGGAAAAATGAACAACAACCCGGCGGCAACATTGGCGATCAGCACCAACTTATGACCGAATCCATATCCATTACCTTCCGGCTTGCCGAGCGGCGGGAATTCGCCGATAAAGCGGCGTACGATCAGCATTAAAACCAACAACAGCAACGCACCGACCACCTGACCGGGAATCCCCTCCAGTTCGGTTTCCATGCCGCCCAACTCCAGCACGATCCGCCCGACCGCAGCCACCCAGCCACGCGCCAGCGTCTCAATAATCAAGAACCACGCCACGAATACATTCAGATTCGGATATTTCATTTTCACCCCATCGTTATTTTCGCCCGGCATGGACAAATCCCATGCCGCGAAGCAACACCACGCAAAACAGTGCCAGACACCCGGCAAACAAGAATGCGGAGTTCGCCCCCCGGTAATGCCACAAGCTACCGAACAGCAATCCTGCCGGAATCGCGCTCAGCCCAACCGCGAGATGATACCAGCCAAAGGCTGTTCCGCGCTCGGCTTCCGCGGCTTGCGAACTAATCAACGCCCGTTCGGAACCTTCGCTCAGACCGGTAATCAGCCCGTATCCCACCACTGCAATCCATAGCGCCGCCGGATGCGATATCGTACTGATCGCGATAAAACTAAGAGCGTAGCCCATCCAACCGACCATCGTCAGCCGCCCCAATCCCAGAGCATCCGCCAAGCGCCCGCCGTAAGTCGAAGTCGCCGCCTTCGCGATATTCAAAGTCGCCCACAGCAGCAGCACTTGCACCACACTCATACCCAGCTCGTTGCCGCGCAACAGAATAAAACTCTCCGATGCCCGCGCAAACGTAAACAACACCAGCACCAATAAATACTGCCGCATCCCCGGCGACAAACCGCGCCAATCCAACGACGCCATTAAGCGCTCTTCTTCCACCTCCAGCCTCGGCGGCTCCTGCACACCCCATGCCAGCAAAAACATCACCGCCACGCCCGGCACTACCGACCAGAAAATCACCTGATGCACGGGCCAGTGCCCCCAACCGATCGCCGCCGCCGCCAGCAGGCAGCCGCCCATCGCCCCGGCGTTGTCCAGCGCACGCTGAAAACCGTAGGCGTGACCATGCATCGAACGGTCGGTCGCATCCGCCATCAATGCATCGCGCGGCGCACTGCGTATGCCCTTGCCCACCCGATCCACACTGCGCAGCAGCAACAGCGCCCCCCAGCTCCCGGCAAAGCCCATCAACGGGCGCACCATATTCGACAAACCATAGCCGAGCATAGTCATACTCTTGCGCCGCCCGCGCTTGGCATCGGAATAACGCCCAGCCCATAACTTGAGAAAACTGGCGGCCGCATCCGCCACACCCTCGATCAGCCCCAGCACTACCGGCCCCGCGCCCAGCACTGTCGTCACCAGAATCGGAATGAATGGCGTCACCATCTCCGAAGCAAGATCGTTGAAAAAACTGACGAAGCCGAGCACCAGCACTGTGCGGGGAGGTTTGCGCGCCATAGCGTCTCCGTTTCAGGAAATGCGGGGAATTGCGCTAGAATAGCACCTTGGCCTGTCCCTGTAGTTAAATGGATATAACGAGTCCCTCCTAAGGACTAATTACAGGTTCGATTCCTGTCGGGGACGCCAAGCGATGAGGATACGACAACAAGCTGACCGGATCAGAACATGAAAAAACGCAAACCGCTCCGCACCCCTGTCACGCAAGGCTTGCGCGACTTGTACGCCATGGATATGCGCCTGCCTTACGAAGCCGCCTGCGCGGATCGCTTCAGCGCCATCGGTTTCGGGCGGCTGGCGGCAGCAATCTCGGTAGTACGCACAGCGCTGGAGCTCAAGCAAACCGGCATTCCGCAAGCCATTGAGGTTTTAGATGCCGCGATTACCGTGCTGCTTGCCGTCCGCGCACGCGGCGACAGCACCGGACAGTGGAAAATCACCGAAAGCGAACGCCCCAGTGTATTGCAAGGCATCGAAATGGCAGAACAGTGTATCGGCACCCTTGATGTCTCGCTGCTGGAGCAAACCGCTGCGATGCTGCTGAATACCGTCACGAACGAATAATACGCCGCATCGGCTCCCGTGCTGCCGGGCTATGCGACCTGCACTCAGGAAATCCCTACCCTCGTCCCACGCATTCCTACAGAATTTTCCGAAAACATCCGACGCATTTTTCAGGATTTCCTGACTATCCGATGCACCCCGTATTTCGGAAAATGTACCCAAGCTTGACGCAGATCAAGACTTAAACACTAGCCGTGCCAAACAGGCAGACCGAGGAGGGTTTGACGGCATCCAAATAATAAAAGCCGCAGATTCACAGGGAGAACAATATGCGCAGCACGCAGCACCATAACCTTGCCGAGACTTCCTCCGATAAGGAATCTCAGCTATCCCGGCAGCATTTTCGACACAAACCGCCCCACGACTAAGTGGCGTGCTTCCCCTGTTATCGGCAAGCACACCGGCACGACTTGCCCGCACATGGGAATCAAACAAAAAATTCAATTCAATTAGTTCAACCACACCGCAAGGAGATACACATGAAACGTTTTGCATTCACTCTCGCAGCTTTGCTGTTCGTTTCCCATAACGCACTGGCTGGCGAGTTCGCCACCGCCAAAGAAGCTGAAACACTGGTCGGCAAAGTCGTCAAAGCATTGGCCTCCGACCGGGACGGCACGCTGAAATCCATTACTTCCAAAGATAAGAGATGGGTGGACCGCGACCTCTACCCAGTCGTGTATGACATGAATGGAACCTGCCTGGCGCACGGTCAGAACCCCAAACAAGTCGGCAAGGACTTGATCGAACTGGCCGATGCCGACGGAAAAGAGTTCGTCAAAGAACGCGTTTCACTGGCGAAATCCAAAGGAAAATTCTGGCAAGACTATAAATTTACCGACCCGGAAACCAAGAAAATCCTGCCGAAATCCGCCTATTGCGAAAAAACAGGCGATTCCATCGCCTGTGCTGGGATTTACAAACGCTAACGCCGATGCACGGCAAGGCGTCTAACCGCCTTGCCGGACTCGATGCCACACCTCACCCTTAATATACCGGTAGTGCATCATGAAAATTAAATTCAGAATTCTGCTTCCGTCGATAGTTTCGATTTTGCTTATGCTGGTGCTGAGCGGCGCAGGTTACTTTGTCATTCATACGCTGCAAAACCATTTCGACGATTTAGCCTCTCGCAACCTTCGCAATATCACTGCGGCAAATAATATCCGCGGACAGTTACTTGAAGCGAACAGTAATGCCTACCGCCTCATCTCATGGATCGCCAATTTCGACGAGGGACGAATCAAACAAGAAGTCGGCGTCATCAACGCGAAAATCGACGGCGCGCTCAGCCTGATTAAAGAAATGCAAACCAGCAGCGGCATCGATCCTGAAAGCGAAAAAACGCTGGTCGCGCTGAACGAAAGCACCGCAAAATACAAGAAAAGTATCCGGCAAGCCATCGAAATGGCGGAATCGGATGCCTCGGCCGGCGCAGGCATGATGCAATCCGCCGACAAACATTACCAAAGCATCGTAAACAATTTGGCGCAACTGCTCGAAATTCAGCAACAAGACGTGAGCAACGCCGTCAGCGCGGCGGAACGCGAATCCTCGCAAGCCAACTGGCTGACGCTTGTTATGCTGGCTATTGCAATATCGGCCTCCGTCGCACTTTCCTTCTGGGTAACTCGCAGTATACTCCGCCAACTTGGCGGCGAACCGGCCTACGTTTCGGAAGTGGTGCAAAAAGTGGCGGCTGGCGACCTGACCGTTCACGTTGAAACCCGCAACGGCGACACCTCCAGCATGCTCCACTCCGTCAAAAACATGGTTGCCAAACTGGGTCAGATCATCGGCGAAGTACGCAGCTCAGCCGACGCACTGGGCTCCGCCTCCGAAGAAGTCTCCGCCACCGCGCAGAACATGAGCCAGGCCACCAGCGAACAAGCCGCCTCGGTAGAAGAGACCAGCGCCTCGGTAGAACAGATGA
>JBFLXR010000026.1:0-21670 GCA_040757065.1 Pseudomonadota bacterium
GAGTAATCGGCGACTGGATTATGTTCTACAACAATCGGCGACCGCATCAATCGCTGAAAATGAAAACGCCTGCTGAGGCTTATGCTTTAGCGGCTTGAGTTGAGCAGGTTCCGCTGGGTCAATACAAATCTCCTTTGTGGTTGCGATTGGACTCTAATCTCAGGTGCTACTCAAGATGGGGGGACGTCGGATGTCTTGAACCGAGTAGAACCCTCTTTCAGTTTGACGAATCTCAAAAGTATTTGGTGATACCCGTGGATACCGCTCTCTGGATTCCTCTCGGCGAGCACTTTGCCCCCTGATATGCCAATCCGAGATGACACTCGCCGATGCATCACTCTCACGCCTCTCCTCCCCCCCTCTCCAATAGGTAATGGATGCCCCTCTAAACTTATATATCCCTTCTATTTTTGGGCAATCACCTCGAATATTTTCCGTGTCCAGCAAGCTCGCCCACTCTTCTGGCGGGGGGTGCAGCAAAAATTCTTCTGCCATAGCATCGCCTCCCGTACTCACAAGTATTAACGCAATTAAATATCCAAATAGGTCTCGCATAGTTATTTCCATGAGTAATTTGTTGTCGTCATCCAACGCATATAGCTAGGCGTCAGTGCTGCCACCGCTACCGGCGGCTGCAATCAGCACATTCACAGCATTTACAACTTCGCCCACTGCATTTCCAAATTTGTTCATTAACATCCTGGACATTTTAGACAGCTTAATGCCTCACAAGAAAATAAAAAGCCCGCACTAGCGGGCTTTTTTGTGCAGCGCTTAGTGCGCAGAACGGAGTGCTTCGATGCGTTCATCCAACGGGGGGTGGGTCATGAACAGTTTGGCGAATCCACCGCCGCCCGAGATGCCGAAGGCGGCCATTTGCTGCGGCAAGGCGGCCTGTTCGTGGTTGATTTTCAGGCGTTCCAGCGCGGCGATCATTTTTTGACGGCCGGCCAGAGAGGCGCCGCCCGCATCGGCACGGAATTCGCGCTGGCGGGAGAACCACATTACGATCATGCTGGCCAGTACGCCCAGCACCAGTTGCGCGATCATTTCGGCGACAAATGCACCCATGCCGGGGCCTTCGCGCTCGTCGTTTTTCAGCAGCACGCGGTCCACCAGCAAACCGATGATTTTGGAGAAGAACACGACGAAAGTGTTAACCACGCCCTGAATCAGGGCCAGCGTTACCATGTCGCCGTTCGCCACATGGCTGACTTCGTGCGCCAGCACGGCTTCGGCCTCATCCCGGCTCATGTTGTACAGCAGGCCGGTGCTGACCGCTACCAGTGCGTCGTTGCGATTCCAGCCAGTGGCGAAGGCATTCACGTCCGGCGCATCGTAGATGGCGACTTCCGGCATGCCGATGCCGGCTGCATCTGCCTGACGGCGGACGGTTTCCACCAGCCAGCGCTCGGTCGGGTCGATGGGGTTGGTAATCACCTGCGCGCCGACGGACTGTTTGGCCATCCATTTGGACATAAACAGCGAAATGATCGAGCCGGAAAAGCCGATGACGGCCGACATGACCAGCAGCGCATTAAAGTTGATTCCGCCGCTTTGATCCAAAATGTGGTTTACGCCCAATAGACGCAGTGTGACGTTAATGACGAACAACACCGCCAAGTTGGTCAAAACAAACAGGAAAATCCGTTTCATATTTTTATCTCCAAAACACTCTCTAGTTGTGGCGCGCAGTCTAGCATAGTCACGCGTACGCCACGTTACATGGGGGCACCGCGCAAAATTTCAAGCGTAGCCATAATAGTGCCCAAGCCGCGTGCGAACTGCTAAACTCGCGTCAATTTGAGCATCGCAGGAGAAATAAGTTGCAAGCATGGCTCACCCATCCCGCCGTTCAGAGCGGCCTCGCCCCATTCGTTGTGGCGCTGATTATCGCCGAGTTGCTGCAAAGGCTGCGCCTGAGCGGCCTGGCGATCATTGCCGCCTTTGCCGCCACGGTTTATCTGGTTAGCGACTTTACTTTCGAACCGCTGACTGCCACCCGCAAAATCGTATTGCTGGGGCTAGCCTCCGCCGCGCTCGGTCTCCTCGCATTGCCAGTAAAAAACAACTGGCCGCGCCCCATCTTAGCGCTCGCAGCCAGCGGAGCGGTTATTTGGATGGCGCAGCGCATTCTGCAACAGCAATCCAGCACCGATCTGCTGGCTTGGGGTGCGGGTTTGGCCGCCTTGGCCGGCTGGCTGGCACTGTGGAACGATCTGCTGCACAATGATTCGGTTCGTGCCAGCAGCGCTGGTCTGGGGCTCGGCATCGGGGTCGGCGGAGCGGCTTTATTCGCCGGTTCTGCGCTGCTGGGGCAACTCAGTCTCGCAATCGGCGCGGCGGCAGGTGCTTATTTTCTGATTCAAATGCTGGCCAACAGCCCCTTGCCGGGCGGGCGGCTTTTGACGCTGCCGCTGGCTGTTATTCCGGCGCTGTGTGCCGCGCTGGCGGCGCTGACTACGCCCCTGCCGTGGTATGTGCTGCCGGTGATCGCGGTTATTCCGGTCGCGGCACAAGTTCCTGTTCCCGCCAAATCGGCGACTTGGTTGCAATGCGTACTGACCTCGCTTGCCACCTTGCTGTGTGCAGGAATTGCAATTTATCTGACTTGGCGGGTGGCCGGTGCGCCGCCGCTTTAACCCTGAAAGGAGAAACCGCATGAAGAAATCGCTTATTTCCGCTTTGCTGTTCGCTGCCGTTTTACCGCTTTCCGCGCAGGCTGCCGAGTCTTATACGGTGGATCCAATGCATACTTATCCGCATTTCAGCATCAGCCACCTCGGTTTCTCGACCATGCAAGGCCGTTTCGATAAAACCAGCGGCAAAATCACGCTGGACCGCGCCGCCAAAACCGGCACAGTCAATATCGAAATCGAAGCAGCCTCGATCAGCACCGGCCTTGCCAAGCGCGATGACCATCTGCGCTCGCCGGATTTCTTCAATGCAGCGGAATTCCCCAAAATTACCTACAAGGCCAATAGCATCAAATTCAAGGGCGACACCCCGGTCAGTGTCGAAGGCAACCTCACCATGCTGGGTGTAACCAAGCCGGTCACACTGAGCATTGATGCTTTTAAGTGCGGCACCAACCCGATGGCGAAAAAAGACGAATGCGGTGCGTCCGCCAGCGCGCAAATCAAGCGTTCCGATTTCGGTATGAAATATGGACTGCCCGGCGTAGGTGACGATGTCAAGCTGGTGTTCGAGATCGAAGCCTTTAAAGATTAAGGCAGTTTCTCCAATAAAAAAGCCGGATATATCCGGCTTTTTTATTGGGCTTTACGCGCTTAATATTGCGCAGGCGCGTAATTCTCAAAACGCGTGAATTCGCCCCGGAAAGTCAGCGCAACGCTCCCGATCGGGCCGTTACGCTGCTTGCCGATAATAATCTCGGCTTTGCCTTTATCGGGCGAGTCTGGGTTATATACCTCATCGCGGTAAATAAACAGAATCAAGTCAGCATCCTGCTCAATAGCGCCGGATTCGCGCAAGTCGGACATCATCGGACGCTTATTCGGACGTTGTTCCAAGCTGCGGTTTAGCTGCGACAACGCAATAACCGGGACTTTCAGCTCTTTCGCCAGTGCTTTCAGAGAACGCGACATTTCGGAGATTTCCGTTGCACGGTTTTCGCTAGCCTTGCCGGAAGGCGAAGTCATCAACTGCAAGTAGTCCACTACGATCAAGCCCAGTTCGCCGTGCTGGCGGAACAAACGTCGGGTACGCGACCGCAGTTCTAGCGCGTTCAGACCGGGCGTTTCATCGATATAAACCTTGGCATCGTTCAATTGACCAAGCGCATGGGTCAGGCGCGACCAGTCTTCATCACCTAATTTACCGGTACGCAGATTGTGCTGATTCAGGCGTCCGACCGAGCCGATCATACGCATCACCAACTGCGCACCGCCCATTTCCATACTGAACACAACCACGGGCTTGCCGGTATCGAGTGCCACATTTTCGGCGATATTGATCGAGAAAGCGGTCTTACCCATACTGGGACGCCCGGCCACGATCACCAAATCGCCCGGTTGCAGACCGGAAGTCATCCGATCCAAGTCGGTAAAACCGGTCGGTATGCCGGTCACTTCGCTGGGGTTATCGCGCGCATACAAGGTTTCGATGCGATCGACCACCTCGCGCAGCAAATCTGGCATCATCAGAAAGCCTTGTTTGGAACGGCTCCCCGCCTCGGCGATTTCCATCACCTTACTTTCCGCTTCGTCCAACAACTGGCGCGCATCGCGCCCGGTCGGACTATAGGCACTGCTGGCAATTTCAGTACCGACTTCGGCCAATTTACGCATAATGGCGCGTTCGCGCACAATCTCGGCGTAGCGGCGAATGTTAGCAGCTGACGGCACGTTCTGAGCTAATGCACCCAAATACGGCACGCCGCCGACCTTATCCAGTTCCGCGCTGCTTTCCAAGGACTCGGCGACGGTAATCACGTCCACCGCCTTAGCATGTTCAATCAGCCGAGCGATATGGCGGTAGATAATCCGATGCTCAGCGCGGTAGAAATCCACCTCGCTCAAATCGCCGACGTTGTCCCACGATGCTGCATCCAGCAGCAAGCCGCCCAGCACCGATTGCTCGGCCTCAACCGAGTGCGGCGGCATCCGCAGCGCTTCTAGCTGAGGATCGTTGGCTGGCATTGCAGGATTTTGCATCATGTCGGACTCAAAAATGGGAGAGCAATTTTACACTGCACACAATAAAAAAGGGCTGTTGCCAGCCCTTTTTTAATCGTGCGGAGAAAGCGAAAATTATTCGCCGACCACCGTCACAGTCACGTCCACCACCACGTCGGTGTGCAGTGCGATGCTGATCGGGTATTCGCCGAGTTGTTTCAGATGACCGGCCGGCATACGCACTTGCGCCTTGGTCACTTCGAAACCAGCCTTCACCAGCGCTTCGGCGATGTCGGTATTGGTCACGGAACCGAACAGCTTGCCGTCCACACCCGCCTTTTGCGCGATTTGCACGCTGAAACCAGCCAGTTTTTCACCGCGCGCTTGCGCATCGGCCAGCTTAGCAGCTTCAGCCGCTTCCAGTTCAGCACGGCGTGCGGCGAACTCTTCCACGTTCACCTTGGTTGCGCGCTTAGCCTTGCCTTGCGGGATCAGGAAGTTACGAGCGTAACCGTTCTTCACGGTCACCACGTCGCCCAGTTGGCCCAGATTCACTACTTTTTCCATCAAAATGATTTGCATGTCCGTCGCTCCTTAGTGCAGATCGGTGTACGGCAGCAACGCGAGGAAACGCGCACGCTTTACCGCAGTGCTCAGTTGACGCTGATAGCGTGCCTTGGTACCGGTGATACGAGCCGGAATCAGCTTGCCGTTTTCAGTGATGAAGTCCTTCAGGATGTTGATGTCCTTGTAATCCACTTCCGCGATCTTCTCAGCGGTGAAGCGGCAGAACTTACGACGCTTGAACAGTTGACGGGAACCGCCCTTCTTTTCGTCTTTCTTCATTACACGAGCCATGTTGTGCTCCTATTCCAAAATAATGTTGTTGATATGCATCACCAGTTGCGTACTGCGCAAACTGCGTTGTGCGATAAAGCCATCCGCCCTGACCGACTGCCCTATCGGCAATTCGGTCACCGCTTTCGCGGTTTCGCCAAATGCCAGCGCGATGATTTCGCACTGCACTTGTCGTTTCACTCCCGCCTCTGTTTGCTCTGAGGCGTGACGGATTGTTATTTCCATACGCTCAACCCCAGCCGGGGTGTGGCGCAATTCGCTTTTCGCGACAACTTGTCCGCTAATAACGAACCGGTTCAAGCCAATTCAATTAAGCAGCAGCGCCTTCAGCCGGAGCGGTTTCAGCAGTCGCTTCGGTCAGAGAACGCGATTTTTCTTCCTTCATCATCGGGGAAGGCGCAGTCACGGCAGCCTTCATCTTGATGGTCAGGTGACGCAACACGGCATCATTGAACTTAAATGCGTGTTCCAGCTCGTCCAAAGTTTCTTGGTCGGCTTCGATGTTCATCAGCACGTAATGCGCTTTGTGGATTTTCTGAATCGGGTAAGCCAGTTGGCGGCGGCCCCAGTCTTCCAGACGATGGATCTGACCACCCTTGCCGGTGACCAGCGTGCGGTAACGCTCGACCATCGCGGGCACTTGCTCGCTTTGATCGGGATGCACGATGAATACGATCTCGTAATGGCGCATTAAAAACTCCTTTTGGATAAAACTCCCCGCATGCGTAACGGTGGAGCAAGGTTTAAGGGAGCGCGGATTATAGCGAAATTCGCCGCCCAGTCAAGACAAAACGCAAAGAATCCGGCGCTTAGGAGAGTTTGCGCTTATTCGGCGCGCAATACTTGCAATGGTGTGCCGCGCACTACGCGCCGGGTTGCCAGCCAACCGGCCGTTATCACGATCAGCAACCCGCCCGCCACACCTGTCAGCCAGAGCAAGAAACCGGGCGCATAAGCAATCTCCAATACCTGTTCGGCAACCGCATTACCGAGAATAGCCGCGCCAGCCGCCGCAAACACGCCGCTCAGCGCGCCCAGCACTGCAAATTCAGTTAAATGCAGCCGTCGCAAATAGCGACTATCGGCACCTAGCGTACGCAAAATCGCGGCTTGATGCAGGCGTTCGTCCTGTGCCGCCAGCATGGCCGCATACAACACTGCCAGCCCGCTTGCCAGCGTGAATAAAAAAACTGCGCTCAGTGTCTGCGCAATTTGATCCATGATATTGCGCACCTGCCCGATGACCGCGCCGGTATCGATGACCAGCAGGCTCGGAAACTCCGTCAGCAAGCGGTCGGCTGCGGCCTGCTTCTCCGGCGGCAAATAAAAACTGGTGATGTAACTGGCAGGATAATCCCGCAGCAAGGCGGATGGGCCGACCACAAAGAAATTCACCCGCATCGAATCCCATTGCACCTTGCGCAGATTGACCACCCTAGCCGAGAAACGACTGCCCGCCACTTCGTAGGTCAGCAAATCGCCGATGCGCAGCCCCAGCGTCTTGGCGATCGCCTCTTCGACCGACAACACCTCGACCGCATCGCGCCCCCACCATGCGCCCTGCACCAGGCCGTTGCCCTCCGGCAGTCCATCGAACCACGAGAGATTGAATTCGCGTTCGATTAAACCGCGCGCTCTCGGCTCGGGGTAGTCTTCGCTGCGTACCGGCTTGCCATTGATTTCTACCAGCCGGCCGCGCACCATCGGAAACAGTTCAGGCTCGTCCAGCCCGGACGACTGAAAAAAATGACGCAAAGGTTCGCGCTGATCGGGCTGAATATTCACGATAAAATGGTTCGGTGCATCCGGCGGAAGGCGTTCCTGCCAGCCGCGCAACAAATCGGCGCGTACCAAGGTTAGCACCAGCAAAGCCATGCCGCCCAATCCGAGCGCCACAATCTGCAAGGCGCTACTCCACCCGTGACGCGATAAATTCGCCAGCGCATGATGTCCGGGCAACGGCAGTTTCGCCAGCAAGCGCAACAGCAACCAAGCCGCCCCGCCGAATACGGACAACCCCACTATTAAACCAGCGAAAACGATCATACCCAGCTTGACCGAACCTGCTTGCCAGACAAACAAGAACACCAGCACGGTCAGTCCGAACGCATACCCCATTCCCGCCCGCATTTCCGGCAACCCGAGTTCGCGACGGATGACCCGCAGCGGCGAAACCCGCACCAGTTGCAACAACGGTAAGAAAGCAAAGCCCAGCAACAATGCCAGCCCTTCCATTACCGCCTGCATCAAGGGAGACAGGCTCGGCAACGGCAAATCGGACAATCGCATTTGCGGAATCGCCTCGACCAGCAGTGCTTGCGCGGCATAACCCAGCAAGCTGCCGAGCAACGACCCAAACAATCCCAACAATATGAATTGGTATAAAAACAGCCGTAACACTTGCGACTGGCCCGCGCCCAGACAGCGCATCACCGCACAAGTATCGAGATGCCGAACGATAAAGCGACGTGCCGCCAGCGCAATCGCCACGCCGGCCAGAATCGCCGAGGTGAGTGCCGCCAACCCGAGGAAATGGCTGGCGCGCTCCAATGCTGTGCGAATTTCCGGACGGGCATCGCGCACGTCCTCCAGTTTTTCACCATTTTGCAAGCGCGGTGCAGCCCAACTGCGCCAAGCTTCGATGCGTTGAGGCGTGCCAGCCGCGAGCAAACGGTAATTGATCCGGCTGCCCTCCTGCACCAGTCCGGTTGCGGTCAAGTCATCCTGATTAATCAGAATACGCGGGGCAATACTGGCAAATCCTACCGACTGATCGACATCGCGCACGATTCGCGCCTCAACGCGCAGGGTCAAATCGCCCAACTGTACCGTATCGCCCCGCTGCACGCCGAGACGGCGCATCATGCGCTCGTCCGCCCACAAGCTGCCTGACTGCGGAATACCCTGCGCGCGATGCACGGCACTATCTTCTATCTCGAGATGTCCGCGCAACGGATATCCCGACTCGACTGCAATCACCTCAACCAGCAAACTTCCGCCGGAAGCAACCAGCATGCTGGGAAAATTCGCCATTCCGCTGACTCGCAACCCCTGACGCAAGGCCTCCGCACGATAGTCGGGCGAAATCGAATGCGCCGAAGTCAGCCGGATGTCCGCACCGAGCAAAGTATGAGACTCCTGCTGCAATGCACGGTAAACGCGGTCCGCAAACAAACCAACCGTACTCACGCTCCCCACCGCCAACACCAGTGCGAGCAGCAACACACGCCACTCGCCTGCACGCCAGTCGCGCCGCAACAGCGTCCATGCCAGTCGCCAGTGGTTCATGCCTCGATGCGCCCGGAAACTAAGCGGATGCGTCGCCCGCAACGTTCGGCCAGCACCGGATCGTGTGTCACCAAAATGAGTGTCGTGCCCTGCGCTCGGTTCAACTCTAGCAGGAGATCGATGATTTCGGCACCCGTCGCACCGTCCAGATTGCCTGTGGGTTCATCAGCGAACAGAATCGCCGGTTGCGTCACAAACGCGCGCGCCAAGGCAACCCGCTGTTGCTCGCCACCGGACAAATGCTTAGGCAAATGCTGCAAGCGTTCGCCCAAGCCGACGCGCTGCAAGACACGCTCGGCCTGCTTGCGCGCATCCGGCGCCCCGCGCAGCTCCAACGGCAGCATAACGTTCTCCAGCGCGGTCAAAGCGGGTAGCAACAAGAAAGACTGAAACACGAATCCGGCCAGTTCGCCGCGCAACCGGGCGCGGGCATCCTCATCCAAGCCGGACAGGTCGATCCCGTTCAGACAGACCGTACCGCTGCTGGGCCGATCCAGCCCTGCCAGCAAACCCAGCAACGTCGACTTACCGGAACCGGATGCACCCACGATCGCCACGCTTTCGCCGCGCGCAGCCTCAAAACCGACATCCTGCAAGATCATTAGAGGATGGTCGCCGCTCATCACTTGCTTGCCGAGACCGATTGCCTGCACAATGGGCGCTATGCTGCGTTCATTATTTTCCATCTTACTGATTTCGCTGAGTTGTTTATTACCCACCCCGGCGTGGGCACAAAAAACCATTCTGGTCTACGGCGACAGCCTGTCCGCCGGTTACGGCCTCTCGAACGGCTCGAACTGGGTTGCACTGATGCGCAAAAAGCTTGCGGAAAGCCACCCGGACTACCGTGTCGTCAATGCCAGTATCAGCGGTGAAACCGCTACCGGTGGCGCGGAGCGCATCCTGACCACCCTGACCGAGCACCATCCAGATATCCTCATTCTCGAACTCGGCGCCAACGATGGCTTGCGCGGCAAGCCGCTGAACGTTCTTGAAAACGATCTGAACACCATTATCGCGGAATGCCGCAAAGCCAAAATCAAGGTATTACTGGTCGGCATGCGCTTACCGCCGAATTACGGAACCGCTTACACCAAGCAGTTCCAGCAGATCTATCACAAGGTCGCATTGCGCAATAAGCTTCCGCTATTACCCTTCCTGCTGGATGGCGTACAGCCGGAACAATTTCAGGCGGATAATCTGCATCCGAACGCAACGGCTCAGCCCATCATATTAAATAATGTGCTGCTGAAATTGCTCCCCCTGCTTTAACGCAGCGACACCCCGGCAGTCTGCATGCCGAATCCGGCAAATGCGCTTGCCACTCCGGCACCGAGTTTCTTTGCCAGACGGTCGGCGAAGCCCTCGTGCGACGTAAAGTCCACGACATTTTCAGCTTTAATCAGATCGCGCGCCACACTTTCCACGCTACCGAAACCATCGGACAGCCCCAACTCGACGCTGCGCTGTCCGCTCCAGATTAGGCCGCTGAACATATCCGGCGTTTCCTTCAAACGGTTGCCGCGCCCTTGACGCACGGTATCGATGAACTGCTGATGAATTTCGGCCAACATATTTTTGGCATGCTGCTGTTGTGTCGGATTAACCGGCGAGAACGGATCGAGGAAACCTTTATTCTCGCCCGCAGTCACCAGGCGGCGCTCGACACCCAGCTTCTCCATCGTGCCGGTAAAACCGAAACCGTCCATCAGCACCCCGATCGACCCGACCAGGCTTGCCTTATCCACAAATATTTTATCGGCTGCTACCGCGACGTAATAACCGCCGGAAGCGCAAATATCTTCCACCACCACATACAGCGGGATGTTCGGATATTTGGCGCGCAGACTGCGGATTTCATCGTTAATGTAACCTGCCTGCACCGGACTGCCGCCGGGACTATTGATACGCAACACCACCCCTTGGGTATTATGGTCCTTAAAAGCATCCTTCAGGCTGCGGATAATATTATCGGCGCTGGACAGACTATCATCGGCAATAACCCCGCGCATTTCGACCAACGCAGTATGCTTGCCGCTGCTCAGGCTGCCATCGCTCTTGCCGCTCCCCCACCCCAACGCCACAAATAACAAAATGAACAAATAGGCAAAAGTCAGCAGCTTGAAAAATATGCTCCAATGACGGGCGCGGCGCTGCTCCTGTACTGCGGACATCGCCAGCTTTTCCAGCACATTACGTTCCCAATTTTCGTTCGGCTCAGCCATCTTGTACTTTTCCTTTATCAGATTCGGCTAAAGTATATCAGCCATTTTGCCGGAGCCAATCGCGAATCCCGGCAAAATCGTCCAGCAACGCTAACGGCTCCAATGCCTGCAACTGCGCCTCATCATGCGCGCCGTGCTTCACGCCGATGGCATCCACCCCGGCATTCAGCGCCATCTGCAAGTCGTGCGTAGTATCCCCCACCATCAATACACGGTCGCGCGACATTCCCAGTTCGTCCATGATTTCCAGCAACATCGCCGGATGCGGCTTAGAATGCGTTTCATCCGCAGTGCGGGTCGCATGAAAATAGCGCCCCATCCCGCTCGATTCCAAGGCACGGCTCAACCCTTTACGACTTTTGCCGGTCGCCACCGCAAGCCAATGTCCTTTCTCATGCAATTCGGCTATCGTGGCTTCGGCATGCGGAAACAAGGGAATGGACTGATCCTGCGCCAAAAAATGATAACGATAACGGTCAGCCAGCGGCTCCCACATCGCCTCCGGCGCATCGGGGACGGCATGACGCAATGCCTGAGCCAGCCCCATGCCAATCACATAGCGCGCCGCCTCATCGCTCGGCACCGGCAATCCTAAATCGCGACAAGCCGCCTGAATCGAACCGGCGATAATCGCAGTCGAGTCCATCACCGTGCCATCCCAGTCGAACACTATCAAATCGTATCGTTTACTCATTTCCGGCTTTTCCTACAATAATCGTCGGATATTATCATTAAATATTGTCGTACCCAATTGAGGGTTTTCATTGCCAAGCGACGCACAACCCCCTAGCATTGCGCCCCATGAATACATCCGCCCCATCCGATTGGCTGCTCTACTGCCGCCCCGGCTTCGAACGAGACTGCGCCGAAGAAACAGGTCTGCAAGTCATCGAAGCTCAGCCCAACAGCGGTTTCATTATCGTGCGCGGCAAATTGCGCGTACCGTTCGCGCAGCTTGTTTTTGCCCGCCAACGCATACGGCTCGTTTCCAAAGCAGAGGCATTACCGGAACGCGACCGTCTGACGCCGTTGCTCGCAGCCCTGCCCGACGCGCCAACCGCATTCAGCGACTTATGGCTGGAAGTCCCGGATACCAACGAAGGCAAAACCCTGTCCGGCTTCACGAAGCGCTTCCAACTGCTGCTCGAAGCCCGCCTGCATGAGACCGAGCGTCTCGTAAATAATTCCCCGGCCCCGCGTCTGCACATTTTCTTCCCCGACAAAACGCGCGCACTGATCGGCATCAGCGATCTCCGCGACAGCGCTGCCTGGCCGATGGGTATTCTGCGGCTGCGCATGCCGGTCGATGCGCCGAGCCGCTCTACGCTCAAGCTGGCAGAAGCCTTCGAAACCCTGTTAAGCGAGGAAGAGCGCAAACAATGGCTGAGATCCGGCATGACAGCGGTTGACCTCGGCGCCGCGCCCGGCGGCTGGACTTGGCAGCTGGTGATGCACGGCCTGAAAGTTCAGGCCGTAGACAACGGCCCGATGAAAGGCAGCATGGCGCTGCATCCGATGGTGCAGCATTTGCGCCAGGACGGGTTTCGCTATCAACCACGCCGCCCGGTGGACTGGGTAGTCTGCGACATGGTCGAACAGCCCTCTCGGGTTGCAGCCTTAATGGCCCGCTGGATCGCTTCCGGCATGGCGCAACATACGCTTTTCAACCTAAAATTGCCGATGAAAAAACGGCTGGAGGCCTTAGAGCAGGCCTTTGACGACATCCGCAACCAAATGGAATCAGCGCATATCCGCTACCGGCTGGCCGCCAAGCAACTCTACCACGACCGCGAAGAAGTAACCGTTCTGCTGACCAAAATCAAGAAACGCTAGCCAATTTCGCCAGAAACTTTTTCAACTCCGGTGGCAACTCCGCCTGCAGCTGCAACGGTTCGCCTGTTACCGGATGTGTAATACGCATCGACGCGGCGTGCAAAAACATACGCTTTAATCCTTGCTTGGCCAGCTCTTTATTCTTGGGAAAATCGCCGTACTTATCGTCACCCGCAATCGGAAAACCCACATGCGACAAATGCACGCGAATCTGGTGAGTGCGGCCGGTTTTGAGTTGTGCTTCCAGCAAGGTATATCCTGCATACGCCTGTTGCAAGGAAAAAACGGTATGCGAGGCCTGCCCGTCCTCGCGCACCATCACCCGGCGCTCGCCTTCGGCTGTGGTGTACTTATATAAAGGTAGCTTCACGTGTTGTTTGGCATTGCGCCATTCGCCGACCACCAGCGTCAGATAACGCTTATCGGTCTTGCCGCTGCGCATTTGTTCATGCAAATGCGTCAGTGCCGAACGCTTCTTCGCTAACAACAAGATACCCGAAGTTTCCCGGTCGAGCCGATGAACCAGCTCCAGAAACTTGGCCTGCGGGCGTGACTGTCTCAACTGTTCGATAACGCCGAAGCTCACCCCGCTGCCGCCGTGCACCGCCACGCCCGCCGGTTTATCGACCACCAGCAAGGCATCGTCCTCGAATAAAATCGGGAATTCAGCCGCCGGCACGGACGGAACATGCGCCTTTTCTTCTACCCGAATCGGCGGAATACGCATTTGATCGCCCAACTGCAAGCGGTAGGTTTGGTCGATACGTTTCTTATTCACCCGCACCTCGCCACTGCGCAGGATGCGGTAAATATGGCTTTTCGGCACCCCTTTCAGGGTCTTGAACAGATAGTTGTCGATACGCTGACCAGCGCTTCCTTCATCGACTTCAGCCCACGTTACAGATTCTTTGCTTAAATCACTCATTATGCTTATACTTCGTCCCTCGCGCGCCTTCGTGTACGGAATCCAAAATTTCCGTCGGATCAGGGGCAGGCAGTCAAGCCGCCTACGAAGCAGCCAGCGCCCGGTTAACGTCACTCACCGGAATAAGCAGTGATATTAATTGATTTACGCGCTCAAAGCACCTGTGAATTTTGCATGCCGCGCCAATGCGATGGCGGCGGCAATGATTGAACGACAAGTTACATAACGAGAATAAGACATTGACGCAACATCAGTATTTTGATTTTTACACTGATCGCACGAACCGATTTCTCGCGCGCGGCTAGCCACGCGTAGACTTGTCTCGCCCGTGTCAGAGCGCGGGGGACCCTATAAAAATGAAACGCATGCTGTTCAATGCGACACAACCGGAAGAACTCCGTGTCGCCATTGTCGACGGTCAGAAATTGATCGACCTCGATATTGAATCCGCCGGTAAAGAGCAACGCAAAAGCAACATTTACAAAGCTGTTATCACCCGCATCGAGCCAAGTCTCGAAGCCGCCTTCGTCGAATACGGCGGCAGTCGTCACGGTTTTCTGCCCTTCAAAGAAGTATCCCCGAACTACTATCAGCCCGGCTGCGGCAACCGCCCCAGCATCAAGGAAGCCCTGAAAGAAGGTCAGGAACTGCTGGTGCAAGTCGAAAAAGACGAGCGCGGCAACAAAGGCGCTGCACTGACAACCTACATCAGTCTGGCCGGCCGCTACATCGTGCTGATGCCTAACAACCCGAACGGCGGCGGCGTATCGCGCCGCGTGGAAGGCGAAGAACGAAACGAACTGCGCGAAGTGCTGAGCCATCTGGAAGTTCCGTCCGGCATGAGCATCATCGCACGCACTGCCGGTATCGGCCGCAGCGAAGAAGAATTGCAGTGGGACTTGAATTACCTGAAGCAACTGTGGGATGCGATCGACGGCGCCGCCAAGATCGAAAAAGCCCCGTCGCTGATTTATCTGGAAAGCAGTTTGGTGGTGCGCGCCATTCGCGACTATTTCCACCCGGACATCGGCGAAATCCTGATCGACACCGACGATATCTATCAGCAGGCGCTGGCCTTTATGGGCACGGTGATGCCATCCAACGTGAATCGGATTAAACGCTATCACGACGATGTGCCGCTATTCTCCCGCTTCCAGATCGAACATCAGATCGAGTCGGCACATGCGCGCGAAGTACGCTTGCCCTCCGGCGGCGCGATTGTGATCGACCACACCGAAGCATTGACCGCCATCGACATCAACTCGGCGCGCGCTACCCGCGGCACCGACATCGAAACGACCGCGCTGAACACCAATCTGGAAGCAGCCGACGAAATCGCCCGCCAGCTACGCCTGCGCGATCTGGGCGGCCTGATCGTGATCGACTTTATCGACATGGAAAGCAGCCGCAACCAACGCGAAGTGGAAAACCGCCTGCGCGATGCCTTGCGCTACGACCGCGCCCGCGTGCAAATGGCCAAGATTTCCCGCTTCGGCCTGCTGGAACTGTCGCGTCAGCGCCTGCAACCCAGCCTGAGCGAACTCTCTTATGCACCCTGCCCGCGCTGCAACGGCATCGGCCATATCCGCGGCACCGAATCTTCTGCGCTGCACATCCTGCGTATCATTCAGGAAGAAGCAATGAAGGACAACAGTGCAGCGATACACGCACAAGTGCCGGTCGATGTCGCCACCTTCCTGCTGAACGAGAAGCGCAGCGACATCCACCGCATCGAGTCGCGCCTGAAAGTTAATGTCACGCTGATTCCGAATCCGTACATGGAAACGCCGAATTACAGCGTCGCACGCCTGCGGCACGACGATCTGCACGGCGAGGCATTGCAAGCCAGCTACAAGCTGGTCGAAAAACCAGCCGAGCCGGGCGACGTCGAAGCCACTGCACAAGAAACCAAGGCCCAACGCCCGCAAGCCGCTGTTCAAGGCATTATGCCGACACAACCGGCCCCGGTATCTGCCCCTGTAACCGCAGCGCAGCCTGCCGCCGAAGCGCCCAAGCAAACTTCGCTGATCGGCAAACTGTTCGGCTGGGTGAAGGCGCTGGGCGGAGACAGCCAGCCTGTTAAAGCAGCCGAAACCGAGCCGGTCAAACCGCAAAGCGAACGTCCGGCACGCGGTGAACGCGGCAATCGCGAAGGCGGACGTCGCGGCAAGCCCCGTCGCGAGCGAGACGAAAACGCCCCGCGCGGCGAGAAACCCGCCCGTCAGGAACGCGGCGAAAACGCCAAACCTGCGCAAGAACCCCGTGCAGAAAAACCGCAACGTCCTCCGCGTCAACCGCGCCCGGAACAAACTCCGGTCGAACCCAAGGTTGAAGTCGAACAAGTGATTTCTGCCGAAAATGCCGTACCCGCAGCAGACACCCCGGAAGCCGGGGCGCGCGAAGGGCGTCGTCGCGGTCGCCGCGGTGGTCGCCGTGAACGCGAGCGTCGCGAACAGCAAGCAGCTAACCATAATGGCACTGACGAAATCGTAACAGAAGCCATTTCAACTGAAACCGCTGCTGTGACCGGCGCCGAAACGACTGCCGCTCCGAAACGGAAGCCGGTGGAAATCTGGTGCATGCCGCTGAATGCAACGCCTGCAACCATCGCACCGTCTCCAGTTGATGAAGCAGTTTCGACCGCAGCCTCGGCTCCGGCAGCAGTCAATACTCCCGCGCCTGTACAGACCAGCGGTGAACCGTTGATCCAGATCGAAACTGACCCCACCAAAGCACCACAGGTAAGCACTGTGCAGGAAACCTCGATTGCCGCACCGCGTCGCCGTGCACGCCAACGCGAGGTATATAGTCTGGACAGCGAGCCGTTGCAACAAGTGGAAACACGCTCGAACTAAACGCGCGCATCCATGTAAAAGGCCGCCGGGAATTCCTTGCGGCCTTTTTTCAATGACATGAAACCGCCCTTTCCGCCCACAGCTCCACAAATGCCCGATCTGGTCGATCTTGCACAGATCGATCCACGTCTCAAGCTGGACATCCGCTACGCAGACAGTAACAACTTCGCGGGCAAGGCCGTCTATCCCGCTCCGCATGGCTATCTGCACCGCGACGCAGCACACGCGTTACGCCGGGCGCACGACCGGGCGCAAGCGCAAGGTTACGGATTGCAAATTCTGGACGCCTACCGTCCATGGCAGGTTACACGCTACTTCTGGGAGCACTTCCCGATGCACCGCGCCTTTCTGGCCGATCCTGAACTCGGTTCGCGTCACAATCGGGGGTGCGCTGTCGATTTAACTTTATTCGACCTGAAAAGCGGACAAGAAGTCGAGATGCCCAGTCCATACGATGAATTCACCGAGCGCGCACATCCGGGCTATGATGGCGGCACACCGCTGCAAAGACAAATGCGGGATACATTACGCAACTTGATGGAAGCGGAAGGTTTTAGCATCCACCCGCACGAGTGGTGGCACTTCGATTACCGGGGCTGGGAGCATCACCCCGTACTCGACATCGATTTTTCCGACTTGAATAACCCCCAAAAAACAAAAAGCCCCTAACGGGGCTTTTTATTTTCGGCAACAAGACCTTATTTGCTGTCGTGATCCGGAGCCTGAGAATTCATCACATTGCCGGCGCCCAAGCCAAAGCTTGCAATCGCCACGCCGACCAAGAACATGCCGAGGAAGTTCGCCCCGGATTTGAATGCCACCAGAACCAGAATCACCGAAATGACGCCGGACATCAAAAACTTTGCGCAATTGCCGTTCATACTTTCAATCTCCCTGTTTTAAATCGACAAATACCTGATCCCGCAATTCTACCCATAACTTTTGCGCTTGGGCAATTATTTATCCGTCCCCGCAAACGGATCAACCGGCCAAATGCTTGTTGCGGATGTGATGTAACAAACCTTCTGAAGCATCCTCCACCATATCCAGCACCCGCTCAAAACCATCCGCCCCCCCATAATAAGGATCAGGAACCTCACGCTCCCGATGGCGGTCGGCAAATTCCAAAAACAATCCTAAATGACTTTCAGCGCCATGCGGACGTAACCGCTTCAAAATAGACAGGTTCGAGTGATCCATCGCTAGCACGTAATCGAAGAGTTCGAAATCGACGCTCGATACCTGCCGACCGCGCAAGCCGCTCATATCGTAACCGCGCTGCTGAGCAGCCCGTTGCGTACGCGGATCGGGCGCTTCGCCGATATGGTAGTCGTGTGTTCCCGCCGAATCGATGACAATCCGCTCGTCCAGCCCAGCCGCCTCCACACGCTGACGGAACACCGCCTCCGCCGTAGGCGAACGGCAAATATTGCCCATGCAAACGAACAAAACCTTCACTTTCATCATGCACCTACAAAGGAGAAATAAATACGTTTTCTTTCAACTTGCGCAACTGGTCGCGCAATTCCGCCGCACGCTCGAATTCCAGATTCTTCGCAGCCTGCATCATCTCTTTTTCCAGCCGCTTAATCTCTTTCGAGATTTCCGTCTCACTCATCGCCAGATACTTGGCTTCGGTTTGCGCCGCCTTCAATTGCTTGCGGGCGGTTTCCGGCTCGTACGGACTATCGATAATGTCCTTAATCCGTTTCTGCACACTCTGCGGTGTAATGCCATGCTCGGCGTTATGCGCCAACTGTTTGGCGCGGCGACGCTCAGTCTCGTCGATTGCGGTACGCATCGAACGCGTAATTCTGTCGGCATACAAAATCGCCGTGCCGTGCAGATGGCGCGCCGCCCGTCCGATAGTCTGAATCAGTGAACGCTCGGAACGCAGAAAACCTTCCTTATCCGCATCCAGAATCGCCACCAGCGACACCTCGGGAATATCCAGCCCCTCGCGCAACAGGTTAATCCCCACCAATACGTCGAACATCCCCAGCCGCAAATCGCGGATAATTTCCACCCGTTCCACCGTATCGATGTCCGAGTGCAAATAGCGCACCTTAATGCCATGCTCTGAGAAATAATCGGTCAAGTCTTCCGCCATGCGCTTGGTCAGCGTAGTCACCAGCACCCGCTCGCCCGCGGCAATCCGCGCATTCGCCTCCGACATCAAATCGTCCACCTGATGCGTTGCAGGACGCACCTCAATCACCGGATCCACCAAACCGGTCGGACGCACCACCTGCTCCACTACCTGCCCGGCATGCTCAGCCTCGTAATCGGCTGGCGTCGCCGACACGAAAATCGTCTGCCGCATCACCCGCTCGAATTCATCGAAGCGTAGTGGGCGGTTATCCAGCGCCGACGGCAAACGGAAGCCGTAATTCACCAAATTCTCTTTACGTGCGCGGTCGCCTTTATACATCCCGCCGATCTGCGGAATCGTCACGTGACTTTCGTCGATAATCATCAGCGCTTCCGGCGGCAGATAATCCATCAGCGTCGGCGGAGCGTCGCCAGGACGGCGACCGGAAAGATGGCGCGAATAGTTCTCGATGCCCTTGCAGAACCCCAGCTCGTTCAGCATTTCCAGATCGTGCCGCGTCCGCTGCTCGATGCGTTGCGCCTCCACCAACTTATTCTCGCTCTGGAAAAAGCGCAGCCGCTCCACCAGCTCCGCCTTAATGGTCTCGATAGCACGCAGCGTCGTTTCGCGCGGTGTCACATAATGGCTGGACGGATACACCGTGTAGCGCGGCACACGGCTTAAAATGTGTCCGGTGAGCGGATCGAACAGCGCCAGACCCTCCACCTCGTCGTCAAACAACGTCAGACGCAGGGCATGTTCGCTGTTTTCGGCCGGAAAAATATCGATCACATCGCCGCGCACACGGAACGTCCCACGATGAAAGTCCAGCTCATTGCGCTCGTACTGCATCTCGGTCAGACGTTTAATCACATCGCGCTGCGGCATCTTCTCATCCTGCCGCAAATGCAAAATCATCCCGTGATAATCCACCGGATCACCGATACCGTAAATCGAAGACACCGTCGCCACGATCACCGCATCCTGCCGCTCCAGCAACGACTTCGTTGCCGACAACCGCATCTGCTCGATATGTTCGTTAATGCTCGAATCCTTCTCGATGAACACATCGCGCGACGGTACATATGCTTCCGGCTGATAGTAGTCGTAATACGAAACGAAATACTCCACCGCATTCTCGGGAAAAAACTCCCGCATCTCGGCATACAACTGCGCAGCCAGCGTCTTGTTCGGCGCCATAATAATGGCCGGACGCCCCGTGCGCGCAATCACATTCGCCATCGTAAAAGTCTTGCCCGAGCCGGTCACCCCCAGCAAAGTCTGGAACGACAACCCCGCCTCGATGCCCTCTGTTAACAACGCAATCGCAGCCGGCTGATCGCCCGACGGCTCAAAAGGCAAATGCAAGCGATAGGGACTATTGGGAAACGTCTGAATCACGGTATAATTTTCGCCAAATAACGAGCTTAGATTTTAACACGCGACACACCGCGCCAGCCCATAAGCATAAGGAAGCCATCTTGGAACTCTCTAAACGCGTACAAGCCATCAAACCCTCCCCCACGCTCGCCGTTACCGCCCGCGCAGCCAAGCTGAAAGCGGAAGGCAAAGACATCATCGGCCTCGGCGCAGGCGAACCGGATTTCGACACCCCGCAGCACATTAAAGATGCCGCGATCGATGCCATCAACAAAGGCTTCACCCGCTATACCGCAGTCGGCGGCACCCCTTCGCTGAAAAACGCCGTCATCGGCAAGCTCAAGCGCGACAACGGCCTCGACTACACTGCTAAGCAAATTCTGGTTTCCTGCGGCGGCAAACAAAGCTTCTTCAACCTCGCGCTGGCCGTCATCAACCCCGGCGACGAAGTCATCATCCCGGCTCCATTCTGGGTTTCTTATCCCGACATCGTCATCATCGCCGAAGGCAAACCCGTCATCGTGCAGGCCGGTATCGAACAAGGGTTCAAGATGACCCCGGCGCAGCTCGAAGCCGCCATCACCGCCAAAACCAAGATGGTCGTCATCAACAGCCCCAGCAACCCCTCCGGCGCAGTCTACTCGCTGGACGAACTCAAAGCGCTGGGCGACGTACTGCGCAAGCACCCCAATATCCTCATCGCCACCGATGACATGTATGAACATATCGCCCTCACCGATGAAAAATTCGTCAACATTCTGAATGCCTGCCCCGACCTCTACCCGCGCACCATGGTACTGAACGGCGTCTCTAAAGCCTATGCCATGACCGGCTGGCGCATCGGCTACGCCGCAGGCCCCGAATACATCATCACCGCGATGGAAAACGTCCAGTCGCAAAGCACCTCCAACCCCACCTCCATCTCGCAAGTTGCCGCCGAAGCCGCCCTGAACGGCGACCAAGGCTGCATTGCCCCCATGCTCAAAGCCTTCCGCGAACGGCATGTCTACGTGGTGGATACCCTCAACAAAATCCCCGGCCTGAAATGCGTCCGCAGCGGCGGCGCCTTCTACGCCTTCCCGGACGCCCGCGAAGCCATCGCCGCCATGCATGCCAAAGGCGCGATTAAAGAAGCCACCGACGTCGCCCTCTCCGAATACCTGCTCGAACACGCAGAAGTCGCCGTTGTCCCCGGCTCCGCCTTCGGCAGCGACGGCTACATCCGCCTCTCCTTCGCCACCTCCATGGGCAACCTCGAAAAAGCGCTGGAACGGATTGGGAAAGCTTTAAGCTAAGCAACAAATGCCAATGTAAAACCCAAAGGCAACCTCTTGGTTGCCTTTTTCATGCAGTTGCCAACTCAACACACAAAAGCTAAACTAATGATGAAGTTTAATGCAAAAAAATTAGCTATAAATAAGAAGGGGCTGACTATGGACTTTACAGAAGAATGTATTGACCCAGTGAAAACCTGCTCAGGTGATAAACTCGAAAGGAGACAACGTGAGCACGGTAATGGAAGAGGAAATCAAACGGTGGACGGCCAAGCGTAAGAGCGCGTTGGTTGTTGAGATAAT
>JBFLXR010000027.1:0-16925 GCA_040757065.1 Pseudomonadota bacterium
AACGGCCGATTCCGGGATGAATGCCTGAATGAGTACTGGTTCGTCAGCCTGGCGCACGCCAGAGTAGTGATCGAGGCTTGGCGGCGGGAATACAACGAAGAGCGACCGAAGAGATCGCTGGGGGGGCTGACGCCCTCGGCGTACGCAGCACAACTGGCAGGAAAATCGGTTATATTACCCACGGACTCTAAAGCCCCGTGCTACTGAAAAACGGGGGGACGTCGGAAGGGACAACAATATTTGAAAGAACAAAATCTCTGTCCACATGCGCTCACGAATCTCTACAATGCTCGCATCGTGACGGGTCAAGTCGAAATATATATCCGCAACCCCATTCACACTTCCAGACTTTACATCATGACAACTTAAGCAGTTTGTACCACGAAAGTTTTCACTGGCGACGAAGGGGATAATTGCACGTAGAGTTGATGATCCGCTTGGATCAGACTCACGAATAAACATCTGCTGCCCAGTATTCAAAACGGACACAATATTGTCATCACGTTGCTGTTCACTTGGCAGTCCTATGCCGTATTGAGCATTGACCTGATCGGATCGAATGATTCGCAACTTCTTTACATTCTCCGACATGGACATTTTCTGAATTAGCAGTTCCCGGCTTGCGTGATCAGAAATTCTTCCTGTCACCATCAAAAGGTTCAGACCGTTGATCAATCCATCAGCAGTCTGACGAGCCTGATCTTTGATATCATCAATTCCATTTTGATCAGACTGATTAACAATCCAGTATTGTGTCCAAAGAAAAAATATCGCGAGGAAAACCTGAATCAATAAATGCAATCGCCACTGCACTCCGACACGTTCCCATACCAAAAAAAATTTACGGAAACAAACGCGAAGCTTAGTCAATTTGGAACTCATATCTTAAACTGCTCAATTGACCTATCAAGCTCTATAACTTGATCACGCAAACACTCGGCGGTTGAAGAAACAGACTTCAATGCCAAACTGTTCTGCTCAGACATTTGCGCAACACGCTCGACATTGATGGCAATTTCTCGACTCGCTGCACGCTGCTCTTGCAAAGTGGTCATTGTGTCTTCTACACCCCGCAAAACATTCAACGTACCAGCGTTAATTTCCTCCATGGCATTTCCAGTTTTCTCAGCGAGCAAGGTGCCTTCATTTACCATATCTACTGTCAGCTTCATTTTGCTAACCGCAACAGTAGTTCCCAGCCCGATCTCACCAACTACAATTGAGATATCTTTTGTGGCGGCACTAGTTTTCCCTGCCAACTGCCTTACTTCATCTGCCACCACCGCAAAGCCTCGACCTGACTCACCAGCACGAGCCGCCTCAATTGCTGCATTTAGCGCTAACAAATTAGTTTGGTCAGCAATCTCACGAATCGTCTTAACGATACCTGTAATCTGCCCGGTTTTTACCCCCAACAAGTCCACTTTCTCAGCGGCTTCATTTACGGCAACGTTAATCCTCGACATTTCAGTAACAACTTTTTTTACTGCAATCTCGCCGTTATTGGCAGCATTCCTTGAATGCTCCGAGATTCGCCTAACCTCACTGAAATTTTCAGCAATCTGATCGACACTAACAGTCATTTCTTCGACGGCTGCAGCAATATTTGATGCGGCCTCAGATTGAGCCTGTGTGGCATTCGCAATACTAGCGACCGAGACGGACAACTGATTGGCTTGATGCAACTTCCTGGAAACTGTAGTAATACGATCAAAGCACGATCCCAAATAGACCATGCAAGTTTGCAATGCACACATCACCTTGCCCAGTTCATCACGTCTGGATATATCGATTTGCCCTCGCACATCTCCGTTTACAAGTTGATTCAGGCTATCCGAAATTTTATTTACAGGAGAAGCAACAAATCGCTTTATAGCCAACTGAATTAGTAAGTAAAGTGCAGCCTGAATCATCAGGACTAAGGTTATCAGTTGGAATAACACATGGTAATAATTAGCAAAATCATCGGTTAGATCAATTGTTACGTCCGATAGACCATTGACACTTCCCTCATTAACTTGATGGCAAGACAAACAATTTGTACCATGAAACTGACTGGTTGCCAGGTATGGTGTCACAGCATGAAACTGTGGTTTGCCATTTGTCCACTCGAGTGCATAGTATGGCTGCTTGCTACTAACCACCTGTTGATGTAATTCAGATTCAATTTTCTCTTCAGGCAATCCGTTTCCGTACTGCTTCACCACCTGATCCGTTCTCATTAATCGCAAGGACTGAATATGACTACCAGCAATAATTTTGCTGATCATCAACCTTCTATCCTCGACTGAATTAATTGAGCCTGTCAGCATCAGCATATTCGCACTGTCAATCACCTGATTCGCAACTGCACTAGCACGGTTTTGCGCATCCTCAACCATAATGGTCTTCATTGCACTGGACATGAATAGACAAACCACTACGAGGATGACCAGCATAACCCCCTGCACAGTCAGATGCAGCTTTGCTTTTAAGGTCAGACTCTGCAATCGCTGCATTAGAATCATCAACAGTGAGGAATGAATCTCTGGAAGCCTATATAATGCCTCGGCTTGCACGACCTCCTCTCGTGTAGGCTTGCGCCTCAGCGACATGTAACCAACAATCTGATTATTGCTAATGACTGGAGAAACTGTGGCAAGTACCCAATAATAGGTACCTGACTTAGTTCGATTCTTTACGATGCCACGCCATGGATGCCCGGATTTAACGGTTTGCCACAAATCCGCGAAGGCCCACTTGGGCATATCCCTATGCCTGACTATGTTATGATGTTGGCCAATCAACTCCCCACGAGAATACCCACTTATCTCCACAAATGCGTCATTTGCATAAGTGATCACCCCCCCTTGTGTCAGTCTTCGTAACGAAGACAAGGTCATTTTGATAATCAATCTCTTGCATTCGAGTCTATATATTTAGAAAACAATCAGCACTTGGTTGAAAAGTGAGTTGACCATATGCCATAAGAAGCATTGATAATAATATATACATGTTGCATAATTATTGCGCTATCAACCCGCCTATCCCATGCCCTTTGAGACCATTGCCGCATGTTTTGCTCTCTGTCGAAGGTCAGGGCGAATATTAGGCAGGTTGCATCACAGCTGGAACCAATTATTTCTGCAAACGTTAGTTTTATCACTCCGCGGGTTCAACTTTGAAGTGCAACGCCTGACTTGAAGAATACCTGAGCTGGAGTCTGGTATCCAAGTCGTTTTCTTGGTCGGTTGTTCAATCGTTGCATCGCGTGGTCAATCTCCTGTTGGGTGATGGAGGTAAAGTCCCTGCTCTTGGGGAAGTACTGCCGAATCAGTCCGTTCGTATTCTCGTTCGTTCCACGCTCCCAAGAGGCGTAAGGATGGGCGAAGTAGAAGTCGGCCTTCAAACTCCTGGCGATCTGTTCGTGCTGGGAGAACTCCTTGCCGTTGTCCGAGGTTAGCGTATGTACCTTGTCCTGGTGCGGCCTGAGGAGTGAGACGGCGGCCCTTCTGACGGCCTGCGCGGTCTTGCGCTTTACCTTGCGGATCAGCGTGTAGCCTGACTTGCGCTCGACTAGACTGACGATGGCCTGTTTGTGGCTCTTGCCGATGATCGTGTCGGCTTCCCAATCGCCGATCCGGCTGCGTTCCTCAACGATGGCTGGGCCCGGTCAAAAAGGCATGGATGCTACCGCATCAAGCCCACCCAACCGGTGTTACTCAAAATTGCACTTCATCCTTGAATCCGCCCTCATATACACGACGGCTTTCTGTTCGAGCCGCTGCTGTTTCCCCCTATCCTTTCCGCGCGATGAGCTTTATGCTGCTTGTGCAACAGTTAGTAAACCCATTTCCCGAGAGTTATTTTTTGGTTGTAACCGCCGGTCTGAGATGGATTTTTTCAGTTTCGAGCTCGGGCACTTCCTCCCCGCACCAAAGTGCGAGAACTAGCCAAATAATTTTTGCCATGATTTTCCTTAGTCGGCGGCAACCGCGCCACCTCGCCATACGGCGACAGGCAGGCGTGCTTTGCATCCGCTGGAAAGCGCGGGCGGCAAAAGGCATGACAAAACGGTAGTGTCCGCACCAGCGGTTGGCGTGACTTTTTGCTAGGCCGCGCCAGCGGATAGCCTGGCTGGCGCCAGGGTGGTCGGCTTGCTGCCATAGGGAAATGGCAAACTGGTGTACCCGCCTGATGTGGAATGCCCGAATCCGGAAAATCTCAGACGGTTACTTTAAAAGGCTGGGCGTAGCGTTCTGTACGTATCGCTGGAGGCGAACCCATTGCTGACTAACAGAGAATGGCTTTGCAGGCGCTTGTAAGATTTTTGGGCAACGAGACGGCTAAATTTTGGTGACAGGCAAAATCTGTGTTGAAGTGCTGTGTGCACGAATAAAAGCCGCGCCAGCAACGGCGCGGCTTCAGAAGCAATACATGCTCGCTTTGCGAGCAGCAATTAAAAGAGATTCCTTTTGCTTGCAAAATCAGCAACCCGTTGATTATGATGACATCATCGCTACGGGTTGCCACCCCCTGAATTTATTGGGGGCTGCCACCCCTAACGCGACAACACACAGAGCCGGACGGCTCGACCATGGATCGCCAATCCATGGAGACTGCGGTAGCCGCATGCACCTAATCGTGCTGGTGCGGCTGCAACGGAGCGCTGGGGGTGAAACCCCTCCTTCGACTTCATTCCTCACTCTGTCTTGCGGAGTGGGAGATTGGGCGACATCGAAACGGGCCAATTGGGGATCGCTCCTTTGAGCGTGAAACGAGAAACCCTGTTCCATTGGAGCGGTAACCAATCCGCCGCCGAGACTGCCCGCAAGGGTAGGCAAGGTTGACCACTATTGGGCTGCTGAGGTCATCGCAAGATGACAGGACCGCAAGGGAGAACTGGCGCGGTCAGTCCGGTCGGCGCAAGCCGAACGGATTGCTGGATAGCTTAAGGTAGTACGAGGCACCTTTAAGGTGCCCTTGGGGATGTGACGAAAACCAGCAATGGTGTGTAGGCCGAAAGGTGCATGTGCTGTTCCGCAGGGACAGCAAGCCAGCGGTGAAGAGAGTCGATTGAGGTAGGGAAGGCGCTTTGGAATCTCGGCCTCCTGATAGCCTGCTGCAGCAATACGCTGTAGGGGTCGATGGGATGATCCCATAGATGAATGATCGAACTTGAGCCGGCATGCTAAACATTTGCCGATGAGAACTAAGATGGAAACCTCCAGCCTGGAAGCCTAGGCAAGGCTTCGTGGTACAGGTACTGCAGCGATGCGGTTTATGGAGGGGCAGATCAGGAGAGTAGGCCATGGCGGGCAATGTACCGCGCCATGACAGGAAAACTTGGAAGGCAGACTGGCTATTTGTCTGAAGAGCGAAAACCTGACGCAGTCGTAATGTGTGTTTGAAACCGGGTGATGCCGGAGCGTTGGTTAGGATGAAGCAAGGTGGCACTTGCTCCTTACCCCTTGGCAGGGGTTTCACCAACGGCGACAGATGGGGTGTCTGGCTGGCAGGTCGGGCACAATTGATATCGAATGCCTGCTGAGCATAAGCGAGGCGAGCCGCACCAATGGCAAGGTGATCGCATAAGCGATAAAGGCGATATGGAAGTAAACCGATGCTTAAATCGGTAGCAGCAACCATAACGGCAGCGCGAAACCGAGAAATTTTGTGCTGCGTCAGTTGAAGGCTTCTGTGCCGCTCGGGGTGCTATGCCAGGGAAAAGCAATTGCTTTATCCCATATCGCGGGAAACCGCAGAATGGGTATCAACCACTTGGTTGAATCCACGCCGCACTTGCGGCATAGCAGTACCAAGCCCTGCTTTTCACTGAAAAGCAGGGCTTCTCACCTACTCTGCTTCTGCGATACCCGATCCAGCGCCATCCACATAACCATCTGAAGCCGCATGATCGGGCTGTCGACTCGCCACGTCGGCAATGACGGCATTAAAACTTTCCCATATCGGTGTAACTTTGCAGCTGATTGTATATGGGCACGGCTCATTGTGCTCCGCAAGAAGTAGATTTACGGGCAAGTCATCTGGGAAGAACATCTCATTGAAATGGCTTTTTTGATGTTCTGAGCGCGCAAGTACAATAGGTCGCTGACGTTTTCCACGTTGATTGTTAGGTGGATTTTGCATGAGCCATGCATACACCATATATAAGGTTGCGGCATGGCTGTAACCTGCAGGCGACATTTCCGATAATGCCTGCGTCAGGTTTGCAACAGCCCTTCGCTGCTCTGCCAATGCCATTTTCATAGGTCCGCGAATGATCCGTTCTATAGGATCTTGATCCAAATATTCGCGATGTCGACGTTTTCGCTGCAGCTCAGCAATTTCATCTTTGCTTGGCGGAACGTAGAGTGCAGCAAATTCGCATAGCTCACCTGCCCAGCCTTTGGAAATAGCAAAACGCGCCACACAGGCAAGCGCCTCAGTGGAGAGTGCTCTAGCGCCAGAACCTAGCTGTCGCAGTCGGTCGTAGCTACTGATATAACCCAACACAGTTTCGTCAAATGACTTAAACAAATCGACCCAGTTTTGACATGAACAGCCCTTGATCTCATTGAGAATCGCCTTGGTTTTTGCTCTTTGAGCCACTTTGTCAGTATCTTCGTCGCGCATTGTTACCAATATTTTCGAATTCATGCAGGGCATTCGGTAACAATCGTAACCCAATGTTGAGTAAAAGAAAATAAATTTCGGTCATGCAATATAGGAGATCGAAATGGATAAGCAACAATTGATTTTGACTAGCCGTACACTTGCGATGCAACGGATCGCTGACCATGTATGCCATGGTTATAGTGAATACTGTTGCGGTGCCGTTTCCCCGGAAAAGTGCGTCAATCTGATCAGAAAATTCAAATTACTGTACTACATTGATGCTGATCGAAACATTCGGGCGCGACACAAACGCCAGCATCTCGGAAATGCGGTTTTGGTGATGTGGTATCGGCAGGCAGACCGGGTGATTTACTGGTGGTTGCTTGTCACCCCCAAATCTGCTGGCGAACATCCAGCGCACGCAAACGAGCAACTGCGTGACGCACTGAATCCTGAATCACGCCTACAGATCGACGGCTTTGATCTTGTGCGCCTACCCAAGCCTAGTAATAAAAACGTTTCTCAGCGAACCGTCGGCAAAGAAGCCTCGTCTTTGACCCGCTGGACGTGGCGTATGAGCACACAAAAATACGAAGATTGGCGTCATTCCGTTATTGATACGGTTCGTACAGGCTCATCATCTGCCATGCACAGTTTACTGTACCGACTATGGAGTTCACCCGGATTCGGCGGTATCCGCAGCCAAATCGGCAAGATAACCGCGTTGTATCGCAGCGAAGTCAAGCGCGCAAACCGTCGAGATGCGCCCGTACCACCCAAGAAGCTGTACTACATTCGTCGCCTGAAAGTTGTCGGGTTGAGTCCTGAACAAGTACTGGTTCAATCACGTCAAGAATAGCTTGCGGTCGCCATGCCCTCGTCTAACACACTCACCCCCGCTGCTCGGCTGGAATTTAAACCTTGCGTGGACGAGATATGTGACACCGAAGTGGCACTATTGCGGTCTCTGTTGCCGGAAATTCTCGCAGAAATGCAAAGGCTTGAAATTGCCATGCAGAGGCAGAGTCAGGTAACTAACATTCATGGAGATCAGAGATGATTTAACGAAAAAAAATGTATAAACTGACCTTCATAAATATTTGCTGACAGCTCCCGTTAGCAATACCCCTATTTGGATATTCACTTCGAAACACTCGCAGGAGGTAGTATGCGCGTTGCTATTTATTCCCGAGTATCAACAGCCCGGCAAGCGGAAAATGATCTGTCCTTGCCGGATCAAATCCGCCAAATGGTGGCATGGGCTACACAGCACGGTCATGTTATCGTGGCACGCTATAACGAACCGGGTGCATCTGCCACCAACGATAAGCGCCCTGTGTTCCAGCAAATGATGGACGAAGCCCTGCAAAAACCGAATCCGTACGATGCCATCGTGGTGCATTCATTGTCGCGGTTTTTTCGGGATTCCGTCGACTTTGGTTGGTATGAGAGAAAGCTACTCAAAAACCAAGTAAAAATTATCTCGGTCACTCAGGAAAATGCGGATAGCGATGAGGGCTTACTGTTGCGCCAGATGATCACCATGCTGGACGAACATCAGTCCCGCGAGAACAGCAAACACACCTCGCGAGCTATGCGCGAGAATGCTCGACAGGGTTATTTCAACGGCTCACGTCCCCCATTTGGTTACAGGGTTTTAGATACAGATCAAGCCAATAATCGGGGACGCAAGCGTAAAAAACTTGAAATCGATGATACTGAAGCCGCTGTGGTTCGAGCAATATACCGATACTATCGGGAGGGTTTTAATGGTCGGCCGATGGGCTGCAAAGAAATTGCAAAGTATCTGACAACCACCGGTCTATTGATGCGCGGTAAACCTTGGCGCATGCAGAAAGTGCAGCAAATTCTTTCGGAAACCACCTACATGGGTGTGCTGCTCTTCAACGTGACGGACAATAAAAAGAAAATCAAGCGCCCCGAGTCGGAGTGGATACACACCCCTATTCCAGCAATCATTACTCCAGAGATTTTTGAGGAGGTACGTAAAAAACGCGAAGCGCGCTCTTCAAAAAACATCTGCCCGAGAATCGTCAACTCGCCGGTTTTACTAACCGGCTTGTTAAAGTGCGGTATTTGTGGTGGTTCTATGGTGCAAACTACCGGTAAAAGTGGTCAATATAAATATTACAAGTGTCAGAACCGCCATGCGAAAGGCAACCACACTTGCACTAGCAAAAACTTGCCGATGCAAACAATGGACGAAATCGTACTCAGTGCTCTCGCTGAAAAAATCTTCAGCCCAGCACGCTTACAGGACTTAATGTCCAAGCTGCGACTGACTCTCCGCTCAGTGCATGACAACCGTCAAGAGCGTCTGAATGAAAATTCCCGTCAGTTAAAACAGCTTGAGGAGCGTCAGCACCGTCTCCTGGAGGGAGTTGAAAAGGGAATATTCGAGCTGGATGAAGTGACTTCCAAACGTATTCAGGAAATTAAACATGCTAGGCAAGCCCTGCTCGCTGAACAGATTGGGATCAAACAGGAAAACAAATTGCCTGAAGTGGAATATTTGAAACCAAGCCAAGTCGATTTGTTTGGTGCAGCATTAAGAAAGAAACTTATGTCACCAGATATGGCGTTGGCAAAAAGCTGGCTGCATCTGTTGGTGAACAATGTTGTCGTGGAAAATGAAGCTGCAACTATCAGTGGTAGTTATGCTGCACTTGCCGAAACTCTGAGTCAGATGAAAAGTGGTAAAGAATCAGTGCCCACTTTTAACCCAGAGTGGCGTCCCCAGGGGGATTCGAACCCCCGTTACCGCCGTGAAAGGGCGATGTCCTAGGCCTCTAGACGATGGGGACGTAGGACTACGTTCTCTTGGTGGAGGTAAGCGGGATCGAACCGCTGACCTCTTGCATGCCATGCAAGCGCTCTCCCAGCTGAGCTATACCCCCCCAAAAGAGCGCGCATTATAGACATCGGAACCCGCCTTGTAAAGCGGATCAGGCGGATTTTTCTGTTAATTGCATGTCGATGCGTGCAAGTACGGTTTCGCGTGAAAACAAGGCCACGACAGCGTCCACAGAGGGGGTGTGGGTCTGCCCTACCAGCATCACGCGTAGCGGCATCGCCAGTTTGGGCATTTTCAATCCGTGCGTACCGATGACAGACTTAATCAGCGCACCGATGGCGGGTGCGTTCCATTCCGTTGTCGCTAATCCGGTATGCAATTCGCGCAGCGCGGGCAATGCTTCCGGTGTCAAATGTTCATCCAGCAACGATTGCGCCGGATGAACTTCCATATAAAACACTTCCGCTTCGTCCGTCAGTTGGTTGAGGTTGTTCACACGACCTTTATAAAGCGCGACTACCTGTTCCAACGCCGGGGTGTCGGTTACGACAATATTGCGTTGCTCCAACCGTTGCCGCACCAGAGCGGCCAGACGGGCATCGTCGGCTTGCTTCAGGTAATGCTGGTTGAGCCAGTTCAGTTTCTCGGTGTTGAATTGCGCAGCAGACGGCGTAATGTGATCAAGATCGAACCATGCGCAGAATTGCTCGACAGAAAAAATCTCGTCGTCGCCGTGCGACCAACCCAACCGCGCCAGATAATTGATGACTGCTTCCGGCAGATAGCCGTCTTCGTCATACTGCATAACGCTGACCGCTCCGTGCCGCTTGGAGAGTTTCTGACCGTCGTCACCCAGAATCATGGAAAGATGCGCGTATTGCGGCAATGTCGCATCTAGTGCTTTCAGGATGTTGATCTGCCGGGGCGTATTGTTCACATGGTCGTCGCCGCGAATCACATGGGTAATACGCATATCCCAGTCGTCTACCACCACGCAAAAGTTATAAGTCGGCGTACCGTCTGCGCGGGCGATAATCAAATCGTCCAGTTCGCTATTCTGAAACTCGATATACCCTTTAACCTGATCGGTCCAGCCGACTGTACCCTCAGTCGGATTTTTGAAGCGCACGACAGGTTTAACACCCTCAGGAACCGCCGGCAAAACTTTACCGGGCTCCGGGCGCCAGCGACCGTCATAGCGAGGTTTCTCCCCGCGTTCGCGCATGGCTTCGCGCATCGCATCCAGTTCCTCAGGCGTCGTATAGCAATAATAGGCTTTGCCCTGATCCAGCATCTGCTGAATAACTTCCTTATAGCGATCCATGCGCTGCATTTGGTAAAACGGACCTTCGTCGTACTGCAGATCCAGCCAGCTCATTCCGTCCAGAATGGCCTGCACCGCCGCAGGCGTCGAGCGTTCCACATCGGTATCTTCGATACGCAAAATAAACGTGCCGCTGTGCTTGCGGGCATATGCCCAAGAAAATAGTGCGGTACGGGCACCGCCGATATGAAGATAACCCGTGGGGCTGGGGGCAAAACGAGTACGAACAGTCATAATTTCGGATACAGGTTCAAAAACCAGCATTTTACGCCACCTGCCCCGCATTGCGACAAACATTTGACCATATGCGTGGGTTGTGGTTTAATTCGCGCCCTCGATTGGGCGGTTAGCTCAGCGGTAGAGCACTGCCTTCACACGGCAGGGGCCACTGGTTCGATCCCAGTACCGCCCACCATCATCAGCAGTTAGCGCATATGTTCTATGCGCTTTTTGCATTCAGGAGGCCGGCTTGTCTTTTCGCTCCCCATTTCTGCGTTTGTTTTTCTTGCCGCTTATATTGTTGTTCGCACTCGGAACAGCTTGGGGCGGCGGGCTGGATATATATTTCGTGCGTCATGCACAAACTGTTGCCAATGCTTCCGGGCAGCATAACAAACAATCCAGCGGCAGTTTTTCTGAAGACGGGGAACGCCAAATTGCCGAATTGACCGAAACTCTTCGCGATCTGCATTTCGATGCCATTCTGGTAAGTCCTACCGAGCGGACGTTATATACCATCCTGCCCTATTTAAAACAGCAGCAGTTAACCGCTGCAATCTGGCCCGAATTGACTGAATGCTGCTGGCAGGAAGACCGGCAAGCGACAGGCGGCTTGCTGCAAAAAGGCAAGGCAATCATTTTGGAGGCGGATGCCGCGCCGTATTTCAACTTCCGCAATGCTGCATCGGCCATGCATTACAGTAATCGGAGTTATGCCGATGGCGTTGCACAAGTCGAAGAAGCCTATCGCCTGCTGAGAAGCGATTATTTCAGCAGTGGAAAAACGATTTTGATTGTGGCGCATTACCATTCCGGCGGTCTGCTGCTGAGCAAATTGCTCGGCATCCCTCGCGAGGCGCTGCCCGGCCCGGAAAATGCAAAACTTACCCATCTCCGCCAAGACGCAGACGGGAAGTTTCGTCTTTTAATGCTGAACGGTCTGCCACACTGACAGGTTAAATTGCCAGTTTGGCGACCTTGCCCTTAATGTCGAGCAACTTACCGACTTTCGCGCGCTTGCCAAGCGCCTTAGTCAGCTTGTCCTGACCTAACAGGATATCCCGGCCGGTATTGGTCACGGCTGGCAGTTCCGCCGCAATCGGTACAACAGCCACTTGCGCCAGCGCCTCCTGCTCTTCTGCAAAGCCCATAATGATGACGCCCTTGCCGCCGCCGGACAATGCTTTCATTTCTTCGATGGGGAATCCCAGCATGCGCCCCGCACTGGAAAGCGCCCACAGTACAGCGTCCTCTTGCCGGTACACCACGGGCGTCAGAATGGCAGCGCCATCCACAGTAATGAATTGCTTACCCGCCTTGTTCCGACCCATCATGTCTTTAATCTGACATGTAAAGCCGTAACCGCCCGAAGTGGCGATCAGCACCCTGCTCTCTTCGTTTCCGCAGACTATCTGTGCGATCTTGCTGCCGGAAAGGTCGATTAACGAGGCGATCGGCACGCCGTCGCCGCGCCCGGAAGGCAAATCGGATACCGGCACATTGATTACCCGCCCGGATTCTGCCAGTACGATGCACTGGTCGCTCAACCGACACTCGAAGGCAGTCAGGAGCTTGTCGCCCTCTTTGAACGGCAAGCCGGACAAATCCAACCCGTGTCCTTGGCGCGTACGCACCCAATGGCGCTGAGAAACAATGACAGTAACCGGATCGTTCGAGATTTTTTTCTGTGCGGTTACGGCTGCTGCGGTCACTTTTTCAGCCGGACAAACAACTGTCCTGCGCGCATCGCCGTATTTCTCTGCATCTTCTTCTACTTCTTTTGCGGCCTGCTCGCGCAAAGCGTTCTCCGAACCGAGCAAACGCTCCAGCTTTTTCTTTTCCTTTTCAAGCTGCGCGATTTCAGTTTCGATTTTGATGCCTTCCATTCGCGCCAACTGGCGCAAACGGATTTCGAGAATGTCCTCGGTTTGGCGTTCGGACAAGCCGAAGCGTTCCATCAGTGCGGCTTTCGGATCGTCTGATTCGCGGATGATACGAATCACCTCATCCAGATTCAGGAACACCACCATGCGACCCTGCAGGATGTGCAGCCGGTCATTGACCTGCGACAGCCGGAAGGCGGTACGGCGTTTAATCGTCTCAATACGGAATGCGGCCCATTCGCGGATGATTTCCGTCAGCCCTTTTTGACGAGGCCGTCCGTCCAGCCCCAGCATGACCATGTTGATCGACAGATTGACTTCCAGCGAGGTCTTCGCCAGCATCACGGCCATCAAATCATCAACCGAGACCCGGCTGGAACGCGGCTCCAGCACCAAGCGCACAGGCGTACTCTTGTCCGATTCGTCCACCACGCTTTCCAACACCGACAGCACCAGATTTTTGTCGTCGGCCTGATCTTGCGATAAAGTCTTTTTACCCGCTTTGACTTTGGGGTTTGTCAGTGCCTCGATCTCTTCCAGCACGGTGCGTGCCGACACGCCATGTGGCAATTCGCCAATAATGACGCGCCACTGGCCGCGCGCCAGTTCTTCTACCGTCCAGCGCGCACGGATGCGCAATTTCCCGTAACCTGTGCAATAGGCTGCACGAATTTCCTCATGCGAAGAAATAATCTGTGCACCGCCAGGTAAATCCGGGCCGGTAACGCAATCGAGTATGGCGTCGTTGGAGCAGTCGGGTTGACGAATCGTTAGTGCAGCCGCGGCAGCCACTTCGCGCAAATTGTGCGAAGGAATTTCCGTTGCCATGCCGACAGCAATGCCAGACGCGCCATTTAGTAACACGAACGGCAACCGGGCCGGCAACAATTTCGGCTCTTTAAAGGCACCGTCATAGTTCGGCCCAAACGCAACCGTATCCATGTCGATTTCGGCCAGCAAAAGTTCCGCAATCGGGGATAACCGGATTTCGGTATACCGCATGGCCGCCGCATTATCGCCGTCGCGCGAACCGAAATTGCCCTGTCCGTCCATCAATGGGTAGCGCAGCGAAAAGCTCTGAGCCATGCGTACCATTGCCTCGTAGGCAGAACTATCGCCGTGCGGATGAAACTTACCCAGCACATCGCCGACCACGCGCGCAGATTTCACATGCTTCTTATCGTGGGACAGCCCCATTTCCCGCATGGCGTACAGAATGCGGCGCTGTACCGGCTTCTGACCGTCTGCCAACTCAGGCAAGGCGCGCCCTTTAACCACCGACATCGCGTATTCCAGATAGGCGCGTTCGGAAAATTGCGTCAGTAGAATCGCATCGCCTTCCGGCAAGGGGGGGAGCGGAGAAAACTCGACCTGCGCTGAAATAGTGCCGGATGCCGTTTCAGCCGCCACCTCAGCATTGATGACTTCTTCTACAGTCACGGAGGGCTCATCGCCGAACAAATCGGTTTGATTCTCGGTCGACATTAAATATCTCCTTCCACTTCATTGCCGTGGTATTCGAGCCAGGCACGGCGCATAGAGGATTCGCCCTTCGCCATCAACATCGACATTACACGCATTGCATGATTCCGATCCGGTTCCATCTCTACCCGCAATGTTCGGCGCGTAGAGGGATCCATACAGGTTTCCCACAACTGATCCGGATTCATTTCACCCAAACCTTTGAAGCGGGATACCGTCCACGCGCTTTCTCTCACGCCTTCGCGGCGCAGCCTTTCCTCTACTGCAGCCAACTCATCGCCGTTCAAAGCGTAAATTTTGCGCGCCGGATGCTTTTTATGCGCCGGCACGGTCACGCTGTATAAGGGAGCCAGCACGATCCGAACATAACCCGCTTCTACCAATTTCGGAAAATGCGTGTGATACAGCGTCAGCAGCAAAGTGGCGATATGCGAGCCGTCCACGTCCGCATCCGCCATAATGTAAATGCCTTGCTTGTAGCGCAGGCCACTTAAATCGGCCTCGTCATCCGGCCCATGCGGGTCAACGCCGATCGCTACTGAGATGTCATGCACCTCCTCATTGGCGAATAATTGTCCGCGCGGTACCTCGAAGGTGTTTTTGATTTTGCCGCGCAACGGCAAAATTGCCTGAAATTCCTTGTTACGCCCTTGTTTCGCCGAACCGCCCGCAGAATCGCCCTCGACCAAGAACAATTCGCGTTCGTCCGGATTTTTCGAGCTGCAATCGGTTAGTTTGCCGGGCAATACCGCGACCGACGAGCCTTTTTTCTTTTCGATGACCTTCTCTTCGGCCTTCTGGCGAATTTGCGCCTGACGAATCGCCAATGCTGTAATGGCGCGACCGAATTCGACGTGTTCGTTCATCCAGAGCAACAATGGGTCGAATACCATCGTCGACACCAATCGCATGGCTTCGCGCGAGGTGAGCTTATCCTTGGTTTGCCCTTGAAACTGCGGATCAAGCACCTTGGTCGACAGGACGTAACTCGCCCGCGAAAATGCATCTTCTGCGGATAATTTAATTCCTTTCGGCATCATGGCATGCAATTCGGCGAATTTTTTAATCGCATTGAACACCCCGTCGCGAAAACCGGAAACATGCGTCCCTTCGTTCGCGGTAGGAATAAGGTTCACGTACGACTCACGTGCCACGACACCTTCCTGCGTCCAGACGATGGCCCATTCCGCCCCCTCGCCTTCCGCAAAGTTCTCGCTGTCGGCACGCGCATGGTTCGATCCCATAAAAATCGGTGCCAAATATTCCTGCCCGTTTAACTCCTCTTCCAGATAGGATTTCAAACCGTCCTTATAGGACCAGGTTTTGGTCTCGCCAGTCTTTTCGTTAATGAGTTTCAGGTTAATACCGGAGAGCAATACAGCCTTACTACGCAGTAGGCGCTCTAACTGTCCGACTGCAATTTGCGGCGTATCAAAGTATTGCGTATCCGGCCAAGCCCGTACCGTCGTACCCGTAGTACGCTTACCGCAATCTCCGATACGTGCCAGCGGCGCTTCCGACTCGCCATTGAGAAAGCGGACGAAAAACACGCCGCCATCGCGTTTGACCATCACCTCGACTTTGTTCGACAAGGCGTTCGTGACCGCCACCCCCACACCGTGCAGCCCCCCGGAAAATTGATAGGCGCTTCCGCTGCCCTTGTCGAATTTTCCGCCCGAATGCAACACGGTATATGCTACTTCAACGACTGACTTTCCCTCTTCCGGGTGTATGCCCGTCGGTATGCCTCGCCCATCGTCTTGCACCGAAACCGAACCGTCTTCATGCAATGTAACGGTAATATTGGTGGCGTAACCAGCCAAAGCTTCATCGCTGGCGTTGTCGATCACCTCAGCGATAATGTGATTGGGGTTCTCTGTAGTGGTATACATTCCCGGTCGCTTGCGCACCGGCTCCAGTCCGCGCAGGACTTTGAACGAAGATTCGTCGTATGTTTGGCTCATTTTAGACGTAGTTATCAACCATTAAAGTCGCGCACGCCATCTCCCATGAAACGCGAAACCCCACCAACTGGCGGGGCTGCGTGCCGTTCCATTCTACCGCTGCCGTTCTGCAAGTCAATCCGGCATGCAAAACAAAGCCCCCTGCCATTGCTGGCAGGGGGCTTGTCGTGACTGCTTAAGCGATTAACGCAGCAGGGTCAGCACGCCGTTAGGCAGCTGGTTGGCCTGCGCCAGCATGGCGGTACCAGCTTGTTGCAGAATCTGCGCACGGGTCATCGAGGCGGTTTCTGCGGCAAAGTCGGCGTCCATGATGCGGGAACGCGCTGCGGTTTGGTTTTCCACCGATACTTGCAGGTTGCTGATCACCGCTTCGAAACGGTTTTGCAGCGCACCGTAGTTGGCGCGTTCGGTCGTTACCAGAGTCAGGGCGGTATCCAGAGCCGTAATTGCTGCGGTCGCGCCGGAAGTTGTGGAAACGCTTGCTGCCGCAACTGCTGTAATGGAAGCGTGGTTATCCAGACGGGTGGTAGTTACCGCAATCGTATCGTTAGTAGACGTGCCTGCACCTACCTGGAAGGTCAGCGTACCGGCGTTCGCACCCAGAATGGCCTGACCGTTGAAAGAGGTGCCGGCAGCCAGAC
>JBFLXR010000028.1:0-15000 GCA_040757065.1 Pseudomonadota bacterium
GAGTAATCGGCGACTGGATTATGTTCTACAACAATCGGCGACCGCATCAATCGCTGAAAATGAAAACGCCTGCTGAGGCTTATGCTTTAGCGGCTTGAGTTGAGCAGGTTCCGCTGGGTCAATACATTGCGGCCTAGGGGCCGCATGCCTGGAGGTACTGGGCGAGCCGCGCGCGTAGCGCGCGAGAACCCCCTTCAGAGGGCTGCGCTGCCCGAGGCAGCTTGGTCCTGCTGCCGCATGACATTCGGCGTGGGCCTCATCCTGCGCATGCATGCGCCTCGCTCCTTTCGTCGCGACCACCGAAGGGGGTTCTCGCGCGCTGCGCTTGCTCGGCTCGCCGGGCTTCGCCCCCGCTGTGCGATCACCCGCTGGGGCGGGTTTGGTCAGACGTGCTGCGCATTCTGCCCATCGCTTGCGGCTCCCCCGCATCCCCGCTGTCGCAGGGACACTCGCCAAGATGCCGCCGTGCGGCTTGTCTCGTGCCGCTTTGCGGTGCATGGCGTGTTCGTCGGTCGGCATCATACAAGCTGCTGCACAGCCATTCTATCCTGAGGGATAACCCTCTGGCCCCAAGCGGGATTGATATTTGAATGGTGAGGTGAAAGATGAAAATGAATGAATGCGTGGTTACGGGTGGAGTAGGTGGTTATAAGGATAAGCAGTCAGTTATGACGGATATCGACTACCCGGTGTCCACTAGCGGGGCATCGGCGGCAGGGCAAGCGTCGAAGACGATCGTGCTGCCTCAGCATATTTCCGACTATTTTGATAATGTTCCGGACCGTAATATGGTGGCTGCCCGGGCACGGGCAGCTATCGTCAATGCCGAAGCGGGTTCCTCGTTTACCAGGGCATATCACAAGCTGGACGCCGTCATTGAGCTGCTGAAAGTGGTTGGCGCGACCACGGATGCCATCGCAACACGGCATCTGAATATACAGCGGAGCGGATTCATGAAGAAACTCGCCGCTGCGGGCGTGCTTGAGTGTGCCAGGCTGGATTGTCCGCGGGCGATCTTGTATGGGCTCTCCCGTGCCACCTGTCAAATTCATGGTGTACCGTATATCAATCCAGCCAAATGTGCCGGTAATTTGGAACATCGTCTAGATGTCCAGAGCGAGCTGATCATGCTACTGAGAGACCTGCCGGCGCATGGTTACGATGTTCAGTTATCGGCCACAAAAATTGAACCGGTATTCGGGCATCATGCCAAGCGTCCGGACGCATATTTTGTGCTGCCCAGTGGACGTGGCATCCGCCTGGAAATCGAAAATTCGCGGAAGTCTGGGATTGAGCTGGCGCGCATGGTGGCACACATTGGCGATGCGAATAACCGTGGGATATTGTTGGTCAGTTTCATGGCTGACAATGTGCTGAAGTTCTTGATCGGGCGACACGTCTTTCAGGCGATGCGCAAAGGAATTGTGCCCAGAATTGAATTTAATGAGTCGTTGCGTCGGCATGTCGCATTGGGTGAGCGGAGGGTAGGCCTAGATGACTTCCGGGGTGTCTATGTCAAAGTTCACGGGCAGCCGTGGACTTTGGACGAAAAACAAAATCTGCTCGAGCTGTATAAACGCTGGGCAATCCACCAGTCTACAATGCAAAGTTGATTAAGGGGGGCGTTTGCCCCCTAATCATCGATAAAATTCGCTAGGGTTCAGGTTTTCTGAGTTGGGAATGAGGACAATGTATGATGTTAATAGGTGACATATAGATTTCGGCCGCACTTTGCGCAGTCATGGAATTTGGCGTCACTTTTATATTTGCCATGAATGTACATACGACCGTAACCGCAGTACACACAACGCACATTGCCTCTATCAGTCAAGGCTCCATCTTGTGCGATATATTCCTTGTATGACTTTCCTTCTTTAGCAAGATGTCCGTGGATCAATGCTGCTAAATACAAGAAAGCAATCACATATAATCCATAATACCCAAACTCATTACCCATTTAAAATTCTCCTTTACCCCAGCTAACCTTACTCACTTTATTTGCCTATTCGACCTACCGAATAAACCGCGAAGCTTTAGGGTTATTGGGCACCAATGTAATTCGTGAAATTGACAATACCACTTCGAACAATTGCACCTAATTAACTTGATTGGCTTGCTGGTTCAAAATCCCAAGAATTTCGGAATCGCCTGTTTTTCTGGCAATGTCCAAAGCGGACTCACCCTTCTTATTGGTGGTTTTGGGGCTTACGGACTTCGCTTGCAAGAACAAGTCAACCACAATGGCATCCTTGCGTCGAACAGCATCATGAAACTGATCAAGGGAATAGTAGGTCAGACCCAATGATGTGAGTTGCTTACGCGCCTCTAAGGCTGGATTGGTTTGCGGGCTGGTCGTTACCGCAGGTGCCGATACAAGATGTTCTGATGTCGGTGTTGTGCCTGACTTTGATTCAGCCGTTTTCTTGTCATATGCGGCTAGGGCTGTCTTGACCTTTTCATCGTCTGGTCTGGTTACGTCGCCTGGAACTTCTCTAAGTTCGATCAATATATTGGGGGCTTTTTCACGAACTTTTGCGATGATTTCGTCAAAAGATTTTTTTGCATACTCGTTGTCGTTGCCTCGGGCGACTTTCTTGATTCCTCCCATCATCATGCCCATCAAACTGCCATTTGTGGATGAGCTCTGTTCAAATACGACAGCAAGTCGAATGCCCTTTTTGGAAACATACATGCAGCCAAAGAACCGATCATTGGTATTGCCAATAATTCCTGCGTTGGTCGTGCTGTTTGTCGAATATTGAACATATGCATCAGTCCCGCAGCTAAGCATATTTACAGCAGCAGGGCCAAAATTGATCGCTTTGTTTTGTGGTTCCCCAAGTTTTTCTGGTAGGTCAGTGGGAAGCAATCCAACTTGTTTGGCCGGATTGTAGCTTCTGGTCTTCATGGCCGCCTCAAGGGCATCCATCGAGTTTGAAATGTCAGTGGGGTCAGGATTGAAGAAATATATACGACTTACATTTGACTCATAAGTGGCTTGGGCCAACGTGGGAGCAAATAGTAGGGATGCTAAAAATATTGAACCGAATTTCATAGGTGTATTTCTAAATAAACTCATTGTGACAACATTAATTGTTGAGTATCAACAAATATAATCATTCAACAAGTTGAGTTGGAAGTCAACTATATCTGTTGTTCTGCGAATGGGAATACAGATATGTCTATTACAAGGTCGGACGGCCAATCGAAGCGACTCGGCGCAATGCTCGGAGAGGCTATTGCGAGACGTAGAAAATCGTTCGGGTGGACTCAAGCCGAATTGGCGGAAAAAATTGGGGTGGATACTGAAACGGTATCCAGAATTGAGCGAGGTTCTAATTTACCCTCACTCGCAAGGCTTTCAAAAATCTCTGTTGAACTTGATGTTTCCTTAGGACAGCTTGTGGGTATGGCTTCCGAGAGGAAGGATGATTTCGCGATTCTGTTAGGAGAAAAATTTGCCATGCTATCCCCTGAGGAGCGTCAATTTGCATTTCGAATGCTGAACGATTTATGCGATTTTCTGATCGAAGAAAAATTACCACCTAGATAGAACAGAATTTAGTGATTGAAAGGTCGTTCGATGTTCTGGTAAGTGTAGGTATCTAAAGTATAAAATATATACTCGGTCTTGAGGCGTTAAAGACTTGTGATGTTTTTCAAAAAATCATATATTCCTCACACAATAAAAAAATGAAGTATCGGGAGTTCGTATCACCATTTTACATTTTGTAATGAATGGAGCTTTCGATATGGAAATTATTAACTCTCTGCAAATTTGCAATTCTGCACTTCGGCCTGTTCCCCCTGAATCCGATTCGGCATTGATCGTCGAAATCTATTCCTGATTTACCCAGTATTTACTGGTAATTTCATCGTCTAGTTTCGGGCTGTCAATTACGTTGATTATGGATCGACAATTCCCATTTATTCTATTGCCAAGAGTATTGAGGGCAAAGGATGCGCCTTTTTACCTTGGTATGGACCGGAATCGGTTTAACAAAGAGGTGAAGCCATATCTGGTTGCAATACCGATTGGGACGCAGGGAATCGGCTATGACCGATTTGACCTGGATGCATGGTTAGAGGATTATAAGCAACGCAACGGCCAGCCCGGCGCACACTGCCAGAAAGGAGATGTGCAATGGGAAAAAGAATGTCGGGGTTATACCGCAGGCCGGACAGGCCAGGCGGTACGTGGCATATCGACAAAGTCGTCCGAGGAATCCGAATTTGCGAGAGTTGTGACACTTGCAATGAAGAAGAGGCGGAAAGGTACTTAGTAAGACGTTTGGAAGAAATCCGGCAGGCTTCAGTATATGGAGTTCGTCCGGATCGCACTTTCAGATTGGCTGCAACAAAATACCTTCAGGAGAATCTGCATAAGGCGTCTATCGTTACTGACGGGCACCTATTGCAATCCTTGGATGTGTTTATCGGTGATTTGCCGTTAAGTAAGATTCATGATGGCACTTTAAGCGCTTATGTCCAAGCCAGAAAAAGGGATGGCATCAAGTCTAAGAGCATAAATAACGCCTTAGGAGTGGTGCGCAGAATATTGAATTTGGCTGCCCGACGTTGGCGTGATGAGTACGGCCTTACATGGTTAGAAACGCCACCATTGCTGACCATGCTCTCTGAAAACGACGCACGTGCTCCGTATCCTTTATCGGTAGAGGAGCAAAGTGTACTTTTTCGGGAGTTGCCAAAGCATCTTGCTGAAATGGCTTTATTCGCTGTCAACACCGGCTTGCGTGAGCAGGAGGTATGTCATCTAAGTTGGGATTGGGAAATAGAAGTGCCGGAGTTGAAAACGACGGTATTTCTGATCCCATCAAATTTTGGAGGGCGTACTCAATGCTCCGGTGTCAAGAACGGTGAAGACAGGCTGGTCATTTTGAATGATGTGGCTAGGTCTATCGTTGAGACAAGACGAAATGCGCATCCTCGACGCGTCTTTACGTTTGGCGATGAACCGGTAAGCAGTATGAACAATTCTGCATGGCAGAAGGCACGCATTAGGGCTGCTATTAAGTTGTATGAAGCAACTGGTGGCGTTATGCCGGCTGAATTGTTGAAGCAAGGGCAGCGTGGATTATTAATCGGGAAGGAGTTGAAGGCATTTGTCGAGAGAGCAATGCCGGGGATTTCAACCGTCAGAGTGCATGATTTGAAGCACACATATGGCAGAAGATTGCGAGCTCTGGGGGTACCGCTTGAAACGCGCAAAGTGCTGTTGGGGCATAAGAATGGCGATATTACGTCGCATTATTCTGCTCCGGAGCTTGAGGAGTTAATTGAAGCATCAAATCGGGTTTGCGGGGGAGAGTCCCGCAAAAGTCCCGCAATAACTTTGCTGAAAAGAAAAGTCGCCTAGAGGGATGCTCTAAGCGACTGTTCTTTAAGGAAAATGGCGCGCCCGAAGAGATTCGAACTCCTGACCCCTTGGTTCGTAGCCAAGTACTCTATCCAGCTGAGCTACGGGCGCTTGGTGTTGCCTAGGCAACGAAGGCGCGCATTATAGCGAGCCTTCGCGCGGCTTGCAAGCTAATAGTGTTCGTGAGATTCAGATTCGTCATGTGCGTCGATGGGCCAGAGTTCGTGCGCGTCGAGCAGTAGGCGATAGCGGGCTTCGTTGGCGTCGAGTTGTGCGAGATTCTCCGCAAGGGTGGATTCCAGCGCGAGTCGACGTGCGGTGAGGGTATCGCCCAAGCTGTTTTCGCCGAGGCCGTAAGCGCGGGTGGCGAGTTCAGCGTTTTGGCGCATATTTTCTCCGGCAGCATGAGCCTGTTGCCAGATGTCATAACTGACGCTCGCTTGCAGGTGTGTGGCGCGTATATCGTCTTCAAGACGTCGTTTGACGAATTCTGCACGTTCTGTTGCTATGCCGGATTGTTGTTCGGCGCTATCGGCGAGTGCGCTGCGTGCGCTGCCCGGAAAGGGGACGGTCAGATACAGCCCGGTAACCCGTTCGTTGCCGCCCATTTCGTTGGAATGGCGAATGCCGAGCGTTGGATCCGGTAGGCGGTCGGTACGTGCACGCTGCGCGTGCAGGCTTTGAACGCGGCTTTCAGCTTGAATCATGCCGAGCTCGTGATTGTGTTCGAGGGCATGTGCCCGCCAATACGGCAAGTCGTGGTTGATCGGTTGCGGTGCGATCAGCGTGGTTTGTTGCGGTATCGTTAGGCTGGGAAATTGTTTGATGAGTTCGCCGGCGGCGAGTTTGCTGCGCAAGGCGGCCTGTTGCTGGCTGACGATGGCTTGCGCAGCAATTGCCCGAGCCTGATTAAGCTCCAATTTCGGTGCGTCGCCTGCGTTGACCCGTTTCTCGGTCAGTTGCGTAAGTTGGTTTAAGAGTTCAGTTTGTTTTTGCCAGAGTTGATTTTGCGTTTCTTCGCGTTGCCAGACGAACCAGAGTTTCAGTAGCTGGCGGGCGGCTTCATGTTGTGCATCGCCGAGTGCATAGCGGGCACGATTGACGCTTTCCGAGCCGATGCGGCTATCGAGACTGGCTTTGTTGAATAAGCGAATGGGGCGCTCCAGCGCGATATCCCATTCTTTTAGGTTTTGTCCGTTATTAATGATGCGGCGTTGTGCGCTGCCGGCGCGAATGTTGAATTCGTAGGGGCCGCTTTCCAGGCGGCGTTGATTGCCTTGCTCCCACAATATGCCGCGCTCAGCGAGCCGGACGTTCAGGTGGCTTTCCAATGCTGCTTCAACTTGATTGAGCGGCGGTAGATCCGGATAGGTGTTTTCGGCCGCCCAGGCAGGGGTGCTGCACAATAGTGCGAATAAAATAGTTTTGTTCAAGCGAGTCTCCCGAATTCGATAACGGGCGTGATCCAATAGGCGATTTCGCTGTTCGCTTCCTCTTCTTTGAGATGGGCAATCAGCGCATGCGCGTTTTCAAGATTCATCACCGAGCGGATTTCGATACGTTGCGATCGTCCGCGGACTTGTTCCAGCATGCTGGGGAGCTTTTCCTTTTGGCTGCTGCCTTCGATCCGGCTGATCGAAAAGCCGCTGATCCATTCGGGATGTTCCAGTAAATGATCTACCATTCGCTCTTCCAGCGACTTGTGGCAAACCAGCGTCAAACAACAATCCAAGGGTTTCATTGGCGCGCCTCCGTAGGCTCGATGCCGAAGCGGCGGTATAAAATCGGCAGCATAATCAGCGTCAGCACGGTGGAGCTGAGCAGCCCGCCGGTAACGACAATCGCTAAGGGTTTTTGAATTTCTGAGCCGGGGCCGTGTGCGAATAGCAGAGGCAACAGGCCGAAGGCGGTGATGCTGGCGGTCATTAAGACAGGGCGCAGACGCCGTTTGGCTCCCTCGGTAACAACGCGGGTAATCTCCATGCCTTGTGCTAGCAACTGATTAAAGTAACTGACCATCACCACGCCGTTCAGCACTGCGATCCCGAGTAGTGCGATAAATCCAACCGATGCCGGTACGGAGAGATATTCCCGGCTGATCCAGAGTGCGAACACCCCGCCGATGAGTGCGAACGGAATATTGGTTAATACCAGTGCGGCTTGGCGTACGGAGCCGAAGGTGGCGAACAGCAGCATAAAGATGAGTCCCAATGCAACAGGAACAACTACGGCAAGCCGTGCGGCGGCGCGCTGCTGATTTTCGAATTGTCCGCCCCACGTTAAACTGTAGCCGGCAGGCAAGGAGATTTGCTTGGCAACGGCAGCTTTGGCATCTTCCACGAAACCGACCAGGTCGCGGTCGCGTACGTTGGTTTGTACCACAACCATACGGGCACTGTTCTCGTGATCCACTTTCACCGGGCCGTCTGCACGTTCCAGCTTGGCAATAGCAGCCAGCGGGACGCTTTGTCCGTTAGGCAAAGGGAGCGTAAGCGCAGAGAAGAGTGCGGGCGATTGCTGAACATCGGATTCGCCGCGCACGATAAACGGGGTACGGCGGCTTGATTCGATGACCATACCGAGTTGTTGCCCTTCGACTTGCATTCTCAGTGCGCTGCCGATTTCGTCCACGGAGAGACCGAGGCGACCGGCTGCCAGCCTGTCGATCACGACCCGGTAGTACTGGACCCCGCCGTTTTTGACGGTATAGGCATCTTCACTGCCCTTGATGCCTTTGATGACGCTAACCATTTTTTCGGCGAGTTCGTTCAGTTTATTAATGTCCGAACCGAAGATTTTGATGGCGACGTCGCCGCGTGAACCGGTCAGCATTTCCGATACGCGCATGGAAATCGGCTGGGTGAAGCTGAATTCCACGCCGGGGAAGCTTTCCATCGTTTTGCGGATTTCGTCGATGATGGCTTCTTTACTTGGTTGCCGCCATTCTTGCTGCGGTTTCAGTACCAGAAAATTGTCGGTTTCGTTCAGGCCCATCGGGTCGAGCCCCAACTCATCGGCGCCAGCCCGAGATACCACTCCTTTTACTTCGGGGACGGCTTGCAGAATGGCTGCCTGCACACGTCGGTCGATGTCGCTGGTTTGCGCTAGGCTAATGGACGGCAGCTTGGCCGTTTGCATAATTATGTCGCCCTCGTCCATTTCCGGCATAAAGGTTTTGCCGATCAGGGTATATACGCCGCCCGTAACTATAAGTAGTGCAATTGCGGTGGTGAGAACTTTGCGCTCGTTCGCCAGTGCCTTCGATAGCAGCGGTTCATATATTTGCATGGCTTTTCGCACCAACCAAGGCTCATCGTGGCTCGCTGTCTTTAGCATGAAGGAAGCGAGCATCGGAATGACAGTAAGGGAAAGCAGCAATGAGCCAGCTAGTGCGAAGACGATGGTGAGCGCAACGGGAATGAATAGTTTCCCTTCCAACCCTTGCAGCGTCATCAGGGGCAAGAACACGATAATAATGATGGCGACACCCGCCGATACGGGGGTGATGACTTCTTTGACCGCTCGGTAGAGGGTGTGCAGATGCGGAATGTGGCGACGCTCTTCTGCCAGATGGCTGATGATGTTTTCCACCACGACGACTGCGCCGTCTACCAGCATGCCGATGGCGATCGCCAGACCGCCGAGACTCATCAGATTGGCGGACATGCCGAATTGTTGCATCAGAATGAAGGTAATCAGCACCGCCAGCGGGAGAGTGAGGGCGACAACCACTGCGGCGCGCAAATTGCCGAGGAATAGCACCAGCAGTACGACTACCAGCACAATCGCTTCGGTCAGCGATTTGGAAACGGTGCCGACCGCGCGTTCCACTAAGTTGCTGCGGTTGTAGAATGTGTTGACAGTCATGCCTTTGGGTAAGGAGGGGGCGATTTCATTCAATTTTTTCTCGACGCCATCTACTACTTTTTGTGCATTGGCACCACGCAGGCCCAGTACTAGACCTTCAACTGCTTCACCTTTGCCATCCATTGTCACGGTTCCGTAGCGCGTCAGGCTGCCGATGCGAACTTCCGCAATATCGCCAACCCGTACCGGGCTGCCTCCGGGATTTGCAATCACGATGTTGCGAACGTCGTCCAGTGTTTTGATACTGCCCTCAGTGCGAACCAGCAGTGCTTCGTCGCCGTCCGTCAGGCGGCCTGCACCGTCGTTTCGATTGTTCGTTTCCAGTGCTTGTTGCAGCATCGCCATGGACAGTCCGCGGGCGGCAAGGGCGGTATGATCGGGAACGACTTCGAAGCTGCGCGCCAGTCCGCCGAGCGAGTTCACGTCAGCTACGCCGGGCAGGGTGCGCAGAGCAGGGCGAATTGTCCAATCAAGTACGGTGCGGCGCTGTTCGAGTGAATATTCTTTCCCCTCGATGGTGAACATAAACATTTCACCGAGTGGCGTGGTGATCGGCGCAAGTCCGCCGGATACGCCGGGTGGCAGATCGCGCAGAGTGTTATTCAATCGTTCAGTGACTTGCTGGCGTGCCCAGTAGATGTCGGTGCCGTCTTCGAAATCGATAGTAATATCGGCGATGGCGTATTTTGAGATCGAGCGCAGAATGCGTTTGTTGGGGATGCCCAGCATTTCAAGTTCGATCGGCGCAACAATGCGTGCTTCCACTTCTTCCGGCGTCATGCCGGGCGCTTTCATAATGATTTTGACCTGCGTAGTGGATACATCCGGGAATGCGTCGATTGGCAGGTCGCGGAAAGAGGAGATGCCCGCGCCGATCAGCAGCAAAGTTAGGACGGCAACCAACAGGCGCTGGGTAAGCGCGAATTCAACGAGTTTTGACAACATATTACTCGCCCCCGCCGATGCCCATCATGCTGGCTTTGAGGGAGGAGGTGCCTCGCACGGCGATTTTTTCGTCGCCTTTAAGATTGCCGGAGATGGCTGTGCTTTGCGCGCCTTCATTTAAGATTGTGACTGGCTCAGCATGGAAGCCTTTAGGGGTGGCGACAAATATATAGGATTTTCCATCCAGACGCGCCAGGGCGCTATTGGGAACATTCCACTGCATTTTACCGCTGCTGGCTACGGCGACTGAGGCTTCCACGAACTGTCCCGGACGGAGATTTTCCGCGCCTTTGGTGATGGTGGCTCGCAACATAATCGTTTGGTTTCCGCCACTTAAGCTGCGTCCGATTGCAGTGAGCTTGCCTTCCGCGTTGAAAGCGGGGATGGATACCCGTGCGCCTGTGGTTAATCCTTTTGCGCTTTTCAAAGGCACTTGGATTTCCAAGGCCAGAGGATCCAGCTTGGCTACTTTGAAGAGGGCGGCGGCGGCATCGAGCCTTTGGCCTGCTTGAATGCTCTTTTCCAGTACCACGCCATCGATCGGCGCAGTGACGGCAAGCAAGCCATTCAGGCCGTTGCCGGATTGCAACTGATTAATATGGGCTTCCGATACGCCTGCCATGCGCAGGGTTTGACGGCGCTCAAGGAGTGCGGCATTGGCCTCGGCAGACTGACTTTGCGTGGTTCGGTAGCGGCTTTCGGAAATAATGCCGTCTTTCCATAGTTGCTCATCGCGTGTCAGATTTTCTTTGGAGAGCTTAGCTTGGCTGGTAGCTTGAATAAGGCCGCGTTGCGTTTCGGCGAGCGTAGGGCTTTGCAGGCGGGCAAGAATTTGCCCCTTCTTGACTGCGTCGCCTACCCCAGCGATAGTCTGCTCGACCATGGCCGGGAAGGGCGCGCTAATTACGAAGAGTTGGTTGCCGGGAATGACTACCTGGGCTGGCATGCCGGAGAGTTCACCCTGCTGCTGGGCTGGTAGGGCGGCGGTTTCGATATTCAGCGTTTTAAGTTGCTGTTGGGTGAGTGCAATGTCATCCGCTGCACGCAGAGTAATGGGTAGTAAGCAGCCTGCGATGAGTGTCAGGCTTAATGGTAATTGTTTCATGTGTTCGACTCCAATGCCTTAAGCATTAATAAACTATGCCGATGTGCGGCTAACGGTTTGAGTTTGAGTCAGGCTGGCGGTGCTTGTGCTTCAGGCAAAAAGTATGGCGTGCTGCGCAAATGTAAGGTGCGCGATTGCGCATGCACAGTGAGTGTGATCGCAGTTTTTGCTTCCGGTTTGAGGGAGAAGTCTGGGAGGGGGGCTTGATCGGGGCTGAGAGGGTGATTACGCTGAAACTCGTGCGGAAGCTCAATTACGGCGGCATCCGCTTGCTGTACATAATCCAGATTTATATATGTATCCTGCGTGAGCGGAGCGTGCAAGCGTAATTCATGTGCATGTATTGCGGAATCCGAATTGATCCCATCCACATGCGCATGCACCAAGGGCGCCATGCACTGCAAAACAGTGAATAGTGCGATCAGCCACATCTGCAATCGTTGGAATGCAAGCAATCCGGAATCCTCGAAAACGGTAATTGGCATGGTAACGCATACGGGGCGGAACGGCAATGCAGACTGCCGCCTATAAAAATCAAGCAGATAAATAAAATGTAAGGAAATGTTGTTGACAGGTCTTATGCTGCTCGTTATAGTTGCGGTCTTCCTGACGCGGGGTGGAGCAGTCTGGCAGCTCGTCGGGCTCATAACCCGAAGGTCGTAGGTTCAAATCCTGCCCCCGCAACCAGTCAGAAGTAAAGTAAGTCGCAGGAAAAACAGGTTGACGAATAAAAAGAGATCTGTATAATGCGCACCTCTTCGCTGCTCTGGCGGCGACTGCAAGAAGAGATTGATTGCAGCTAAGTTCTTTAAAATTCAGTAAAAACAACCGACGAGTGTGGGTATGTATGTTGAGAAGTCCGGGCAGTTTAACTGCTTGGAAATGCTCAAAATATATAGTAGTAAAACTCACACAAGTCGAAGATACGATAAGTAAATTCGCTTTGAGTGAGATCAACGTCCTTAAATGGACACTTGCTAAGAGATTGAACTGAAGAGTTTGATCCTGGCTCAGATTGAACGCTGGCGGCATGCTTTACACATGCAAGTCGAACGGCAGCACGGGTGCTTGCACCTGGTGGCGAGTGGCGAACGGGTGAGTAATATATCGGAACGTACCCGGAAATGGGGGATAACGTAGCGAAAGTTACGCTAATACCGCATATGCCCTGAGGGGGAAAGTGGGGGACCGCAAGGCCTCACGTTTTCGGAGCGGCCGATATCAGATTAGCTAGTTGGTGGGGTAAAGGCCTACCAAGGCAACGATCTGTAGCGGGTCTGAGAGGATGATCCGCCACACTGGGACTGAGACACGGCCCAGACTCCTACGGGAGGCAGCAGTGGGGAATTTTGGACAATGGGCGAAAGCCTGATCCAGCCATGCCGCGTGAGTGAAGAAGGCCTTCGGGTTGTAAAGCTCTTTCGGACAGAAAGAAAACGTACGGGCTAATACCCTGTATGGATGACGGTACTGTAAGAAGAAGCACCGGCTAACTACGTGCCAGCAGCCGCGGTAATACGTAGGGTGCGAGCGTTAATCGGAATTACTGGGCGTAAAGCGTGCGCAGGCGGTTTCGTAAGACAGATGTGAAATCCCCGGGCTTAACCTGGGAACTGCATTTGTGACTGCGAGGCTAGAGTGCGGCAGAGGGGGGTAGAATTCCACGTGTAGCAGTGAAATGCGTAGAGATGTGGAGGAATACCGATGGCGAAGGCAGCCCCCTGGGTCGACACTGACGCTCATGCACGAAAGCGTGGGGAGCAAACAGGATTAGATACCCTGGTAGTCCACGCCCTAAACGATGTCAACTAGGTGTTGGGGAAGGAGACTTTTTTAGTACCGCAGCTAACGCGTGAAGTTGACCGCCTGGGGAGTACGGCCGCAAGGTTAAAACTCAAAGGAATTGACGGGGACCCGCACAAGCGGTGGATTATGTGGATTAATTCGATGCAACGCGAAAAACCTTACCTACCCTTGACATGCCAGGAATTTACCAGAGATGGTTTGGTGCCCGAAAGGGAACCTGGACACAGGTGCTGCATGGCTGTCGTCAGCTCGTGTCGTGAGATGTTGGGTTAAGTCCCGCAACGAGCGCAACCCTTGCCATTAATTGCCATCATTCAGTTGGGCACTTTAATGGGACTGCCGGTGATAAACCGGAGGAAGGTGGGGATGACGTCAAGTCCTCATGGCCCTTATGGGTAGGGCTTCACACGTAATACAATGGTCGGTACAGAGGGTTGCCAACCCGCGAGGGGGAGCCAATCCCAGAAAGCCGATCGTAGTCCGGATTGCAGTCTGCAACTCGACTGCATGAAGTCGGAATCGCTAGTAATCGCGGATCAGCATGTCGCGGTGAATACGTTCCCGGGTCTTGTACACACCGCCCGTCACACCATGGGAGCGGGTTCCGCCAGAAGTAGTTAGTCTAACCGTAAGGAGGGCGATTACCACGGCGGGGTTCGTGACTGGGGTGAAGTCGTAACAAGGTAGCCGTATCGGAAGGTGCGGCTGGATCACCTCCTTTCTAGAGTGATCTCGACGTACGTATCCACACTCATCGGTTGTTTTACAGGACGAGAAGAGAGGCAAGAGGCAGTTAGGGCACTAACCCTGAGTCTCGAATCTCGATCCTCGATCCTCGACAGAGGGTCTGTAGCTCAGTTGGTTAGAGCACACGCTTGATAAGCGTGGGGTCGCTGGTTCAAATCCAGCCAGACCCACCACTCGAAGTTGAATGGCTTGAATGGGGGCATAGCTCAGCTGGGAGAGCACCTGCTTTGCAAGCAGGGGGTCGTCGGTTCGATCCCGTCTGCCTCCACCAACACTTAGAGCTACAAAATAAGTGAGATGTGAAAATTAAGCAGCGAGACTGTTTAACTTTCACCTCTTATGAGGTGACTGATCTTTAACAATTTGGAAGAAGTAAAGAAAGTGATTCACGCACGCTGTGGCAAGGCAACTTGTTATGGAGTGCTGAAAAACATGGGTTTTGATTGTATCAAACCGCAACCATTCAAGTCGGATGGTGGCGGCACAAACGCGAGACAACACACCTATACAAGCTTGATCGCAAGATCAGGGCTTAATGTTATAGGGTCAAGCGAATAAGTGCATGTGGTGGATGCCTTGGCGATTACAGGCGACGAAAGACGTGATAGCCTGCGATAAGCTGCGGGGAGCTGGCAAATTAGCTTTGATCCGCAGATTTCTGAATGGGGAAACCCGGCCCTTTGGGCCACTTCCTGCTGAATACATAGGCAGGATAGAGCGAACCCGGTGAACTGAAACATCTAAGTAGCCGGAGGAAAAGAAATCAACCGAGATTCCGAAAGTAGTGGCGAGCGAAATCGGAGCAGCCTGCAACCTTTACCTTCTGAGTTAGCGGAACAGTCTGGAAAGTCTGACCATAGTGGGTGATAGTCCCGTACGCGAAAACACAGGAGCGGAAATAGGGTTGGAACAAGTAGGGCGGGACACGTGAAATCCTGTCTGAATATGGGGGGACCATCCTCCAAGGCTAAATACTCGTAATCGACCGATAGTGAACCAGTACCGTGAGGGAAAGGCGAAAAGAACCGCGGAAGCGGAGTGAAATAGAACCTGAAACCGCATGCATACAAACAGTGGGAGCCCGCAAGGGTGACTGCGTACCTTTTGTATAATGGGTCAGCGACTTACATTCAGTAGCGAGCTTAACCGAATA
>JBFLXR010000029.1:0-13039 GCA_040757065.1 Pseudomonadota bacterium
TTATCTCAACAACCAACGCGCTCTTACGCTTGGCCGTCCACCGTTTGATTTCCTCTTCCATTACCGTGCTCACGTTGTCTCCTTTCGAGTTTATCACCTGAGCAGGTTTTCACTGGGTCAATACACCCTACCTGTCGCAACAAAAAAGCCCCGCAGTGCGGGGCTTTTGAACATGCGGCTAACGTTTAGCCGGCGAGTTTTTTCTTCAGGATTTCGTTGAGTTGCGCGGGGTTGGCTTTGCCCTTGCTGGCTTTCATGGCGAGGCCGACGAAGAAGCCGAAGAGTTTGTCTTTGCCGCTGCGGTATTCCGCCACTTGGCCGGGGTTGGCGGCGATGATTTCGTCGACCAGCGCTTCGATTGCGCCGCTGTCGGAAACTTGCTTGAGTCCCTTGGCTTCGATGATGGCATCGGCGTCGCCGCCTTCTGCCCACATGATGCGGAATACTTCTTTTGCGCCGGAGTTGGAGACGGTGTTGTCGGCGATGCGTTTGAGCAGGCCGCCGAGTTGGGCGGCGCTGATCGGGCATTGCGCCATGTCGAGGCCGTCGCGGTTCAGTTGGGCGCTGAGTTCGCCCATGATCCAGTTGGCGGCCATTTTGGCGTTGTCCGGTACGGCTTGCAGCACGGTTTCGAGGAAATCGGCCATTTCGCGCGAGGCGGTCAGCACGCTGGCGTCGTAGGCGGTCAGTCCCAGTTCGCCGGTGTAGCGGGCTTGCTTGGTCTGCGGCAGTTCCGGCAGGGTGGCGCGCAGTTGTTCGATCCAGTCTGCGCCGATGTCGAGCGGCAGCAGGTCGGGGTCGGGGAAGTAGCGGTAGTCGTGCGCATCTTCCTTACTGCGCATCATGCGCGTTTCGCCGGTGTCCGGGTCGAACAGTACGGTGGCCTGCTGAATGCTGCCGCCGTTTTCCAGCGTTTCGATTTGCCATTGCACTTCGTAGTCGATGGCTTGCTGCATGAACTGGAACGAGTTCAGGTTTTTGATTTCGCGGCGGGTGCCGAACGGTTCGCTGGGGCGGCGCACCGAAACGTTCACGTCGCAGCGGAACGAGCCTTCCTGCATGTTGCCGTCGCAAATGCCGATCCATTTCACCAGCGTATGCAGCGTGCGGGCGTAGGCCACGGCCTCGGCGGCAGAGCGCATATCCGGTTCGGAGACGATTTCCAGCAGCGGCGTGCCGGCGCGGTTCAGGTCGATGCCGGTCATGCCGTGGAAGTCGCCGTGCAGCGATTTGCCCGCATCTTCTTCCAGATGGGCGCGGGTGATGCGCACCACTTTTTCGTAAGCCGGCTGCTTGCCTTGTGCCGGTACGTGGATGGTCAGTGCGCCTTGTCCGACCACCGGCAGATCCATCTGGCTGATCTGGTAGCCTTTGGGCAGGTCGGGGTAGAAGTAGTTTTTGCGCGCAAATATCGAGCGCGGTGCGATGTGTGCATTGACCGCCAGCCCGAACTGAATTGCGCGCTCTACCGCGCCTTTGTTGAGCACCGGCAGCACGCCCGGCAGCGCCAGACTAACGGCATCGGCTTGCGTGTTCGGCTCGGCGCCGAAAGCAGTGGATGCGCCGGAGAAGATTTTACTGTTGGTCGAGAGCTGGGTATGTACTTCCAGCCCGATGACGATTTCCCAAGTCATGTTGGTTCCTTACAGACCTTGCGGCGCGCGGCTATGCCAGTCGGTCGCCAGTTGGTATTGGTGCGCGGCATTCAGCATGCGCGCTTCGTCGAAATAGTTGCCGATGATTTGCAGTCCGACCGGCATGCCCGGATTTCCGTTAGTTGCTGCGCCGAAGCCGCAGGGGATGGACATGCCCGGCAATCCGGCCAGATTCACCGCGATGGTGTAGATGTCCGATAAGTACATCTGTACCGGATCGTCGCCCTTTTCGCCGAGGTTGAAGGCGGTGGTCGGGCTGGTCGGCCCCATGATGATGTCGCAGTGCTTGAAGGCTTCGACGAAATCCTGCGCGATCAGGCGGCGGATTTTCTGCGCCTTGATGTAGTAGGCGTCATAGTAGCCGTGCGACAGCACATAGGTGCCGATCATGATGCGGCGCTTCACTTCCGCGCCGAAACCTTGTGCGCGACTCTTTTCGTACATGTCGGTCAGGTCGGTATAGTCCGGGGCGCGGTAGCCGTAGCGCACGCCGTCGAAACGCGACAGGTTGCTGGAGGCTTCCGCCGGAGCCAGCACGTAATAGGCCGGGACGGAAAGTTTCGAGTTGGGCAGGCTGATGTCCACCACGGTGGCACCGAGTTTTTTGTATTCGGCAATCGCGGCTTCCACTGTTTGCGCCACATCGCTGCTCAGACCTTCGGCGAAGAACTCGCGCGGCAGGCCGATGCGCAGGCCGGTCAGCGGCTTATTCAGGTCGCGGGCGTAGTCTTCGGCATCGCGTTGCAGGCTGGTGGAGTCGCGCGGGTCGAAGCCCGCCATGGTGTTCATCAGCACGGCGAGGTCTTCGGCGCTGCGCGCCATCGGGCCGGCCTGATCGAGGCTGGAGGCGAAGGCGATCATGCCGTAGCGGGAACACACGCCGTAGGTGGGCTTCAGGCCGGAAATGCCGCACAGCGCCGCCGGCTGGCGGATCGAGCCGCCGGTATCGGTGCCGGTGGCTGCTGCGCACAGGCGCGCCGCTACCGCAGCGGCAGTGCCGCCCGAGCTGCCGCCGGGCACGGCGTTCAGGTTCCACGGATTTTTCACCGCGCCGAAGTACGAGGTTTCGTTGGACGACCCCATGGCGAATTCGTCCATGTTGGTTTTGCCCAGATTGATCGCGCCGGCGGCGTTGAATTTTTCGATGATGTGGGCATCGTACGGCGAAATGAAGTTTTCCAGCATTTTCGAGCCGCAGGTGGTGCGCCAGCCCTTGGCGCAGAAGATGTCTTTCTGCGCGATGGGGATGCCGGTCAGCGCGTCGGCGTTGCCGGCAGCGAGGCGCGCATCGGCGGCGCCGGCCTGCGCCAGACTGGCTTCCGCATTCAGCGTCACATAGGCGTTGATTTGCGGGTTGAGCGCTGCAATGCGGTCGAGATAAGTTTGCGTCAGTTCGACGCTGGAAATTTGTTTGGCGCGCAGAGCGTCGCCGAGTTGTTTCAGGCTGGATTCGAACATGGCGGCTTACTCGATGACTTGGGGAACCAGATACAGGCCCGCTTCGACTTGCGGGGCGACGGCCTGAAAGGCTTCGCGCTGGTTGGGCTCGGTCACGACATCGTCGCGCAGACGCTGGCTGAGGTCTTGCGCGTGGGACATCGGCTCGATGCCGTCGGTATTCACGGCCTGCATGTCGGCGATCAGGCCGAAAATGCCGTTCAGTTGGGCTTGCGCGGCGTCCACCTCGGCATCGGTCATCGCCAGCCGGGCCAGACGGGCCACTTTTTTAACGTCGTCGGTACTCAGGGACATGGAATTGCAACTCTTTCAGTAACTAAGCTTAATAGGGTATCATAAACGCCTTTTCCGGCGCACCCTTTCACTCCATTTCGAGGCACACACATGTTTGGTTTTTTGAACGGTTATTTTTCCAACGATCTGGCGATCGACCTGGGCACTGCGAACACGCTCATCTGGGCGCGCGGGCAGGGCATCGTGCTGGACGAACCTTCCGTGGTGGCGATCCGTCAGGAAGGCGGTCCCAGCGGCAAGAAAGTGATTTTGCAGGTCGGTCTGGCCGCCAAGCAAATGCTGGGTCGTACGCCGGGCAATATTACTGCGATCCGTCCGATGAAAGACGGCGTGATTGCCGACTTTACCGTCACCGAGCAAATGCTCAAACAGTTCATCAAAAAGGTGCATAAATCCAGCATCTTTACCCCCAGCCCGCGCATCGTGATTTGCGTGCCCTGCGGCTCGACGCAGGTGGAACGCCGTGCGATTCGCGAATCGGCCTACGGCGCGGGTGCGCGCCGCGTGGAGCTGATCGAAGAGCCGATGGCGGCCGCGATCGGTGCCGATCTGCCGGTGGACGATGCGACCGGCTCGATGGTGGTGGATATCGGCGGCGGGACGACCGAAGTGGGCGTGTTGTCGCTGGGCGGCGCAGTGTATTCCGGTTCGGTGCGCGTCGGCGGCGATAAGTTCGACGAAGCGATCATCAACTACATCCGCCGCAACTACGGTATGCTGATCGGCGAAACGACCGCCGAAGAGATTAAGAAGAAAATCGGCTCCGTCTTCCCTGGCAGCGAAGTGCTGGAACTGGAAGTGAAGGGCCGCAATCTGGCCGAAGGCGTGCCGCGCAGCTTTACCGTGTCCAGCAACGAAATTCTGGAAGCGCTGACCGAGCCGCTGAACAGCATCGTCAGCGCCGTGAAAAGCGCGCTGGAACAAACTCCGCCCGAACTGGGCGCGGACATCGCCAGCAAGGGCATGGTGCTGACCGGCGGCGGCGCGCTGCTGCGTGACATCGACCGTTTGCTGATGGAAGAAACCGGTTTGCCGGTGGTGATCGCGGACGATCCGCTGACCTGTGTGGCGCGCGGTTCCGGCAAGGCGCTGGAGCGCATGGATAAGTTCAGCACCGTCTTTACTTCCGATTGAGCGCCGTTGCTTTAGGCTTATTCCCGGCCGCCGCTCCCGCCGCTGTGCGGGCGGGCGGCTTGCGCGCGTCTTAATGGGGTGATCAGTGGAACACGCCCCGCAGCTTCCCTTCTTTAATCGCGGCCCCAGCCTGTATGCCCGGCTGGCGCTGTTTCTCGTCCTCTCGCTGGTGCTGCTGTTCGTCGATGCGCGCTATCAGTATCTCGACAGTGTGCGCAATGTGGTGTCGATTCTGATGTATCCGGTGGAGCGGCTGGCCGCCTTGCCGGTGACGGTGTACCGCGGTGTGGGCGACTATCTGACCACGCAGGGCAGCCTGCGCGCCGAAAACGATCTGTTGCGCAAGCAGCGCGCGCTGGATGCCGCAGCCTTGCAGCAGTTGCAGGTGTTGCAGGCCGAAAATCAGCAATTGCGGAAGTTTCTGGAGTTGCAGCCGAAGGTGGGCTACAGCACCAAGGCGACGGAGATTGTGTATGTCGAGCGCGATATTTTCCGCCGCAAAGTGTTTGTGGATAAGGGGGCACAGGCCGGTGTGCAGCCGGGCCAGCCGGTGGTGGACGATCGCGGCGTAGTCGGGCAGGTATCGCGGGTGCATCCGTGGCTGAGCGAGGTGACGCTGGTGACCGATAAGGACAATATGGTGCCGGTTCAGGTGCAGCGCAGCGGGGTGCGCACGGTGGTGTACGGCACCGGCGACAGCGGTGAGCTGTCGGTGCGGTATATGCCGTTCAGCGGCGACATTCAGCCGGGCGATGTGCTGGTGACTTCCGGCATCGACGGCACTTATCCGGCCGGGATTCCGGTGGCGAAGGTGACCGTGGTGGATCGCAATCCGGCGTTGCCGTTCGCCCGGATTAGCTGCCAGCCGCTGGGCGGCGCCGACCGTCATCGCCAGTTGCTGATTGTGTCGAGCAATCAAACGCTGCCGGAGCGTCCCGAGCCGGAAGAAAAGGCCGGTAAGCCGAAGAAGAAACGGGGGCGGCTGTGAACGACTGGCTGAGAGATCAGGAATACACGCTGCCAGCCAGTGCGTGGTTCATCGGGCTGACGCTGTTTTGCGCGCTGGCGCTGAGCTGGCTGCCGTGGAGCGGCGGGCTGTTGGTGCTGCGTCCCGACTTTACCGCACTGATGCTGTTGTACTGGTGTACCCACCGGCCGAATCAGGTCGGGCTGGGCGTGTCTTGGCTGGTCGGCATTCTGGCCGACGTGGCCGATGCCAGCATGTTCGGTCAGCATGCGCTGGCCTATACCGTGCTGGCTTTCGGCGGTATTTTGATGCATCGCCGCATTCAGTTATTCGATCTGCGCCAGCAAATTTTGCAGGCGTTCCCGTTGCTGCTGCTGAGCTACCTGATCTATGCCGGGGTGCACTGGCAGGTGCGCGGCTATGTGGCGTGGTCGTATTTTATCGGCAGCGCAACCACGGCAGCGCTGTGGATTCCGCTGGCGCTGCTGCTGCAAGCGGTGCGCCAGCACCGCGCCTCTGACGACGAACTGTAAGGCAGGAGCATTGTGAGCCGCCGCCGCGTCGAAATGCGCAATCACCTGCGGGAGTTGTATTACTTTCGCACCCGGCTGGCCGTCAGCGTGGCTTTTGTGCTGGTGCTGATGTTTGCACTGCTGCTGCGCTTTGTATATCTGCAAGTGTGGAAGCACGACTACTTTCACACCATGGCGGAAAACAACCGCATTTCCATTGTGCCGACGGTGCCGAACCGGGGATTGATTCTTGACCGCAACGGGGTGGTGCTGGCGCACAACTATTCGGCCTACACGCTGGAGATTACGCCCAGCAAGGCCGGCGATCTGGAAGAAACCATCAACGAACTGGCGAAGATCGTCGAGATTCAGCCGAAAGACCGCAAACGCTTTAAGCGCTTGCTGGCGGAAAGCAAGAATTTCGAGACGCTGCCGATTCGCAACCGGCTGAGCGATGAGGAAGTGGCGCGCTTCGCCGCGCAGCGCTTCCGTTTCCCCGGCGTGGAAATCAAAGCGCGTCTGTTCCGCGAATATCCGTTCCGCGAGGCGACCTCGCACCTGATCGGCTACATCGGCCGCATCACCGAAAAAGATAAAGAAAAACTCGAAGAAGACGAGCAGCTCGCCAACTATCGCGGCTCGGACTACATCGGCAAAACCGGGCTGGAGCAAAGCTACGAGAATGCACTGCACGGACTGACCGGGGTGGAGCAGGTCGAAGTGGATGCGGGCGGGCGCGGGGTGCGGGTGTTGTCGCGGACGTCGCCGCGCTCGGGCGACAATCTGGTGCTGTCGCTGGATATGAAGCTGCAAGAGGTGGCGGAAAAGGCTTTCGGCAATTACCGCGGCGCGCTGGTGGCGATCGATCCGACTAACGGCGAAGTGCTGGCTTTCGTCAGCAAGCCCGGCTACGACACCAATTTGTTTATCGACGGCATCGACAGCGACAGCTACAGCGAGTTGATCGGTTCGCCGGATCGTCCGCTGACCAACCGGGCGCTGCACGGTATGTATCCGCCCGGCTCGACCATCAAGCCGTTCATGGCGCTGGCCGGGCTGACCTACGGCAAACGCTCGCCCAGCTACACCATTCCCGATCCCGGCTATTACATGCTGCCGGGTAGCAGCCATCAGTACCGCGACTGGAAAAAAGGCGGTCACGGCAGCGTGGATTTGTTCCGCTCCATCGTGGTGTCGTGCGATACCTATTACTACGGGCTGGCGGTCGATCTGGGCATCGACAATATGCACAGCTTTTTGTCGCAATTCGGTTTCGGCAAAAAGACCGGTATCGACCTGAACGGTGAGGTGTCCGGCTTGCTGCCCTCGCAGGAATGGAAGGAAAAACGCTTCAAACAAAAATGGTTCGCCGGGGATAGCGTCTCGGTCGGTATCGGGCAAGGCTACAATCTGGTGACGCCGATGCAATTGGCCTATGCCACGGCGGTGCTGGCCAACGATGGCGTCGGCTTCCGTCCGCATTTGGTGCGGCAGATACAGCGCAGCATCGACGGCAAGACCGAAACCATCGAAGTGAAGCCGGAGCCGGGGGTACAACTGAACCCCGAGCATGTGGCGCTGGTGAAGAGTGCGATGATTGCCGTCACTCAGCCGGGCGGTACCGCCGCCGTGGCCGGGGCGGGTGCGCCGTACACGTTTGCCGGCAAAACCGGCACGGCGCAGGTGGTAGGCATTAAGCAAGGGCAGCAATACAATGCCGGTGCGCTGTCCGAGCGGCACCGCGACCATGCGTGGTTCATGGCGTTCGCCCCGGCAGACAAGCCGCGCATTGCGATTGCGGTGCTGGCGGAAAACGGCGGTCACGGCGGTTCGACCGCTGCGCCGATTGCGCGTAAGGTGTTCGATTATTATCTGACGGGCAAGCAGCCGGAGCCGCTGCCCGATCAAGGCGGGGATGATGGAGACGCAACAGACGAAGATTGAGCGTTTCAAGCGCAGACTGGTCGCGCACATCGATCCGGTGCTGCTGGCAGCGATCGGTCTGCTGATGTTCGTCAGTCTGGTGGTGCTGTACAGCGCCAGCGACGGCAACTGGGGGCGTGTCGGCGGGCAGGCGGCGAATATTCTGGTCGGCCTGACGGTGATGTGGCTGGTGGCGAACATGCCGTTGCACTATCTGCAACGCACAGCCTTGCCGCTGTATATCCTCGGCATGCTGCTGCTGATCGGGGTGGCGCTGTTCGGCGAAATCAGCCACGGCGCGCGGCGCTGGCTGAACATCGGCGTGGCGACTATTCAGCCGTCCGAGCTGATGAAGATTGCCGTGCCGCTGATGATGGCGTGGTATTTCGAGCGTCACGAGGCGACGCTGACCCTGAAGAATTACTTTGTGGCGAGTTTGCTGCTGCTGATGCCGGTGGGACTGATTGCGCGCCAGCCGGATCTCGGTACGGCGATTCTGATTAGCGCCAGCGGTTTTTACGTGCTGTTCCTCGCCGGGCTGAGCTGGCGCATCATCGGCGGGCTGGCCGCGGCGGCCGCGGCGGCCGCGCCTTTCATGTGGAACATGCTGCACGATTATCAGCGCCACCGTATTCTGATGCTGCTCGACCCGATGCAAGATGCGCTGGGCAAGGGCTACCACACCATTCAGGGGATGGTGGCGGTCGGTTCCGGCGGGGTGCTGGGCAAGGGTTATATGAATGGCACACAGACCCACCTGGATTTCCTGCCAGAGCGCACCACCGACTTTATTTTCGCGGTGTATTCGGAAGAGTTCGGGCTGGTCGGCAACCTGATTCTGATTGCGCTGTATCTGTTCGTGATTACGCGCGGCTTTATGATTACCGCCAATGCCTCGACGTATTTCACCCGGCTGATGGCGGGCAGCATTACGCTGACTTTCTTCACCTACGCCTTCGTGAACATGGGGATGGTGAGCGGCATTCTGCCGGTGGTGGGCGTGCCGTTGCCGCTGGTGAGCTACGGCGGCACATCCATGCTCACCTTGTTGCTCGGATTTGGTATCCTGATGAGCGTAGAAACCCACAAGAAACTGGTCAAAACCTGATCGAACCCACAAGGAGCGGATATGAACTGGCGGTTAACCGGCACGATGGCATTGGCAGTGATTCTGGCGGCGTGTTCCAGCGCACCCGAGCGTAAGACGACTGCGCCTGCGCAGGGGCCGAAGATGCGTCCGGTGACCGTTCTGCCGGGCGGCGGGGGCTATCTGTCGGGCGACGGCCCCGGCGCGGAAGTGCCGGACAATCTCGATAGCCTGCCGGATGCCGTGCCGCGCACCGAGCCGCTGCACAAATACGCCAACCGCCCCTATGTGGCGCTCGGCAAGACCTACACTCCGGTTACCGAACTCGGCAAATATAAAAAGCGCGGGATCGCCTCGTGGTACGGGAAAAAATTTCACGGTCAGCGCACTTCCACCGGCGAGGTGTACGATATGTTCGGCATGACGGCCGCGCACACCGTACTGCCGGTGCCCAGCTATGCCCGCGTGACCAATCTCGCCAACGGCAAGTCGGTGATCGTGCGGGTAAACGACCGCGGCCCGTTCCTGCACGAGCGGGTGATCGATCTGTCCTACGCCGCTGCGCATAAGCTCGGCATCATCGGCAACGGCAGCGAGCAAGTCGAAGTAGAAAGCCTGATTCCGGGTGCCGGGGCGGGGCAAGTCGCTGCGGCTCCGGCTGCCGAGCCGGCACCCGCACCTGCCGCTGTGACTGCGCCGGTCAGCGTGCAAGTGGCCGACCTGCCGTTGCCGGATGTGCCGGTCGCCGCGCCCGTTGCAATGCCGACCGCTGCGCCAATCGTAACACCCGCGGCGGCTCCTGCCGCAACAGTTGCCCCCGCGCCTGCGCGCGCCGGTTATTATTTGCAACTGGGCGCGTTTAAATCCGGCGCCGGGGCGGAAAGCTTCCTCGCCCATCTGAAAGATGAATTCGGCGACAGCGGTCAGCCGCTCGGCTCGCGTACGCAAGACGGCATTACTCGCGTGCATGCCGGGCCGTATGCCAGCGTGGAAGAAGCGCGCGCCGCTTCCGACAAGCTGAAGGCCAAACTCGGCTTTAAGCCGCTGCTGCGGCAGTATAAAGACTGAGGGGAGCATATGCGCGACCGACTGAATCTGACCGCGTTGCAAAATGCCGTGCAGCGTCTGGACGAAGGCTGGGAGCGGTATCGCCTGGATATTTCCGATGCGCAGATCCGCGACGGGCTGATACAGCGTTTCGAATTCACTTACGAAATCAGCCATAAAATGCTCAAGCGCTATCTCGAACTGGCCTCGGCCAATCCGGCGCAATACGATGAAATGGCCTTCGCCGATCTGGTGCGTTCCGGTTGCGAGCAGGGCTTGTTGCGCGGCGACTGGACGGATTGGAAGCTGTACCGCGAAATGCGCAGTAAGACCAGCCATACTTACGATGAGGCAGTTGCGCAGGAGGTGGTCGAGCGCATTCCGGCGTTTCTGGGGGAAGCCCGTTTTCTGCTGGCGAAATTGCAGGAGCGGACTGCGGCATGAGCGCCCTCCCGCTCGCCGTGCGCCCGGAAGAATGGGCCATCGTCCGCGGGATCCTGCAACGCTTGGCGGCGGGACGCGAAGTCTGGGCATTCGGCTCGCGGGCGCGGGGGACGCCGAAACCCTATTCCGATCTGGATTTGGCGATACTCGGCGACGCACCGCTGCCGCTGGATGCGCTGGCAGCCTTACGCGAGGCGTTTACCGAATCCGACTTACCCTATAAGGTCGATGTGATCGACTGGGCGGCGGTTGCGCCCGAATTTCGTCGCGTGATCGAAGCGGGGCATGTGGCGCTGGATTTGAAGTAGAGCGTCATCACGCCCCGGCGACCTAATTCCGTTCTTCCGGCGGCACGGCGCTGTCTTCCTGCTGCAATTCGTCGCGCAGCTTATCGATGCGGGTGTATAAATCGCCGGCATCGCCGTAATCGAGGAAGCGCGCATAGTGCGCATGGTGTCCGGCCAGTTTGCGCGCATGTTTGATCGGGCAGAAATATTGCTCGGTGCGGGCGGCGATTTCGCGGGCATAGGCGATCAGTCCGTTGGCGTAGGAGCAGAACAGGCAGTTCAGTTTCTCGAAAATGTTGAGATAGGCCAGAAAGCGGTGGTCGAAGTCGATGTAGTCGCCCCGCTTCACTTTGCGGATGCCGTAGATCGGAAAGCAGATAAACTGGTACAGCGATACGCTGAGGTCGAGCAGTACCAGCGGCAGAAACATGCCGTAGATCACCGGCAAGGTGAGCAGATCGCGCGGGCGGATGGTGAGTATCCAGCGCAACAGTCCGGTACGCAAACGGCGGTGGGCGAGGCGGATATTGCGCTCGAATTCGATCCGCCGTCCTTTGATTTCGTACAGCAAGCGCTTTTGCTGTTCTTGCAGCGCGCTTTGCAGTTCTTCTTCCAGTGCGCTGATTTGTTCCAGCAAATGCCGTATGCGTTCGTTCATCGCTATCCCTTTTTCGGCGAAATGCCGTCTTCAAGTGCAGACATCAAAAGCCCGGCGGCGCGGGTGTCAGTCGTGCGCGTGTAGCATACGCTCGAAGGCTTCCGGCGGTACCGGGCGGGAGAACAGGTAGCCTTGCGCATAGTCGCAGCCCGCAGCTTTGAGTATGGCATGCTGCTCTTCGGTTTCCACCCCTTCAGCGATGACTTTCAGACCGATGGTGTGCGCCATCACGATAATTGCTTCGACCAGCGCCAGATCGGCGGCGCTGTTATGCAGGTTGCTGACGAAGGCGCGGTCGATTTTCAGGTAGTCGATATCGAATTTTTGCAGATAGGCCAGCGAGGAATAGCCGGTGCCGAAGTCGTCGATAGCGACCTCGACGCCCGCCTCGCGGAAAGCTATTAGTTCGTTGCGGATGTCGGCCTCGGCGTTCAGCAGCAAGCCCTCGGTGATTTCGATCACCACGCTGTCGCCGGACAGGCCGAGGGTCTGCAAATCGTTCAGCCATGACTTGTGCTGGATGTTAAGGCGGCGGAACTGTACCGGCGAGCGGTTGATGCTGATCTGGAAGGTGGGGTCGAGCCGCGCACGCCAATCGGCGGCTTGCTGTGCGGCCTGCCGGTATACCCAGTCGCCGATTTCGACGATTAGTCCGCTTTCTTCTGCTACCGGAATGAATTGCGCCGGACCGACCGTGCCCAGCTCCGGGTGTGTCCAGCGCAGCAGCGCCTCGGCTTTGCGGATACGGCCGGTCGTTAGCTCGACGATGGGCTGGTAATGTACGCTGAATTGATTCAGTTTGAGCGCATTGCGCAGATCTGCCAGCAGGCGCATGCGCTGCTGCGCCGCTTCCTGCAATTCGGCAGTGAAGTAGCTGTAGCGGTTGCGCCCGCGGTTTTTCGACAGATACATCGCCTGATCGGCATTCTTCATCAGTGCGGCCGCATTGTCGGCATCGGTCGGGTACAGCGTGATACCGATGCTGGCGGAAATATAGGCTTGATCGTTGTCGAGCTGGAAGGGTGCGATCAACTGGTCGATGATGCTTTGCGCAATACGTTCGGCATGCAGCGGATGTTCCAGATCGGGCAGGATAGCTCCGAATTCGTCGCCGCCCAATCGCGCCACGGTGTCGTATTCGCGCAGGCAGCCGGTGATGCGCCGGGCCGCTTCTTCCAGCAGCCGGTCGCCGATGTCGTGACCCAGCGTGTCGTTGATTTCCTTGAAATTGTCGAGGTCGATGAACATCAGCGCAATCAGCTTGCCGCTGCGGTGCGCTTTTTTGATTTCATGTGCGAGGCGGTCGTTGAACAAGCGGCGGTTCGGCAGTTGGGTCAGCGGGTCGAAATTGGCCAGCGTCTCCAGATGCTGCTGGGTCTTTTTCAGCGGCGTGATGTCGGCGAATGCGCCGATGAAATTGGTCAACTCACCGTGCGCATTGCGCACTACGCCGATCGAGAGAATCTCGGCGAAGACTTCGCCGTTTTTCTTTTTGTTCCAAATTTCTCCGCGCCAGTGCCCGGTTCTCAGGAGGTTTTCCCACATGCCCTGATAGAAAGCGCTGTCCTGATTG
>JBFLXR010000003.1:0-182057 GCA_040757065.1 Pseudomonadota bacterium
CAAGCGCTCGGCAACCTGATCGACAATGCACTCAATGCCCATCGGGGAAGTGAGCCGATCCTGATCGAAGCAACAGGCGATTGCGATACTGTTACGCTGAGCGTCAAAGATCGCGGCCCCGGCTTCCGAAATCAGAAAGCACTCCGACACGCCTGTGCTGGTACTCTCCGCCCGACAAAACGAGCAAGAAAAAGTCGCCACACTCGATTGCGGGGCAGACGATTATCTAGCCAAGCCTTTCGGTGTGGAAGAAATGCTGGCGCGCGTTCGCGCCGCGCTCCGCCGACGCGCCTTGATGCATTTGCGCGAAACCGTTTACGACCTCAACGGATTACGTATAGACCTTACCCAAGGCACCGCAGAGCTGCACGGCAAACCGCTCAAACTCACCCCGACCGAATACAAGTTGCTGATGTGTTTAGCGCAAGCACCGGGCAAAGTGATGACCCATCGAAAGCTTCTACAAGCCGTATGGGGTAGCGAATTTGTCGACGAAACTCACTACTTACGCATCCATATGGGACGCTTACGGGCCAAAATCGAGGCCATTCCTGCCGAGCCGCGTTTTCTGCTCACCGAACCCGGCATCGGCTACCGCCTGGCCGCCACCTGAGTCTTGCCACATTTATGCGGCTGATATACTCGCCGTGCTGAGATACGCCATCGCAACTCCGAAAGGAATCAAGATGGATACGCAGCAAAAACGTAGCAGCCTTGGTATGTTAGCGCTGGGTGCCTTAGGCGTCGTCTATGGCGACATTGGCACCAGTCCGCTTTACACTGTTAAGGAAATTTTCGGCAGCGGCGGCGTGCCGCTTACCCCGGAAAATGTCGTCGGCGCAATCTCAGCAGTTTTCTGGGCATTAATGCTGGTTGTCACCCTCAAATACGTTGTATTGGTCATGCGCGCCGACAACCGTGGTGAAGGCGGCATTATCGCCTTACTAGCAATGGCGCTCACCCCACTGAACAAACACCCAATCCGGAAAAAACAGTTCATGCTGCTTGGCGCATTCGGAGCGGCACTCTTCTACGGCGACACCTTGCTCACCCCCTCCATTTCGGTACTCTCCGCGGTCGAAGGTATCGAAGTCGCCACACCCAGTTTAAAAGGCGCAATCGTGCCCCTTTCCGTCGGAATATTAATCGGACTTTTCCTGCTGCAAAAACACGGCACCGCAACTGTAGGCAAGTTATTCGGTCCCATTATCGTCGTATGGTTTTTAACTCTGGGCGCGGTCGGCGCCTGGCATATCGCGGATGACCCGGCCATCCTGAACGCATTGAATCCCATCTATGCATTTCATTTTCTGCATGACCGCGGCGCTGGCGTTTTTCTGGCTGTCGGCGCTGTCGTGCTGGCCATTACCGGCGTCGAAGCTCTATATGCCGACATGGGGCACTTCGGGCGACCGGCTGTACGACTGGCATGGCTTTCGCTGGTACTGCCCTGTCTGACAATCAACTACCTCGGGCAGGGCGCATTATTGCTTACCCAACCCAAGGCCGTTGAAAACCCCTTCTATCTCGCCTTTCCAGATCCCCTGCTCATTCCTGCTGTCGCGCTCGCCACAGTGGCAACCATCATCGCGTCGCAAGCCGTCATCTCGGGCGCATATTCGATGACACAACAGGCCATTCAATTAGGACTGCTACCCCGAACACGTATTATCCATACCTCGGCCAGCGAGTCGGGACAAATCTATATGCCTGCCATCAACTGGATACTGCTGGCCGCCGTATTGTGTACAACCATCGGTTTTGGCTCTTCTTCCGCTCTGGCGGCGGCCTACGGCATTGCCGTAACCGGCACCATGCTGACCACAACCATCCTGATGTATTTCGTCATGCGCCACATCTGGCAATGGGCATGGTGGTTGGCTTTATCCGCAACACTGACCCTTGTACTGATCGACGCAACACTCCTGCTTTCCTGCTCCATAAAATTTCTTAACGGCGGCTGGTTCCCGGTCGCACTGGGCTTCGCAATGCTGGTTGTAATGTGGACATGGAAACAAGGCCGGGAATACTTGCTACAGGGCATCGGCAATCAGGACCCCGATCTGGAATCGTTCATACAAAACATCGCAAACAGCAATCTTCCCAAAACGGATCGCACCGCCGTATTTCTGGTCGCCAACCCGCATACCGCACCCCAAGCGCTTATGCACAATCTTAAACATAACCAAGTGCTGCATCGCACCAACCTGATTATCACCGTACGGTTCGAAGATATTCCGTGGGTAAATGCAGAAGAGCGCATATCCGCCCGTGAAATCGGACAGGGCTTCTGGCAAATCGGCATGCGTTACGGTTTTATGGATAGCCCAGACATTCCCAAAGCACTGGCAAGCTGCCATCTGCCGGGCACTGAAATCGACCCGTTCACCACCTCCTACTTCATCAGCCGGGATACAGTGGTGGCATCCGCCGATCGCAAAATGCTGCGCTGGCGGGAGGGCTTGTTCCGTTTCCTGTCCAGAAATGCGGGAAGCGTGGTGGAGTATTTCAATATTCCAGACAACAGCGTAATCGAACTGGGCAGCCGGGTGCATATTTAACCCTTGCCCGGCAATCGAAACAAAAACGGCTTGCCCGAAAGCAAGCCGTTTTTCATTTTGGTCGGGGCGAGAGGATTTGAACCTCCGACCACTTGCACCCCATGCAAGTACGCTACCAGGCTGCGCTACGCCCCGAGGGCGCGGATTATAGCAGAGCCGTGCTGGAAATGCTAAGCCCGTATGCGCATTGTATCGAGCACGGTCAATCGCGCTTTCCGAAAGGCAAAGCGGTCAGCCAAGATTCCCCCCAGCGATGTATGCCCAGCCCCAACAAGATGCTGGCCGTGCCGTACCAAACCTGAGGCAAAACGGCTTCATGGTTCAGACCGTGTCCGAGCAGCAAGGCCAGCACCGGGGTAATCAAGGTAATGAGCGCAATCTTCCCGGCCTCCATATGCTTAATCATGTAGTAATACAACATGAATCCGAGCACGGAGCCGAAAGTCGCCAAATACAACGTCGCGGCCAGCGCGTGCTCCGGCAAAACCTGCGGCCAGCGACCGTCCAAGAACCACCACACCGCAGCGAACAATGGCAAGGCCACAATCAGGGTGCCGAAGGTCGTCGCCAGCGGCGGGCTGTCGTCTCCGATGCGTTTGAGCCAGACCAATCCCAGAGATTGCAGCGCAACCGCCAACAACAGCGCCAGCAACCCCATCCCCGCGCCTTCGCCCAAACTCAACCCACCCCGGAACACCAACAGCAAGCCGAGCAACCCTAATGCCATCCCGATCAGCTTATTCGGCGTCATCGCCTCCTCTTTCAGCCAGATGACCGCCCCCAGGCTAGTCAGCAGCGGCGACAAACCGAACAACACCGAAATCATGCCGGAGCTGATGTACTGCGCCGACCAGTAAGTCAGCATCATCGCACCGAACATGCTCAGGCCGCTGGCCAGATAGCTCAGACGCGCTTTGCGGTGCAAGGGAACGCGTACGCGCAGTGCTGCCAGCAATATCCCGCACAATAAGGCGCCGATCACCATCCGCGAAAACACGGCAAAGCTGAATCCCGCCCCCGCCGCGCTCCATTTAATGGCAAGCGGTGTAGTCGACCAAATCAGCACCACAGAAACAAAAGCCACAGGCAACGACATCATTTTTCCTTATAAAACAAAAAGGCCACAGAGCAATCTGTGGCCTTCAGAGAATTCGAACTGTTAATCGAGCACTATTCCATCAGACCACCGGACGCGAAACGAGGCGCCAGACGCAGCATGGCGACCGGGCGGACTTTGGCGTGACGAATGTTGTGGAAATGACTCATGTGGCAATAGTGAGGCTTTTTAGCTGGGCTGTCAACCTGCTGTACAGCTAATCGGGCGGTCAGGCGCGCAGCAGGGCAAGAATCTCGCCGAGCTCGCGGCGCAAAGATGCATCGGGAGTGGCAAAAACCACCGGCTCCGTCACAACCTCGACCACGATTTCTTCCTTATGACGCAAGGCAGCGCTGTCCAGACGGCTGCGCGCGCCGCTGATGGTAAAGCCCTCTTCATACAGTAACTCGCGGATACGGCGGATCAGCAGCACTTCGTGGTGCTGATAATAGCGGCGATTGCCGCGGCGCTTCACCGACTTGAGCTGGGTGAACTCCTGCTCCCAGTAGCGCAAAACGTGCGCTTTCACCCCGCACAAGTCGCTGACTTCACCGATGGTGAAATAGCGCCTGGCCGGGATGGGCGGCAACTCGGCTTTGTTAGTTTGCTGTTCCATTATAGTGTTCTTCCACCATGCTCTTCAGCTTCTGGCTGGGATGGAAAGTCACGACGCGACGCGCGGTGATCGGAATTTCTTCGCCGGTCTTAGGATTGCGCCCCGGACGCTGCGGCTTATCGCGCAACTGAAAATTACCGAAACCGGAAAGTTTCACGCTCTGACCTTGCTCCAATTGCAGGCGGATTTCTTCGAAAAAGGTTTCTACCATGTCTTTTGCTTCACGCTTGTTCAAACCGACGCGTTCGAACAGCAGGTCGGCCAATTCAGCCTTGGTCAACGTCATTTTTATTTATCTCCCTACACACGCAACTGCGCGCCGCACTGCTGCAAAGCAGCCACCAGACGCGCCATACTTTGATCGATTTCGTTATCTGTCAGTGTCTTTTCAGTATCTTGCAACAAGACGCGGAAGGCAAGACTTTTCTTCCCGTTTTCCACGCCCTTACCTCGGTAAACGTCGAACAAAGCGATTTCCGTCACAAACGGAGCACGCTCGCCCTTCATTCTATCGAGCAATCCCTGAACAGCTATCACCTCATCCACCACCACGGCCAAATCGCGCCGCACCGGTGGGAATTTTGACAGGGGACGCACTGCCGGCACTTGCGCACGCAGCAAATCTGTCGCATCGAGTTCGAACCATACCACAGGCAAGGCGATATCATATTGCTGTATCCACTGAGGATGCAACTCACCGATCCAGCCCACCGCCTGCTCGCCGACAAAAATCTGCGCGGAACGTCCCGGATGGGAGGCCGGATGCCCCTCAGCCGCAAAGCGAACTGTCACAGGCGCAAATAAGGCCTCGACATCCGCCTTCACGTCGTAAAAATCGCTATTGCGGCTCGCCGCACCCCATTGTTCGGCGAATTGCGGGCCGCAGCACAAGCCTGCGATCCGCTCTTGCTGCAGATAACCCGCACTGAAACAGGCCCCGACTTCGAACAGGCGGACACGGCCTTGTTTACGCGCCAAATTGACGCGCAACGCGCCGATCAGCCCGCCGAGCAAGCTGCTACGCATCACCGCCAACTGGCTGGCAATCGGGTTCTGCAACATAACGGGAGCGGTATTTCCGCACAAATCGCGCTCGGTTTGCGCATCGAGGAACGCCAGACTGACCGTTTCCTGATAATCGCGCGCCACCAGCAGTTGGCGCACACGGCTCAGCGGACGCTGGGTTTCATTCAGCGGCAACATCGCCACCGCCCCCTGCGGGGTCAGTGCCGGAATATTGTCGTAGCCGTAAATACGCGCCAACTCTTCTATCAGATCGACCTCGATTTCCAGATCAAATCGATAACTCGGCGGCGTAACCGAGAACATCTCCCCGTCTTGGGTAAAGGCGAACTGCAAGCGCCCAAGCAAATCGGCAATCTGTGCCGACTCCAGCGCAATACCCAGAATGCGCTTCACACGGCTGCTGCGCAGCACAATCGGCTTGCGCACCGGCAGAGCACCGCGCGCTTCGACGACCGGACCTGCCTGACCGCCGCACAACTCCAGCAGCAATTCCGTCGCACGTTCCAAAGCGGCACGGGTCGCGGCAAAATCGACACCGCGCTCGAAACGGAACGACGAATCGGTCGACAACCCCAGACTGCGAGCTTTACCAGCCATCGCATCCGGCTCGAAGTATGCGCATTCCAAGAATAAGTCGGTAGTCGTCGTTTCGACACCGCTTTCCGCACCGCCCATAATCCCCGCCAGTGCCAGCGGGCGCGCCGCATCGGCGATCACCAGCATCTCCGGCTGCAATTCGACAGTTTGCCCGTTCAGCAGTGCCAAGGTCTCGCCCACATGCGATCGGCGCACCTGAATACCGCCGCTCAGCTTCGCGAGGTCGAAGGCATGCATCGGCTGCCCTTGCTCCAGCAACACATAGTTGGTGATGTCCACCACGACATTGATGCTGCGCACCCCGCTGCGTTCCAATCGGCGCACCATCCAGTCCGGCGTCGGCAAAGCCGCATTGACGCCGCGCAGCACGCGCCCGCAATACAGCGGACAAGCCTCGCCGGCCGCAACCGTCACCGGCACCTGATCCTGTACAGTCGCCGCAACCGGAGCAATTGTCACCGGCTGCACTGCCGCCCCGCTGATCGCCGCAACTTCGCGCGCCAGCCCGGCAACACCCAGACAGTCGCTGCGGTTCGGCGTCAGTTTCAAGGTAAACAGCGTATCGTCCAAATCGAGGTAGTCGCGCAGGCTTTGCCCCACCGGCGCATCCGCCGGCAGCAGCCACAAGCCCTGACTTTCGTCGGCCAACCCCAATTCCTTAGCAGAACACAGCATGCCGAACGATTCCAGCCCGCGTACCTTGGCCTGCTTAATTTTAAAATCGCCCGGCAGCACCGCACCGATACGGGCACAGGGCACCTTCAGGCCCACCGCCACATTCGGCGCACCGCAAACGATAGTCAGCGGTTGTGCTTCGCCCACATTAACCTGACAGACATTCAGGCGATCGGCATTGGGATGCTTCGACACCTCCAGCACTTCTGCCACCACCACATCGTTGAAAGCCGGCGCCGCAGGCGCCATTTCTTCGACTTCCAGACCGGCCATGGTCAATTGATGCGCCAGCCCGTCGCTATCCAGCGCCGGATTGACCCAGGTTCTCAACCAGTTTTCAGAAAATTTCATGCCCGCACTCTTAATTGAATTGCTTGAGGAAGCGCAGATCGCCCTCGTAGAACAAGCGCAGGTCGTTCACGCCGTAACGTAGCATCGCCAAACGCTCAACACCGAGACCGAATGCAAAACCGCAGTATTTTTCCGCATCGATGCCGACATGGCCCAGCACATTCGGATGCACCATGCCGCAGCCGCCGATCTCCAGCCAGCCGCCATTCCAGCTCATGTCCATTTCGGCGGAAGGTTCGGTAAACGGGAAAAACGACGGACGGAAACGCACCTGCAAATCGTCGCGCTCGAAATAGCGCTGCAGAAAATCCTGCACCACGCCCTTCAGATTGGCGAAACTCACCTGCTCGCCGATCCACAATCCTTCCACCTGATGGAACATCGGCGAATGCGTCGCATCGGAATCCACGCGATAGACGCGCCCCGGCGCAATAATGCGGATATCCGGGATGGTTTCTTGCTGCGCGAACTGCGCCATGTGCGCTTGCATATAGCGCACCTGTATCGGCGAGGTATGCGTACGCAACACATGCTCTGCGTCGATATAAAATGTGTCGTGCATGGCGCGCGCCGGGTGATTCTCCGGGATATTCAGCGCCGTAAAGTTATAAAAATCGGTTTCGATCTCCGGGCCATCCGCCACGGCGAAACCCAAAGCATGGAATAAAGTTTCGATACGCTCTAAGGTACGGGTCACCGGATGTAAACCACCTGTTCCGATGCCGCGACCCGGCAAAGTCACATCCAGCGCCTCGGCAGCCAGTTTTTGCTGCAAAGCCTGCTGTTGCAGCGCATCGCGGCGCGCTTGCAGCGCAGCTTCGATTTGCTGTTTAACCTGATTGATGCGCGCGCCGGCCGCCGGACGCTCTTCCGCCGACAACTTACCCAGCCCCTTCAGCAACTCGGTCAGCCGACCTTCCTTGCCGAGGTAACGCGCCTTGACCTGCTCCAGTTCTGCGGCTTGTTCCACCGCGGCGAACTGTTGCAGCGCCTCATTCAAAATCGTGTCGAGTTGTTGCATGAAAATCTACCAGAAACAAAAAAGGAGGCGAAACCGCCTCCTTGCGTCGCAAGCCTTGCGGTTATGCACCCAAGCTGGCGCGGGCCTGACCGACCAGTTGCGCGAAGGCAGCCTTGTCGAACACAGCCATATCGGACAGAACCTTGCGGTCGATCTCGATCGCAGCCTTCTTCAGGCCGTTCATAAACACGCTGTAAGTCATGCCTTGTTCACGCACGGCGGCGTTGATACGGGCAATCCACAGTGTGCGGAACTGACGCTTGCGCTGACGACGGTCACGGTAAGCATACTGACCAGCCTTCATCACCGCTTCTTTGGCGATACGATATACGTTCTTGCGACGGCCGCGGTAACCCTTGGCCAGTTCCAGAACTTTCTTATGACGCGCGCGCGCCGTTACACCACGTTTAACTCTTGGCATCTTTCACTCCTTATGCGTAGGGCATCATGGCGCGCACGGACGCCGTATTGGTTGCGTGAACCTCAGTGGTACCGCGCAACTGACGTTTGTTCTTGGTGGTCTTCTTGGTCAGAATGTGACGCTTGAACGCTTGGGAACGCTTCACGCTGCCGCTGCCGCGGACCTTGAAACGTTTCGCTGCGCCACTCTTGGTCTTCATCTTTGGCATAGCTACTCCTTAAGTTATGACGTCCGGTGGTTCCCGGCAGGAACACTTCGTTAACCTTGACATCACTTTTTATCGGGACTGTTTGCACATCCGCCGCTCCGGTCAGCCCCTGCCCGGCACGGCTTTAAAACTTATTTCTTTTTCAGCTTCGGTGCCAGCACCATAATCATCTGGCGACCTTCCATCTTCGGAAACTGCTCGACTACGCCGTATTCGTCCAGATCTGTCTTGATCCGCTCGATCAGCTTCATGCCGATTTCCTGATGGGCAATTTCGCGCCCGCGAAACCGCAAAGTAATCTTGGTCTTATCGCCTTCCTGCAAGAACTTCACGAGATTGCGCAACTTGATGTTGTAGTCGCCTTCGTCGGTACCTGGCCGGAATTTGACTTCCTTAACCTGAATTTGCTTTTGCTTGAGCTTGGCTTCGTGCTGACGCTTGCTTTCGGCATATTTAAACTTGCCGAAATCCATAATGCGACATACGGGCGGTTGCGCAGTAGGCGCAATCTCCACCAAATCCAGTTCGGCATCCTCGGCCAGGCGCAATGCCTCATTCACCGATACAATCCCGATCTGCTCCCCCTCTACCCCAACGAGACGCACCTGAGGTGCTGTTATCTGTTCGTTGATGCGCTGCGATTTTTCTTGAGCTATTGCAAATTCTCCATTACAAAATTAAACCGCGCTTCCCGCTTGCAGTTCGGTTTGCAAACGCCCGATCAGCGCTTCCACCGACATCTGCCCAAGGTCTTCACCTTTGCGGTTCCGCACGGCAACGAGGCCTGCCGCCTTTTCCTTATCTCCGACAATCAGCTGATAAGGCAATCTCTGCAGGCTATGTTCGCGTATTTTATAGGTAATCTTCTCGTTACGCAAATCAAGATGCACACGCAGCCCGGCGGCACGCAAGGTTTCGGTCAACTGAGACGCATAATCTTCCTGCGCCTGCGAGATATTCATCACCACCAATTGCACCGGCGACAGCCACAGCGGGAAGGAACCGGCATAATGTTCGATCAGAATACCGATGAAACGCTCCATCGAACCAACGATGGCGCGATGCAGCATAACCGGCGCTTTGCGGGTATTATCCTCGTCGACAAATTCCGCCCCCAGCCGCACCGGCAGGTTAAAGTCCAACTGAATTGTCCCGCACTGCCACAGACGCCCCAGACTATCTTTCAAGGTAAATTCGATCTTCGGCCCATAGAAGGCACCTTCGCCCGGCTGCAAATCGAATTCCAGACCGTTCTGCCTCAGTGCTGCCGCCAGTGCCGCCTCGGCCTTATCCCAAGTCTCGTCGGAGCCGACACGCTTCGCCGGACGGGTCGACAGCTTGACCAATACATCCTCGAAACCGAAGTCCTTGTAGACGCGCTGCAGCATGACGATAAAGTCTGCCACTTCCTGCTCAATCTGATTCTCGGTACAGAAAATATGGGCGTCGTCCTGCGTAAAGCCGCGCACGCGCATCAAACCGTGCAGCGAGCCGGATGGCTCGTTACGATGACAGGAGCCGAATTCCGCCAGTCGCAGCGGCAAATCGCGGTAGCTGTGCAGCGCGTGATTGAAAATCTGCACATGACCCGGGCAATTCATCGGCTTCACCGCGTAATCGCGATTTTCCGAGGCCGTGGTAAACATGTTTTCCCGGTAGTTTTCCCAATGACCGGATTTTTCCCACAGCGCACGATCCATCATAGTCGGCGTACGCACTTCCTGATAACCGTACTCCTGAAAGCGGGCACGCATGTACTGCTCAACCTGCTGCCAGATCACCCAACCGTTCGGGTGCCAGAACACCATACCCGGCGCTTCGTCCTGCATGTGGAACAAGTCCAGTTGCTTCGCCAGCTTGCGGTGGTCGCGTTTCTCCGCCTCTTCCAGACGGTGCAAATAGGCGTCCAACTCCTCTTTTTTCGCCCAAGCGGTACCGTAAATGCGTTGCAGCATTTCGTTGTTGGAATCACCGCGCCAGTAGGCTCCGGCAACCTTCATCAACTTAAAGGCTTTCAGCTTGCCGGTCGAAGGCACGTGCGGGCCGCGACACAAATCGGTGAACTCGCCTTCGCTGTACAGCGAAACATCCTGATCTGCAGGAATCGAGGCAATGATTTCCGCCTTGTAATGCTCGCCGATGTGTTTGAAATACGCCACGGCCTCATCGCGCGGCAACACGCGGCGCACCACGGGCAAATCAAGCTTCGCCAGCTCGGCCATCCGCTTTTCGATAGCGGCCAAATCTTCCGGGGTAAATGGGCGGGAATAGGAAAAATCGTAGTAAAAGCCGTTTTCAATCACCGGCCCAATAGTCACTTGTGCTTCCGGGAACAGCTCTTTCACAGCATAAGCCAGCAAATGCGCAGTCGAGTGCCGAATCAGCTCCAACCCTTCGGCATCCTTGTCGGTCACGATCGCCAGCGCAACATTGCCTTCAATCGAATACGAGGTATCGACCAGCTTACCATCCACTTTACCCGCCAGCGCAGCGCGTGCCAGCCCGGCACCGATGCTTTGCGCAACTTCGGCGACCGTAACGGGATTTTCATAGCTGCGCTGAGAACCATCCGGCAAAGTAATCACTGGCATAATTTCCGACCCTCAAATGCAAAGTGCGGCAAAGCCGCACTTTTTCTACCAATCTGGTAGGCGCGATTGGACTCGAACCAACGACCCCCACCATGTCAAGGTGGTGCTCTAACCAACTGAGCTACGCGCCTGTCGTTTAAGGCTGCGCATTCTAACCGAAGTCGCGCCCCGATTCAAACAGCTTTGCGTAAAAACTTCTCGCACTCCTGCGGCGGCACCGGCCGACCGAAGTAATATCCTTGCATTTCTTCGCAACGCAATCCGCGCAGGAATGCCAGTTGCGCTTCGGTTTCCACCCCTTCCGCCATCACTTTCAGATTCATCGCATGCCCCATCGCCGCAATTGCGGTAACCAATGCATCCGAGTCTGCGCCTTTACCGATGTCGCGCACGAAAGCCTGATCGATCTTCAAGCGGTCTAGCGGGAATTGCTTCAGGCGCGTCAGCGAAGAATAGCCAACCCCAAAATCGTCCAACGCCAAGCGTACGCCCGATTCGCGCAAACGCCGCATAGTTGCGATCAAATGCTCACCGGATTCCATCAACATGGTTTCCGTCAGCTCCAACTCCAAATATCCCGGCTCGATCCCGCTTTCCTGTATGCAGGCCTGCACAGTTTCAGCCCAGTCAGCCTGACGGAACTGGCGTGCCGAAACGTTGACCCCGACGGGTAGCGACGCATACCCTGCCTCACGCCAGCGACGCGCCTGACTGCACGCTTCGCGCAGCACCCACGTACCGATTTCGAGAATCAGGCCCGTTTCTTCCGCCACCGGAATAAAACGCGCCGGAGAAACCGCGCCAAGCTCCGCGCTGTTCCAACGCAGCAGCGCTTCGAAACTGATAACCCGTCCAGTCGCGGCATCCACTTGCGGCTGATAATGCAGCATCAACTCATCGCGGGAAATCGCTTGCCGCAAATACATCTCCAAGTGGAGACGCTCTTGCGCATGCCGGTTCATTTCCGGCGTAAAGAACTGGAAGGTATTGCGCCCGCTTTCCTTAGCCCGGTACATCGCCATATCGGCATTGCGCATCAGCACCGTCGGCTTCTCACTGTCTTCCGGGAAAATACTCACCCCGATGCTGGGCGTAATGGTCAAGCGGTGACCGCCGATCTGAAACGGCTCAGCCATGCTGACAATGATTTTCTCGGCCACCAGCGCCGCTTCGCTCTCATGCACCAAGTCCGGCATGATCGCCACAAACTCGTCGCCGCCTTGCCGCGCGATGGTATCGGTCGCCCGCACGCATTGCTGCAAGCGCCTTGCCACCGCCTCCAGCAATGCATCGCCGACGACATGCCCCAACGTATCGTTAATATTCTTGAAATGATCGAGATCGATAAACAGGACGGCGACCTTCTTGCCGATCCGTTTCGAGAACGACAGCGCCTGCGACAACCGATCCGACAGCAAATTGCGGTTCGGCAGACCGGTCAACACGTCGTAATTCGCCAGATACTGGATACGCTCTTCTTTCTGCTTACGCTCGGTAATATCGGAATAAATGGCGATGTGGTGCGTTACCGCGCCAGCCTCGTCGCGCACCAAGATCACAATCACCCATTCCGGGAAGATGCGTCCCTGCTTATCCTTGTTCCACAACTCGCCTTCCCAGTAGCCCTCCGCCAGTAGCTGTTCCCAGAACGCTTTGTAGAATTCGGACGTCTGCTTACCGGATGAGAACATTCTCGGATTTTGCCCCATCACCTCATCCGGTTTGTAACCGGTAATGGTGGTGAAAGCTTCGTTTACCAAGATAATACGATTACCTGCATCGGTAATGACGATTGCTTCCGTATTATTTTCGAAAACCTTGCCGGCCAGCCGCAACCCCTCTTCGGCTCGCTTCCGTTCGGCAATTTCCTGCGTCAGATTAGTCACCATGCCGTGGATCGCATCGGACAATTGCGCCACTTCGCCGTCGCCCCGCACTACAGGCGGCGTATAGGTCAGTTCGCCTCTGGAAACCTTCTTGGCGGATGCAGTAATCGCCAGAATCGGGCGCGCAATCCGTCCGGCAAGTACCCAGCCCAGCACCGCAAAGAATATCCCCAACAATGCGCCGGCCAGCAAAATCCGCTGCTGAATCTGCCGGGCAGGCTCAAACGCTTCCGTCACATCCTGACGGAATAAGGTTACCCAGCCCAAACCGGGATAATCGCGGTAACCGCTCCCCTTGGCAAAACCGACCAGATAGGTTTTACCGTCCCGCCAGCGTTCGATCAAATAACCGCTGGTTTTGCCGCTGGCAATTGCACGCATCGTCTGCGGTGCAATCTCGGAAAAAGCCGTGCGCGCTTTCACCGGTCCCGCCAGCGTCATACCGTCTTTGCTCAGCAAGATCAGATCGGTATCGGGCGTGCGCTTGGAATTCAGCATCTCCTCAGCCCAACGCCAGAAAATATGTCCGCAAAGCACCCCCTGCAACACACCGGAATGATCGAATACCGGGGCGGCCACATCCAGCAGATAGAACATCTCGCCAGTCGGATTGGGCAACAACTTAGAGAGCAGCAATGCATCGTGCACATCGCCAATAAAAGGTTTCTCGCGCCCCTGTGTACACCACGGACGCTTGGAAAGGTCTTTCCCCTCGAGATATTTGCCGGTACCTACCGTACCGATGCCTTTTTCATCGCAAATACCGATCCATGCATAGGCATTGAACGTCGTTTGCAGCTTGGAGAGCAGCTCGCGTTTATGATCGACCGCCACCCCCGGGCTGCGGATATCGTCGAGCGTCGCGGCAATCTGAATCTCGCGGTAGCGTTCGAACATGCTCCGATCCAACACATCCACCGTACTCGCTGCCTGACGGGCAAACATCTCGCCCTGACTGGTCTCGATTTGCTGCTTACTGATGTCGGCCGCGATATAACTGACAATAGTCGACAAAGACAACACGACTGTTGCCATCGTCAGACTGATCTGCGCCCGCAAGCTGCGCAGCGGGTGAAACTGCCTGAGAATGTGCTGAAAACCCGACATTGCGTCCTTCATTCCGGGGAAAACAAAGCCCCTAATTGTTTCAAGTCTGGACGATACACCACTCCCCGCTCGGTAATCAATGCTGTCACCAGTTCGGCCGGCGTGACATCGAACGATGGGTTGCGAACCTTGACACCATCCGCCGCCCAGCGGCAATCGCGGAAGCCCAGCACTTCTTCCGCCGCGCGCTCTTCAATCGGAATGTGCGCGCCGTCCGGAATGGTCAAATCGATAGTCGACAAGGGGCAGGCCACATAGAACGGAATATGATGCCGTGCCGCCAATACCGCCACCATGTAAGTACCGATCTTGTTCGCCACATCGCCGTTGGCCGCCACGCGATCGGTCCCCACCACTACGGCATCGATCTCGCCCCGGCTCATCAGGTAGCCGGCCATATTGTCGCTAATCAGCGTAACGGGAATATTTTCCTGTACCATCTCCCACGCCGTCAGCCGCGCCCCTTGCAAAAAGGGGCGCGTTTCATCGGCAATCACGGAGATGCGCTTACCCGCCTCTACCGCCGAACGAATCACGCCCAGCGCCGTACCGTGCCCCGCCGTTGCCAGTGCCCCGGCATTGCAATGCGTCAGCACCCGTGCGCCATCCGGCAACAAATCTGCGCCGTACGCTCCCATCGTCCGATTGATGCGCACATCTTCGTCCAGCATCTCGTGCGCCTCGCGCAACAAACGTACGGCGACTTCAGCTGGCGCTGCGTCGCCGCAGGCATCCAAAACCTTTCGCATACGCTGCAAAGCCCAAAACAAATTCACCGCGGTCGGGCGACTTTTCCCCAGCACATCGAAACCGTGCGTCATGCCAGCATGAAACGCATCCTGACCCAGACCTTGCAAACGCAAAGCTTCCAGTGCCACCCCATAGGCTGCCGCCACGCCGATAGCCGGTGCGCCGCGCACCACCATGCTGCGGATTCCTTCCGCCACGCCGGTCGCCGAGTCGTAGCACACATACTCGAACACAGCCGGCAACACGCGCTGGTCGATCATTTCCAGATGATCGTCCTTCCAGCGCAAAGTCTCGACTTTCACCCTCAATCCCCTTCGAATTCGCACAGAGCAAATACTTTCTGCCCCATCGCTTCCAATCGCTTACGCCCGCCGACATCCGGCAAATCGATCACAAAACAACACTCCACCACTTCACCGCCGATCTGCTTAATCAACTCGATGGCTGCCTCTGCCGTCCCGCCGGTCGCAATCAGATCGTCCACCAGCAGCACCTGCTCGCCCGCACCGATTGCATCGACATGCAATTCGATCCGGTCGGTGCCATACTCCAGCGTATAGTCGTAGCCGACCGTTTCGGCGGGCAACTTGCCTTTCTTACGGATCGGCACGAAGCCAACACCCAACGCATAGGCCAGCGGTGCGCCAATAATGAAGCCGCGCGACTCAATGCCCACGATCTTGTCCAATTTCACGCCGCGATACCGCGCAGCCAGCTGGTCGATCGCATCGCGGAAGGCTGCAGGCTCTTTCAGCAACGTGGTAATGTCGCGAAACATAATCCCTTCGCGGGGATAATGCGGAATGGTACGAATGTACGACTTAATCGTCATGTCGGCTCCTGTTTTTTGTAACCTTTGAATTGTTCGCGCACTTCAGCCATTTGCTGCGGCGTCAGAATGTGCGGCGAAGCCACCTGAGCTGCGCGCCAGTACAGTTCGCACAGAAACTCAGTCTCTTCCGCCACGGCATACGCCTCTTCCAGATCGCGCCCGGCGGCAATCATGCCGTGATTCGCCAACAGACATGCTTTCTGCCCGCGCAGTGCCTCCAGCGCATGATTGGACAGGGCCTGAGTACCGAACAAGGCATACGGTGCGCAACGGATTTCGCTGCCGCCCGCCATCGCCACCATATAATGGACGGCAGGCACATCGAGACGCAGACAAGCCAAGGTTGTGGCAAAAGTGGAATGGGTGTGCACCACGGCATGCAAGTCGGAACGCTGCTGCAAAATATCGCGATGGAAGCGCCACTCGCTCGAGGGTTTGCCTCCACCGACCACCTCACCTTGTAGAGTCATCTCCACCATACTGTCCGGTGTCATCTGCTCGACCGGCATGGCGGAAGGCGTGACCAGAAATCCGTCGCCGCAACGCACCGACACGTTGCCGGAAGTACCCCTGTTCAGCCCGCTTGCCAGCAAACGCTGCGCTGTGTGCAGCAAGGCAAGACACAAGGACTGTTCGGCGGAAAGATCATTCATGATGCGGCACGATTCAGCACACGTCCGGCAATACCGGAAAGCTTTTCGACCATAACCGGATCGCGGGCATGGGGCGCAGTCATCACAGCATATTCCAGCGCGGAACGACAGCCGCAGCCACAAGCGTCAGCATCTGCACCAATCTTCGGCACCGCATGCTTCACCAGCGTACGGGCGTTATCGGCATTCGCCAGCAGCACTTTCACGATCTGATCCACTGTCACCGCGCCATGATCTGGATGCCAGCAATCGTAATCGGTGACCATCGCCACCGTGGCGTAGCACAGCTCCGCTTCGCGTGCCAGCTTCGCCTCCGGCATGTTGGTCATGCCGATTACATCGCACCCCCAGCTCCGGTACAACTCCGACTCCGCCTGTGTGGAGAACTGCGGCCCTTCCATCACCAAATAGGTGCCGCCGCGTACTACAGAAATACCCGCTTCGCGGGCGGCCGCCTCGACATGTCCGCCCAGACGCGCACACACCGGATGCGCCACCGACACATGCGCCACCAGCCCGCTCCCGAAAAACGATTTGACCCGTGCGAAAGTGCGGTCAACAAACTGATCTGCAATCACAAAAGTGCCCGGCGTCAAATCCTCGCGCAGCGAACCGACCGCGCTGACCGACAACACATCCTGAACGCCGACTTGCTTCAGCGCGGCAATATTGGCGCGAAAATTAATTTCCGACGGCGCAATGCGGTGACCCCGCCCGTGTCGCGGCAAGAACGCTACCGTTTTACCGTCCAGTTCACCGAACAACAATTCATCAGATGGTTCGCCGAAAGGCGTTTCGACCCGCTCCCAACGCTTATCGGTCAGCCCTTTGATGTCGTAAACCCCGCTACCGCCGATCACCCCGATAGTCGCTTGCGATTGCGCCATATCCGCTCCGAAAATGGTTAATGCACCGACCGGTCGGCCAGTGTTTGTTTATACACAGCAAGGTATGCTCGCGCACTGTTTTCCCAGCCGAAATCGCGGCGCATGCCATTTTCCTGCAATTTGCGCCACTGGGGCTTGTCGTCGTAAACCTGCATCGCGCGATACATCGCCGCCCACAACCCGTCAGCATGCATATCGCCGAATACGAAACCTGTCGCCGTCTCTGCATTGCTGCCATCGAAGTCGTCCACCGAATCGATCAGCCCGCCGGTAGCATGCACGATCGGCGGCGTGCCATAGCGCTGACTGTACATCTGGTTTAAACCGCACGGCTCGAAACGCGACGGCATCAGAAAGATATCCGCCCCGGCCTCGATTTGGTGCGACAAGCCCTCATCGAATCCCACCGTTACACTCACCCGGCCCGGATAGCGCTGCGCCAATTCGCGTGCCTGTTGCTGCAAGGCCGCATCGCCGCTGCCCAGCATCACCAGTTGCGCCGGTGTTTCCATTAGCCGATGCGCCGTTTCCAGCACCAGATCGGTACCCTTTTGATAGGTAAACCGGCTGACCATGCCGAACAAGGGCGCATTTTCATCCACCTGCAAGCCTGTGCGTTGCCGCAAGGCTTGCTTGTTCGCTTGTTTGCGCTGCAAGGTTTTGCCGGTATAGCCTTGTACCAGATTCGGATCTTTCTCGGGGTTCCACTCCTCGAGATCGATGCCGTTCAATATCCCGCTCAATACATTGCGCCGATGCGACAACAAACCTTGCATCCCGAATCCCAGCGCCTCGCCTTGTATCTCGCGCGCATAAGAAGGGCTGACCGTAGTAATCCGGTCGGCATAATACAAACCGGCTTTCAGGAAAGAAAGATGGCCATAAAACTCAGCCCCCTCCGGCTTGAAACACTCCCAGGGCAGCCCCAGATCATGCACCCAGTTGGCGTGAAAATTCCCCTGAAAAGCCAGATTGTGAATGGTCATTACGCAAGGCGCGGGGTCGCGCAGATAGCGCAGATAGGCGGGCGTCAATCCGGTTTGCCAATCGTGGCAATGCACAATATCCGGCCGCCAGTCCAGCGGCGACTCCGCACTGGACAGTACGGCCGCGACCTTCGACAGCAAGCCGAAGCGGCGCGGGTTATCCGCCCAGTCGCAGCCATGCTCGTCCAAATACGGCCCGCCGTTCCGCTGATACAACTCGGGGCAGTCCAGCAACCATAATGTCTCGCCGCTCTTTGTTTTCGCCTCGAACAAACGCGAGGACGGATAACCGAATCGGGCCGGGAATACCGTTTCCAGACGCAAATTCGCTAACGCACGCAACACTTGCGGGTAAGCGGGCAACAGCACCCGCACATCTGCTCCGATTCGCCGCAAGGCCGGGGGCAACGCCCCGCTGACATCGGCGAGACCGCCCGTTTTAATCAGAGGGGCGGCCTCCGACGTCGCAAATAAGACTCTCATATTTTTACAACCAGCGCATCAATCCGAGTTCCAACGGATGGGTTAAATTCTCATGCAACGGATACACGCGTATCCGGTACTCCAGTTTGCCGCACAATTCCGGCGTCATCTCCAATCCGAACACATGCTCGCCTGCCTCATTCACATCGCCGCGCGGCAGAAAACGATAACTAAGCGCCTGACCCAGCTTATCTTTTTTCGCCTGATGCACCATCAGCATCTCGACCACCACGTCCTGCGGCTGTAATCCGTTGAGTTGCACCCCGACTTCGAGATGCAAACTGTCGCGATATGTAATCGACAACTTCGGCACATTCAGACGGCGAACCGTCACGCCTGCCCACTGCCGGCGCACATACTGTTTCCACTCAGCAATCCGGCGTGCGCCGTTGCCGCGATCGGGATAGTAATGGCGATGCTGTTGTGCAGCAGGCAAATAGCCTTTGCTCACATACTCCATCACCATGCGCGTCGAATTGAAACGCGGCAACAATGTTGCAATCGAGCGCTTGGACATTTTGACCCATTCCGGCGAAAAACCCATTTTATTCCGGGTGTAGTAAGCCTGAATCACATGGTCTTGCAGCAATTCATATAAGGTCTGACTTTCTTCGCGGTTGCGCTGCGGTTCAGGCAAGGTTTCCGATACCGGCTTGATCGCCCAACCGTTCTTGCCGTCGTAACCCTCGTCCCACCAACCGTCCAGCACCGACAAATTCAACACCCCGTTCATAGCCGCCTTCATACCGGAAGTCCCACTGGCTTCCAGCGGATATAGCGGATTGTTCAGCCAGACATCCACCCCGGCTACCAGACGGCGCGCCAGCCGCAGATCGTACCCCTCCAGCATCAAAATCTTGCCTTCGAATTCCGGCATGCGCGAAATCTGGGTAATACGGCGAATCAGGTCTTGCCCGGGAATATCCGCCGGATGGGCTTTGCCTGCAAAAATAAATAGCACTGGCCGCTCGGCATCGTTCATGATCTGGCGCAGCCAGTCGAGATTTTCGAACAGCAAGGTCGCGCGCTTGTATGTTGCAAAGCGGCGTGCAAAACCGATGGTCAGCACATTCGGGTTCGCCGGATCGGCATATTTCAGAATACGATCCAAGTGCGCTTCCGATCCATGGTTACGGAAATGCTGTTCGCTGATACGTTGCCGCACCAATTGCAGCATGCGCGATTTCAGCGTCTCGCGTATGCTCCAGAACTGGTGATCGGGAATCTGCCCCACCGACTCCCAAAACTCCACATCGGTAATATATTGCACCCAATCCCAACCGAGGAAACGCTCGAACACCTCCAGCCATTCCTTTGCCAGAAAAGTCGGGATATGCACGCCATTGGTGATGAAGGTCATCGGGTTTTCTTCTTCCTCGATTTCCGGCCACATCTCGCCGCAAATACGGGAAGACACCGTACCGTGTATCCGCGACACCCCGTTATGGAAACGCGTGCCGCGTATCGCCAGTGCGGTCATATTGAAATCGGGCGAGTCCGGCGCACGCCCGAGCGCAATGAAACTTTCCCAGTCGACGCCCAACTGCGGATAATAATGCTCGAAATAGGTCTGCATCATGCTGACCGCGAAGTGGTCGTGTCCGGCCGGCACCGGGGTATGGGTGGTGAATACACTGTTCGAAGCAACGGCCTCAAACGCACTGGCAAAATCCACGCCCTGCGCCGCCAGTTCGCGCGTCCGCTCCAGCAACTGAAACGCGGCGTGTCCCTCATTAATATGCCAGACCGTCGGTTTCAGTCCCGTCGCACCGAGCGCGCGCACCCCGCCGATCCCGAGCACCATTTCCTGCTCGATGCGCATCACCCGGTCGCCGCCGTACAAGCGATGCGTGATACCGCGGTCATGCGGAGCATTCTCCTCCAAATCGGTATCCAGCAAATACAGCATCACATTGCCGATGCGCGCCTGCCACACCTTGATTGCCACCCGGCGACCGGGTAAATCCACGGCCACATGCACCTCGGAGCCGTCCGGACGCAGCACCGGAGAAATCGGCAGGTCATCGAAGTCTGAATCGCGGTAAATCGCGTGCTGATTCCCTTCGCTATCAATGGTCTGGTGAAAATACCCTTGTCGGTACAACAAGCCGACACCGACGAATGGCAAATGCAAATCGCTGGCGGACTTACAATGATCCCCTGCCAGAATACCCAGACCGCCGGAATAAATCGGAAAACTCTCGTGAAAGCCGAATTCGGCGCAGAAATAGGCAATCAGATCGTCCGGCTGGAATCCCTCTGCCACTTCATTACGAACCGGCTTGGTATGGTAGGTATCGTAGGCGGAAAGCGTCCGATGATATATCGCTAGGAAGACCTGATCTTCCGCTGCGGCAATCAAACGCTGCTCATCGACGCGCCGGAGAAATTCTTTCGGATTCTGCCCGACCGCATCCCACAGACTGCGATGGATATGCGCGAACAAATCGCGGGTGGGCAAGTCCCAGCTGTACCACAGGTTATTGGCCAACTCTTCCAGCCGCGCAATGCGGTGGGGAATTTTGGGTCTGACTTCCAGTACGAACGGCGTGCCTTTTTGCATAAATACCCTGCCCCCGTCAGATCAAGCGCATGCGATCAGCCGCCTGCCCCCGCTTGTTGTTAAAACCCCGACCACTCCATGAGCTGCCCGGTTGTTGTTTTAGGCAAATTATAGCAAACCCTTACTGCGCGCATAGCACGTGACAAGAAAGAAAAACAGGTGCAAGATTTACAAATAAAAAGCATCGCCAACCAACCAAAAGGGAAGCGCCATGACGAATAATCCGCTGCGGGACGCCGAAAATCTGGGCCAGTTCATCTGGCTGGACAATCTCTCCAGAACTTTGCTCGCCACCGGTGAACTCGACAGACTGATCGCAGAAGACGGACTGAGCGGCATCACATCCAATCCGGCGATTTTCCAAAAGGCGATTGCGGAAAGCCCATACTACCAAGACGATCTGGCCCGATTGAAATCCAGCGCATTGTCGGCCGAGGCACGCTACGAAACGCTAGCGATTGCCGACATTCAAAGCGCCTGCGACAAGCTGCACCCGGTTTTCGAGCGCACTTCCGGCGATACCGGCTATGTCAGCCTGGAGGTCTCTCCCCATCTGGCGCACGACACCAGCGCAACGCTCGCCGCAGCCCGCAATCTGCACGAACGGGTCGGCCGCGACAATCTGCTGATTAAGGTGCCCGCCACCACCGCAGGCATACAGGCCTTCGAGGAGTTAATCGCCGAAGGGATTAATGTCAACGTAACGCTGATGTTTTCGCTGCGTCACCAAGAGTATGTCGCTTGCGCTTATATGCGCGGCGCGCGGCGCTGGCTGAAAAAAGGCGGCAACCCGAAGCGGCTGAAATCGGTAGCCAGCCTGTTTATGAGCCGGGTCGATACGCTGGTGGATAAAAAACTGGAGGCGATCGGTACGCCCGAAGCGCTGGCATTGCGTGGCCTTAGCGCCGTCGCACTGGGCAAACTCGCCTACCGGCAATATCTGTCCCTCTTCCATAGCACCTGTTTTGCCGATCTGGAAGGTGCGGGCGTTCGTCCGCAATTTCCGCTATGGGCCAGCACCGGGGTCAAAAATCCTGCTTACCGCGATGTGCTTTACCTAGAACCGCTGATCGGCCCCGAAACCATCAACACCTTACCCGATGCTACGCTGGCTGCATTCCGTGAACACGGCATCGCCGCCAACACTGTCGGCGAGGGCATTGAAGCCGCCAAACGACAGGCCGAAAGCCTCGCTAGCTTAGGAATCGATTTGAATGCGGTCGGCGAGCAACTACAAACCGAAGGAATTACACTGTTCGTGCAAGCCTATGACAAATTGCTGACGCTCATGCGCTAAACCGCACCGAGACGTACAGCTACTGCCGCTGCGCCCAAAAGGCCGATGTGCGAATTCGTCACCAGATGTATGGGAATTCTCTGCATCAATCCCTCATAACGCCCCTTGGCCTGAAACGCCTGCAAGAAACGTCCTTCTTGTATCCGCTCCGCCATCTTGGCGGCAATACCGCCCGCGATATACAGACCGCCGCGCGGCAACGCAATCAGCGCCAGATTCCCGGCAAATGCACCGTAGGCATCGACGAATAACTCAAGCGTCCGCCCGGCGATCGCCTCGCCCAGCCCGGCAAAACGCGTGATCGCCGCGGCCCCTTCTCCGCTGTCTATCGCTGCCGCCAAAGCCGCCGACGGAACGCCGCGCCCGCTGTCGCGTAAAAACTCATACACCGCCACAATACCGGGACCGGAAACGATGCGTTCATAGGAGACGTGACCGTATCGCTGTTGTAAATAGCGCAACAAAGCGTACTGCAGTTCGTCCGCCGGAGCGAAATCGATATGACCGCCTTCGGAACCATGCACCGCATAACCATCGCCCTGCCACGACATCCACGCCACGCCCAGCCCGGTTCCTGCACCGAGTACAACACGTATGCCCTGAGGCTCTGGCTCGCCGCCCTGCAAGGTTAGCATGTCCGCCGGCGTCAGCACTGCGACACCGTGACCGACTGCCGCAAAGTCGTTAATCAGTTCAAGCGCACGAAAACCGAAACGCGCCGCCAATGCATCGGCATCGACCACCCAAGGCAAATTGGTCAGTTGCACCTGCCGCCCGAACACAGGCCCGGCAATCGCCAGACAGGCCGCATCGACCGTCGGATGCCCCGCTTCGCGCAAAAAAACCGCCAGAATATCTTCCAGACCCGCATATTCCGCACTGGGATAGCTTTGTTGCAACAGCACCGCATCGCCGGCCTGTACGCGCAGCAAAGTCTTCGTGCCGCCGATATCGCCCGATAAATAACACTTCGCCATCAGAATGCCTGCAAATCCGCGCCCTCCAGACAGAGGGAATGCCGCCAGAATTGATCGTCGCGGTCGAACAGGCGATATGTGCCGCGCGGCCCCCAGCTGCCGGACGCATAGGTATTCACGAAATCGCGCTCCATCGACCAAACCTTCAGAATCGGATCGACCACACGCCACGCCCATTCCACTTCGTCGTAGCGCAAAAACATGGAATGGTCGCCTTGTATCACATCAAGCAACAGACCCTCGTAAGCATCGTTATCCTCTTCGTCTTCCTGCCGGTAAGAAGCATCCAGACTCACAGCACGCGTTTTTAAATCCAGCCCTGGCACTTTGACCTGCATTTCCATTTTCAGACAATCGTTCGGCTGAATGCCAAGCAACAACCAGTTAGGGTGCGCCGTATCCTGATGCATCGTGCGGAACAAATCCTGCGGCGGCTGTTTGAAGCGTATGCTGATCGCCGAACTGCTTTCGGCCATACGTTTGCCGGTACGCAAATAGAACGGCACTCCTGCCCAGCGCCAGTTGTCGACAAACAATTTCAGTGCGGCATAAGTTTCCGTCACACTATCCGTTGCCACACCGGGTTCTTCGCGATATCCCGGCACTGCCTTGCCGTCGATCATGCCGCTGGCATATTGTCCGCGGAAAGCATGGGCATGTACGGCATTCTGGGTAATCGGCCGAATCGCCTTCAACACCTTGACCTTCTCGTCGCGTAAATGCTCGGCCGCCATACTGACCGGCGGCTCCATCGCCACCAGCGTCAGCAACTGCATGAGATGGCTTTGGATCATGTCGCGTAGCGCACCCGCCCCTTCGTAATAATCCGCACGCCCCTCCACTCCGGCGGTTTCCGAATGGGTGATCTGCACATGGTCGATGTAATTGCGGTTCCACAACGGCTCCAACAACAGATTGGCGAAGCGGAATACCATAATGTTCTGCACAGTCCCCTTACCGACGTAATGGTCGATCCGGTAAATCTGCGGTTCATCCAAATGGCGGTACAAGGTTTTCTGCAACGCCTGCGCGCTCAGCAAATCGTAGCCGAACGGCTTCTCGATGACCACGCGCCGCCAACCGTTCTGCTGTTTCAGCAAGCCGACTTCGCTCAGCCGCTCGATAATCGCCGGAAATTCAGCCGGTCGCACCGCCATGTAATAGGCAGCATTCGGCGGAAACTGCGGATCGTCTTCCAGCATTTGGCGCAATTTCCCATAGGCCGCCGTATCCCCCAGCGGCGTGGCAAGGTAGTGCAAGCGTGCGCAAAAACGTTCCAGCGCCGCCTCATCGAGCCCCTGCGGATACAAAGGTTGAATGATCGCACGCGCCTCTGCAATCCATGCCTCGCGGGTTTTTTGCTCCAGATTGCAGCCGATGATAACCATGTGTTCCGGCAAACGCTTGGCGCGTTCCAGACGAAACAGCGCGGGCAGCAGCTTGCGGCGGGTCAGATTGCCGCCCGCCCCGAAAATCACCAGCGTACAGGGTTCCAAGATTTTCACGCCTGCCCTCCCGACGACTTGACGGCATGTCCGCCGAACGCATTGCGCATCACTGCCAGCAGACGGTTCGAATATCCTGCCTCATCCTGACTGGCAAAGCGCATTTGCAAGGCCAGCGTCAGCACCGGCGCGGCTACGCCCTGCTCGACTGCCTCGATCGCCGTCCAGCGCCCTTCGCCGGAATCCGGCACAAACGGCGCAATCGTGTCGAGGGTTTGGTCTTGCTGCAAAGCCTCCGCCGTCAGATCGAGCAGCCAGCTCCGTACCACCGAACCGTGCCGCCACAACTCCGTGAGCTGCGCCAAATCGTAATCGAATTCCTGCTTGTTCTTCAGCAAATCCAAGCCTTCCGCCAGCGCCTGCATCATGCCGTACTCGATACCGTTATGAATCATTTTGCTGAAATGCCCGGCACCCACCGGCCCGACATGCGCCCAGCCGCGATCCGGTGCCGGAGCCAAAACCTGCAAGACGGGGATCATCACTTGCGCCACTTCCGGCGCAGCACCCACCATCAGGCAATAGCCGTTTTCCAACCCCCAGATGCCGCCCGACGTTCCGGCATCCATAAAGCCGATTCCGCGCTCGGCCAGCCACACACCGCGTCGCTGACTATCGTGATAATTCGAATTCCCGCCATCCACCACAATATCGCCGGACGACAGCATGGGAACCAAGGCTTGAATCTGTTGCTCGGTCGGCTCGCCGCTCGGCAGCATCAGCCAAACGATGCGCGGCTGAGGCAGTTGCGCGACGGCATCTTCTACCGACACCGCCGGCAGCATACCGAAATCCGCCGCCAGCCCGGCGACCGTTTCCTCAGAGCGGTCGTAACCGACCACCTCGATTCCGCCGCGCCGCAACCGGCGCGCCATATTACCGCCCATTTTTCCCAGCCCGATCATTGCCAGCCGCATCGCTTCCCCTCCCTGATGTTTGCCGGTTTCGCCGTGACGGCAGAAACGCTATGATGTGCCATCTTACTCCGGACGCAGCCGATCTCGCTACCCGAACCATGAATGTATCGCAACATTGCCGCTGGCATCCGCAAGCCGGTCCCGCCGAACTGAAGCAATACGCGTTATCCGCCATCCGGCAAGCGGCAGAACAGTCCATCCGTCAGCGCGGAAGTTTTCATCTGGTGCTGGCGGGCGGCTCGACGCCGCGTCAGGTGTATGCCGAATTGCACAATACGGAAACCGATTGGTCGCGCTGGCATATTTATTTCGGCGACGAACGCTGCCTGCCGCCGGAACACGCGGAACGCAACAGCCGCATGGCCGCAGAGGCCTGGCTCGACCATGTCGCCATTCCTGCGGCGCAAGTTCACAACATCCCCGCCGAACACGGCGCGGCCGCCGCAGCAGCCGAGTATGCTGCGATCCTCTCGGATGCCAATACGTTCGATCTGGTTCTGCTCGGACTCGGAGAAGACGGCCATACGGCCAGTTTATTTCCGGATCGCGTATGGGGTGCCGAGACAACTGCGCCCGCTGCACTGCCGGTGTTCGATGCCCCCAAGCCGCCCCCGGAACGGGTCACGCTCTCGGCGCATCGCCTGAGCGCCGCACGGCAGGTATTGTTTCTGGTCAGCGGCGCAAGCAAGCGCGACGCGCTGCAAGCATGGATGCGCGGCGACGCCATCCCGGCCGGCGCGATTGCACCGCCGAACGGCGTCGATGTCGTTTACAACCTGAATTAAAGCGCCGGACCGCGCGCGACAGTCAGTGCGATTTCGTGTGCGCCGAATTCCGGCGACCACTCCAGCGTTAGCTGTACCGCCTGCATAATTTTTTCGAAGCCTGCCTCGGACTGCGACACCGTAAAGAATGGCTTACCGTGCAGCCGCGTACCGGCAGCAGCCTGCACAACCAGATGACCGCCCAGTACCCCGTCGTCCAGAATCGCCCCGTTGGCCTCGGCCAATTCCAGCGGCGACCCGAAGCCGCACACCGGCGCCCCGCCGACAATGTAGCGCCCGGCGAAACCGTCGCAACTGGGCATGGCCAACGCCACCGTCGTGCGCAAGATTCCCCGCAGACTGTTGTTCAACCGGTAACCGACTTGCAGACTGTTATCTTGCAAGCGGATATGTTTGCGCAACTCTCCGCCTTCAAGCTGGGCACTGAAAATCATGCCCTGCTCGGTAGCCGAGATCAATTCGTATTCCACGGCATGTGTTTGCCCGTCGAACAGATAAGTATCGCGGAACAGTGTTAAACCGTGGGCATCGGCACGCAAGTCGTCGGACGAGATTTCATGTTTGAAGGCCACACGGTCGTGCGCCGAGGCGATGCCGTCACCGGAATGGTGCGTTGACGCCCCGCCGCTCGATTCGATTTTGCGAAAATAATGTTCCGGCTGGCGGCGCAACGTATCGCCGAAATTGTGCGACAAGGCATAGGCATCCAACTCGTGCAGACTGGCGCTGCCGTCCAGCTTGACCACGGCTTGCAGTTTGGCGTTATGCAAAAACACTTCGTCGCAACCGTCGCTGTCGAGATCGGTACGTTCGCACGCCGGGCGGGCTTGTATCGCATCCAGCTTGGACTCCAAGGCTGTGATTGCGTTGTACACCGCACGGCGCAAATGCGGCAAATACAAGCCCCCGAATAAACCGTGCCAATAGGCATCGTTTGCCTGTGCCACATACAGCAATTCGGTCAGTTCGGCAGTTTGCCGCTTTGCCGGCAGCGCCGCCAACCGGTGCGAAAGCGCCGACATGCGTTTATGCATCCAATTGGATTCCGGGTAACGGCTGAAAAAGTTTTTCCAGATGCCGCCGCGCAGGAATGCCTTGCGCGCATCGTAATGACCGCTGTGCTTCTCAGCATGCACCAGATCGGCATAGGTGTGCGCCGCTTTTTCCGGCAGCGTCCATTCGTTCATTTCAATGTAGGATGTAGTCGGCAAGTACACGATGCCGCGCGTTTTCTCTCTGGCATGATAATCGCGGTAGGTTTCGGTGCGTATCTTGGGCGAAGCCAGCACGCCGCGGATAAAGTCTTCCAGCCAGCCGCGCTCATAAACCCAATGATAGGTCTCCGGCCAAATGCCGAATTTTTCGATGTCGTCGAAATATACTGCGGCAGCTTGCACACCGCGCTGCGCCAAGCCTTCCAAGTACCCCACCACCTCGTTTGCAGGCGCGAAAGGAATGCGGTAACGCAGCGCTTCCGAGATGGGGAATAAGTCCAACTTCCGCCCGTCTTCTTCAGTGGTGAAATAGCCACTGAGTTCCTCAATATTTTTCCCGCTGCACAAGAAGTGATAATCGTCGACTGTCACATAATCGATATGCGCATCGGCCAATGCCGGCACAACCGTAGCCTCCCAAACGCGCTCGGTCAGCCATGCGCCATTCGGACGTTCGCCTACCCGTTTTTCGAGCTTGTCGGAGAGTTTATTAATCTGACCGATGCGGTCGCGGTTCGGAATCACCGCCAGTACCGGCTCGGTATCCCCCGCACCGAACAGCTCAACCTGTCCGCGCCCGACCATCTCGGTCAACAGTGCCATATCCTGCGGAAACTTGTCATATAAGTAATCCAGCAACCAGCCGCTGAAATGCACGGCAAAACGAAAATCCGGATAACGGTGCAGGACTTGCAGGAAGGGTTTGTAACAGCGTTGGTGAGCATCGTCGAGCACTTCTACGAAATTGCCGACCGGCTGGTGGGCATGCACGCCGAACAACAAGGAGACGGTTTCTTGCGCTTTCATACAGTCAGTCTTTCTCTCGATACTTTTTAGGTTGCACGCCGCATTGCGCCGCCCGCCTCGGGCTGTCCGCCGCCGTGGCTGATCGGCATGTTCAGCATCGGCGGTACCGGTAAGCCGAGCAATTGATATAAGCGAGTCAGGTTATGTCGGAATAAGCGGTCGAAACTCGACACAGCGTGCGCGGGATTGTAATCGCCGAACCACCAGAACCAATCCGAGCTCTCGCAGGAGGCCAATTGCCGCTCCGCCGCTTTTAATTCGCTTTCGCTCAAACGCCCGCTCGCCACCACCATGTCGTAACTTTGCTTCGCTACGCAAAGCAAGTCCCATGCCCGGTTTTTATCGGGCGAACCGATCCAGGTAGAGAAATTTCCATATACCCAGCTGCCCGCCACCACGTGAGATAGTTCACCCTCTTGCGCGATGCGTCCCGCATCGGTTTGCTTTCCGGACACATACTCGCGATACGTCGTTGAACGAATGCGCGGATGCGCCCCCAGTAAGGCATACAACTCATGTAAAAAGTAATAGCCGTTATAAGGGTAGTACTCCCAGGCATTTTCTCCGTCGAGAATAATACTGACGACCGGCGTCTCGCCGTCTACCGGACGATCTGCAATCGTTTCCAGCTGCTGGATAAAATGGTGTGCGGCATCTTTGCCGTGCCAGCGCGAGTATTCGAAGCCGATCAGATCGGACAGTCGGTCATCGCGGAAAAAACAGCGGACCCCCTCCGGCTTGCTCTGTAAACGGTAGGGCCGGTAGAGATATTGCGACTGATCGACCGGGAACTGGCCGGACGCACGCAAACTATTCGTCAGCACCCCCTCGCCGCTTGCCGTCCACTGGCACCCTGCATCCGACATCACCTCAAGCAATGTGGAGGATACCGCGCCCTCCGCCGGCCAAATTCCCTCCGGCTTCACCCCGAAGCGCTCGTAGTGCGTTTCCAGCGCACTATTCAAGTGCGCCAGCACCCTGGTACGTCCGCCGGGATAACGAATAGACTGCGGCATCGGGCTTTCCGGTGCGCTTTCCAATGCACTGTTCAGATCCAACAACAATGGCGACAGAGGGTGATAGTGCGGGGTCGCAGAAATCTCAACACGCCCGCTTTCTGCGAGCTTGCGGTAACGCGGAATCAGCCCGGATATCACTTTCCCGATCAGTTCGAACAGCTGCCGACGATCCTCATGGGTAAAGCCTTCGTCTTTACTCATGAGCCGGATCACTAGATCATGCTCTCGGCGTACGCTCTCGCCGCACCATACAAGGTGGTACCAAGTCAGCAGATCCGCCAGATATTGCCCGGACAAATAATCCAGCGAAGAGGTTCCGCCCGGTTCCAGCATCTTAAACAAATCGAACAAACGACTGTAAGCCGGATAAGGCGCAACCATCATATGATGATTGCTGCGGAAACAACTATTCAGCACCAGTTCGCGCTCTTGCGCAGTCAGGGTATTCAAATCCTCCTGAGCCAGCAGGCGCAGCAGAGGATCCCGAATCTTCCCGCTGGCGAATTGTTCGACATAATCCTCGATCTGATCGAGCAGTACAGGCACAAAATTCACCACGGCATGCATATCGGGATGCTGCTCGAGGTGGTAGGCCATGTCGGTGTAATCCTTAATTGCATGGAGATACACCCACGGCAACACGTATTCGCCTGTCGAATAATCCCGGTAATCCGGCTGGTGCATATGCCAGAGAAAAACCACATCCAAAGAACGTTCCATTACTTTCCCAGCCAACTTACCTTACCGCCGAATCAACGTACACGATGCACATCTTGCCCCAGCATATCGGGCGTAACGAGCGTGACGCCCTTCGATGTAACGAAGAAACGTTTTTCGTCTTCCTCGCGATCCACACCAACGACCATACCCTCCGGGATCACGCAGTTTTTATCTACTACCACCCGCTTGAGCGTCACGTTCCGTCCGATCGTCACATTCGGCAAAATCACCGAGTCTTCCACCGAAGAAAAACTATTCACGCGCACATTGGAAAACAGCAACGAGCGGCGTACGGTCGCACCGCTGATGATGCAGCCGCCCGACACCAGAGAATCGAACGCCGAGCCTCGCCGCTCTTCCTGATCGAACACGAACTTTGCCGGCGGCAACTGCTCCTGATATGTCCAGATCGGCCATTCCTGATCGTACATATTCAGATCGGGTACCACCTTGGTCAGCTCCATATTGGCTTCCCAATACGAATCGATGGTTCCCACATCGCGCCAGTAGGGCACGCCGTCGTCCATTTTCACGCAGCTATCTTCGAAAGTCTGCGCGTACACGCGATAGTGCGAGGAAACCAGATGCGGAATAATGTCTTTACCGAAGTCGTGGCTGGATTTGGGATCGTCCGCATCGCGCACCAGTTGTTCGTATAAAAAACGCGTATTGAAAACGTAAATCCCCATGCTGCACAGAGCGCGATCCGTGCACCCCGGCATCGGCGACGGATTGGCCGGTTTTTCGTTGAAGGCCACCACGCGCGACTCGTCGTCCACGCTCATCACGCCAAAGGCTTTGGCATCCTCAAGCGGCACCTCGATGCAGGCCACGGTCATATCCGCCTCTTTTTCGGCATGGAAGGCCAGCAACTTGCCGTAATCCATTTTGTACACATGGTCGCCCGCGAGAATCAGCACGTACTCCGGCTGGTTCTCGCGCAAGATATCCAGATTCTGGAAAACTGCATCCGCCGTTCCCTGATACCACAACTCTTCCACGCGCTGCTGCGCTGGCAACACATCGATGAACTCGCCGAATTTACCGTTCAGAAAACTCCAACCGCGCTGCACATGCTGAATCAGGCTGTGCGCCTTGTACTGCGTCGCGATGCCGATGCGGCGGATGCCGGAATTGACGCAATTGGACAACACAAAATCGATAATGCGGAATTTGCCGCCGAACGGTACCGCTGGTTTGGCACGCCAATCGGTCAACTGATGCAAGCGGCTCCCTCTCCCCCCCGCCAAAACCATCGCATAGGTATTTTTCGTCATCACGCTAACGAATCGCGATTTTTCCTGCTGCGCCATGAGTTCCCTTCCTCCTCATTCATGCAATACGAACCGTCTTTTAACGCTACTGTAACAGATAACGTCTATATCAGTGTTTGGAACTGTGGTTATAATTACAACAAAAGGCTGTTGCGACATCATGACAGCGCCGAAGGCGAAAAACAACCGACAAGGACGAGAAACGGTGATGTGCAATGCGTATTGATTCTGCTCCATCTCGCCACCCCCTGACCGACCCGCTTTTGCAAGGTCGGCTGCACGATCCTTTCGCCCTCCTCGGCCTGCACCGCGAAGAGGATGGCTACGTAGTACGTATCTTTCATCCGCACGCGAACGCCGTCCGCCTCGACACCGGCACGAGCGACGAACCCATGATCCGTACCGATGCTGCCGGACTGTACGAGTGGCGAGGAAAACAAGCACCGCGCGCGCCCTACCGCCTGCTGATCGATGAAGAAGGCGGAACGCGCTGGATACACGATCCATATGCATTCAAGCCGCACCTGTCCGACTTCGACTTACACTTATTCAACGAAGGTAAACTGCACCAAGGCTATGCCATGCTGGGCTCGCACGCGGTCGAACGCGACGGGGTTTCCGGCATCCGCTTCGCCGTTTGGGCACCGAACGCCGAACGCGTCAGCGTCGTCGGCGACTTCAATCGCTGGGATGGCCGCCTGCACTGCATGTCGGTACACGGAGGCAGCGGAGTATGGGAGCTATTTATTCCCGACCTGCCGGAAGGCACGCTTTATAAATACGAAATCCGCAACCGGAGCGGCCATCTGCTGGTCAAAACCGATCCGTACGCCCAAGCTTTCGAATTGCGCCCCGGCACTGCCGCGCACGCAGGCACACAGCCGCGCCATGCATGGAGCGATGCCGCATGGCTGGAAAAACGCGCAAAACTCGACTGGCTGCATGCGCCATTCAATATCTACGAATTACACGCAGGCTCGTGGAAGCGCCACCCGGACGGGCGCTTCTACACCTACCGCGAACTGGCCGAACACCTGATTCCTTACATTCAGGACATGGGATACACCCATATCGAGTTACTCCCGGTTTCCGAACACCCGCTCGACGAATCGTGGGGTTACCAGACTACCGGCTACTTTGCAGCGACCAGCCGCTACGGCTCCCCAGACGATTTGTGCTATCTGATCGACGCCTGCCATCAGGCCGGAATCGGTGTGCTCCTCGATTGGGTACCGGCGCATTTCCCGCAAGACAGCTTCGCCCTATCGCAATTCGATGGCACTGCCTTGTACGAGCATGCCGACCCGCGTCTGGGCTACCACCACGACTGGGGTACGCACATTTTCAATTTCGGGCGCAACGAGGTTAAAAGCTTCTTGCTCTCGAGCGCGCATTACTGGCTGGAACGCTTTCATTTCGACGGCCTGCGGGTAGATGCCGTCGCCTCAATGCTCTACCTCGATTATTCGCGTAAAGAAGGCGAATGGCTGCCCAACCGGCACGGGGGACGCGAGAATCTGGAAGCCATCGAGTTTCTGCGAGCGCTCAACATCATGGTGCATGACGATTTCCCCGGCGCACTGACGCTGGCGGAGGAATCCACCTCATGGCCGGGCGTCTCGCGCCCGGTATATCTGGGCGGCCTCGGCTTCTCGATGAAGTGGAACATGGGCTGGATGAACGACACGCTCAGCTTCATGCACCGCGACCCGGTACACCGGCACTACCACTTCAACCAGCTCACCTTCGGTCAACTTTACGCTTACAGCGAAAATTTCATCCTGCCGTTCTCGCACGACGAAGTCGTGCACGGAAAAGGTGCGTTGCTCGACAAAATGCCGGGCGATACATGGCAAAAATTCGCCAATCTGCGTCTGCTGCTGACTTATCAAATGACCTGCCCCGGAAAAAAACTGAATTTCATGGGCAACGAATTCGGTCAGAGTCGCGAATGGCGCTCCAGCTGGGAACTGGAATGGTGGCAACTCGGCAATGCCCCGCATCGCGGTCTGCACCTGCTGATGCGCGACTTGAACCGTTTGTATCGCGACCTGCCCGCCCTGCACCAGCTCGATTTCGAACAAGACGGATTCCACTGGATCGACTGTCAGGACGCCGAACATTCCGTTCTTTCGTACATTCGGCGGGACCGCGACAACCGAACCGTCGCGGTCGCGCTTAACTTCACGCCGGTGCCGCGCCAAGGCTACCGGATCGGTCTGCCTGCCGCAGGCAACTACCGCGAATTGCTAAACAGCGATTCGCATCATTACGGCGGCAGCGATCTCGGAAATCAAGGCGAAATCCGTGCCGAAGCCGTCCCCTGGCACGGACAGCCGTATTCGGCTGTGGTTACCCTGCCGCCTCTGGCCGGATTATTGCTTATCCCTGCCTGACAAAGGCAGGAATGGTGCAATGTGCAGTGCCTTAACCAACCGACGATGAAAGGAGCAGACCATGACAGATTCCACAGTCAAAACCCGCAAGACCGCTCGCAAGAGCGTTGACGAAGCCGAATCAGTCAAAAAGCCCGCCAAACAGGCTTCCACGACAGCAACGGATGCCAAAGCTAAGGCAGCGCCCAAGCCGCGACAGCGATCTGCAACGGCCAAGACCGCCAGCACGACGACCAAATCGGCAGATAAGCCCGTTGCCGCCAAGGCGACGCGTGCCCGTAAGACAACCGCCAAAAAGAAATCTGCCTCACCGGAAGAGCGCTACCAAATGATTTGCACCGCCGCCTACTTTATAGCGGAAAAACGCGGTTTCGAAGGCGGATACGAAATGAACGACTGGATTGCGGCAGAAGCGCAGATCGATGCAACCTTGAACGGACAATAATAAATACCAAGAAAAACTGGGAGATACATCTCGCAGCAGCCTGCTTAGTGCGGGCTGCGCGAACACCCGAAACAAACCAAAGCGAACGACATCATGTCACGACTGACCGGAAGCCCCGCCTGGCAAGCGTTAGCAGCCCACAAGAATGCGATGCAACCCTGCTCGATGCGCGAACTGTTCCGCGCCGACTCTGCCCGCGCCGAACGATTCTCGCTGCAACTGGGCAGCCTGTTTCTCGACTACTCGAAAAACCTGATTACCGAGGAAACGCTCAGCAAACTGCTCGACCTTGCGCGTCAGGCCGACTTACCGAGCTGGATCGCCCGCTTACAAGATGGCGACACGTTGAACACCTCCGAGCACCGCGCCGCGCTGCACACTGCGCTGCGCGTACCGCGCGGGGGAAGCGTATTGGTCAACGGCAAGAATGTCGTACCCGATGTGCATCGGGTACTCGACCATATGCGCGCATTCAGCAATGCGATCCGCTCCGGCGAACGACGCGGCTACACCGGGCAGGCATTCAAAGCCGTAGTGAACATCGGTATCGGCGGATCTTCGCTTGGCCCGCTGATGGTCTGCCGCGCGCTGCGCCCCTATGGTAGCCCGCAACTGGAAGCGTATTTCGTTTCCAATGTCGATGCGACCGACATCAGCGAAACGCTGAAACGCCTCGACCCCGCCACGACCCTATTTATCGTCAGCTCGAAGACCTTTACCACGCAGGAAACCATCGCCAATGCCCGCGCGGCACGCACCTGGCTAGTTGAGCAACTGGGCAATGAGGCTGCAGTCGCGCATCACTTCGCCGCTGTTTCCACCAATCTGAAAGAAACTTCCAAATTCGGCATCAACCCGGAAAACGTATTCGAATTCTGGGACTGGGTCGGCGGACGCTACTCGCTATGGTCGGCGATCGGCTTACCAATTGCCCTGCACATCGGCATGGAACGTTTCGAAGAGCTGCTCGCTGGCGCACACGCAATGGATCGCCATTTCCGCGAAGCACCGCTGGAGCAGAACATGCCAGCCCTCCTCGGCCTGCTCGGCGTTTGGTATTTCAATTTCCACGATGCCGCCTCCTACGCCATTCTGCCGTATGACCAGTACCTGCAATACCTGCCTGCCTATTTGCAACAACTGGAAATGGAAAGCAACGGCAAGAGCATCGACCGCGACGGGCTGCCGGTCGACTACCAGACCCACCCCGTCATCTGGGGCGAATCCGGCACCAACGGTCAGCACTCCTTCTACCAATTGATCCACCAAGGCACCCGCCTCATTCCGGCGGACTTCCTTGCCCCGCTCCATAGTCATAATCCACTGGGCGACCACCACGCCATGCTGCTCTCTAACTGCTTCGCGCAGACTGAAGCGCTGATGCTCGGCAAAACTGCCGAAGAAGCCCGTCGCGAACTGACTGCCCAAGGTCTGCAAGGCAACGCACTGGAAGCGCTCGTACCGTACAAAGTCTTCCCCGGCAACCGCCCCACCAACACCTTGCTGTTCGACAAACTCGACCCGCATACCCTCGGTATGCTGATCGCCCTCTACGAACATAAAGTATTCGTGCAAAGCGTCATCTGGAACATCAACCCCTTCGACCAATGGGGCGTGGAATATGGCAAACAACTGGCCGGCACCCTGCTGCCGGAACTGCTCGGCAAAGCCGAAATCTCTGCACACGACAGCTCGACCACCGGCCTGATTCGTCGCTATCAGTCGCGCCGCATCTAACCCTCGCTGGCAAACCCGCAAATGCGGGTTTGCCTTCGGGAGATTCATAAAAAATTCATTTTTGCTTCATAAGACAGCAACACTATGAAGCGATGATTCCTGCAAAGAAGTACACGTCCGAACTTGGAACAAACCGATCCCTGACTGTAATCAGGCGTATTTCGGCACGGCCAACCGACAGGAACCATCATGAAAAAATTATATTTATCCGCACTCCTTGCGGCCGGCTTCATTCAAATTGCAGGCTGCACGTCCCCTTGGCCGGATGCCCCGGCTAAAAATTCTCCATTACTCGGATTGCAAGTCAACCCGGAAACGGCATCCGACAACCAACTCAGTGCGCCAAAAACAAAAAAAATCGCATGGCTGCCCTCAGTCAACTCGGTACAAACCGAAAGCTATGGCGAAAAACTGCAAAGCACGATGCAAGAGCGCTCCGACTATTATGCCTATCACCCGGAACTATCTACCCATGTCTTAGTGGCTAGTCGATACGCCAACCACAATGGCTTCTCTGCGGATGCCGTTGCAAAATTATTAAGCAAACATTTTGCAAAGGTTGAGCGCGTTAACAAACTTGAGGAAGTCGATAGCCGATACGATTATGTGGCGGTTATCGATGTAAGCTACAGTACGACACCGATCACACCGAACAGCCATCCAATCTCGACTGCGGAAGTGCGTGTTATTTTTCTCGACAACAAACTCAGAAGCGTCGCTGAAGCGTCCGGGCAAAGCGTAAACACCATTAACTCCTCAATGCAGCTTTACGATACACACAGGCAAGCCCTCAACAATTTCGAATCCGACTTCGAATCCAAATTTCCGCGCTCGGAAACCAAAGGGAAAAAACAACGGCTTTAACAATTACTGCGCGAACGGTTTACAGAAAAAAACCCGCTTTAAAAGCGGGTTTTAATTTGGGGTGGCTGATGGGACTCGAACCCACGACAACCGGAATCACAATCCGGGGCTCTACCAACTGAGCTACAGCCACCATTGAAACGATTTACTACTAAAAACCTTGCCAGCACTCTCTGGCGTGCCCGACAGGAATCGAACCTGTAACCCCCAGCTTAGAAGGCTGGTGCTCTATCCGGTTGAGCTACGGGCACAATTCTGTGGCACATAAATCCGACCAATTTCTTGGTCGGGGTGGAGAGATTCGAACTCCCGACATCCTGCTCCCAAAGCAGGCGCGCTACCAGGCTACGCTACACCCCGAAGGCGCCAGACTATACCTTGGTCGCCTAAAAAAATCAATTTTACTTTGCAGTTTTTTGCATAATTTGCGGCATGGCGAGCATCAGGTAATACGCCATCGACCACAAAGTCAGCACTGCAGCCAAATAAATCAATAAGGTACCGACATAATCGGTCGGCAAGCCAAATACCGGTTCAGCATACAACAAAAACAATATCGCCAGCATCTGGAAGCTGGTCTTCACTTTGCCGAGCATGGAAACCGCTACACTTTTGCTCGCGCCAAGCTGCGCCATCCATTCGCGCAGAGCGGAAATGGTAATTTCACGCCCGATAATGATGAAGGCAATCAGCGCATTCACCATACCCACATCGACCAGCACGATCAGCGCCGCAGCTACCATCAGCTTGTCGGCCACCGGATCGAGAAACGCACCGAATGCCGAGGTCTGGTTCCACGAACGGGCCAGATAGCCATCCAGCCAGTCGGTCACGCCGGCAAAAGCGAACAGCAAGGCGCTGAACACATGTTTTTCGTGTAGTGTGAGTACGGATTCAGGCAAGTAGAATAAGCCGATGAAGACCGGAATCATTACGATTCGGAACCAAGTCAGAAGGATCGGAATATTCAACGGCATGAATGCGTTCAGTTCAGTGTAATTGTCGGTATATCGTTTCAGCCAGCGCCGGGCTGATCCCCTCAACCTGCGCCAATTCTTCCACGCTTGCCTGCATCACCCCTTTCAGCCCGCCGAAACGCGCCAACAGGTTGCGCCTGCGTTTTTCGCCCACCCCTTCGATTTCTTCCAGCATCGAGGCCGTACGTACCTTACCGCGTTTGGCGCGATGACCGGCAATCGCAAAACGGTGAGCTTCGTCCCGCACGGCTTGAATCAAATGCAGCGCAGGATCGTCCGGTTGTAATTGTAGCGGGATTTCGTGTTCGGGGCGTAACAATTGCTCTAAGCCCGCTTTGCGTTCCGGCCCCTTTGCCACGCCGACCAGCGGAATATCGGTCAAACCGAGGGATTCCATCACCTCGACCGCCACGCCTAACTGACCTGCGCCACCGTCGATCAGCAACAAGTCCGGGCGCTTCCCTTCCCCATCGGAAAGTTTCTGGTAGCGCCGGGTCAGCGCCTGCCGCATTGCCGCGTAATCGTCGCCCGGGGTAATGCCGGTGATGTTATAGCGCCGATATTCCGCCGGGCGAATCGCCAGATTATCGTAGACCACGCAACTGGCTACCGTCGCCTCGCCCATGGTATGACTGATGTCGAAACACTCGATCCGCCCGATCTGCCCCAACCCCAGCCTGCTGCGCAACGCCTCTATGCGCGCTTGCTGCCCGGCCTGCTGGCCCGATTGCTGTTGCAAGGCCAGCATCGCATTCTGAGCGGCCATTTGCAGCCACTGCTTGTGTGCAGCACTGCTGCCGTAGCGAATGCATACCGCACGTCCGCACTGTTCGCCCAGCAGTATTTCCAAAGCTTCGGCGGCCAAAGGCTCGTTGACCAGTATCAGCGGCGGCACACTACGACTGAGGTAATGCTGCGTCAGGAAAGCCTCCAGCACCTCGGATACGGTTTGCCCCTCGGCATTCTGCGGAAAAAAGTGTTTATCGCCCAGATGACGCCCGCCGCGCACCATCGCCAGCGTGACGCAGTAAGCACCATTCAGTTCGACCACCGCGACAATATCCGCATCGGTATCGGAATCGGCCTCGATGAATTGTTTTTGCTGCACGGTATGCAGCGCCTGCAACTGGTCGCGCAGCACGGCGGCCTGCTCGAATGCCAAAGCCTCCGAGGCCTGCTCCATCGCTTCGCGCAGGCGTTTTTCCACCTCGCTCTGCTTGCCGTTCAGTACCATCACGGCATTGCGCACATCGGCCGCATATGCAGCATCGTCGATCATTCCTACACAGGGGCCGCTACAGCGCTGAATTTGGTAGAGCAAACACGGTCGCGTACGGTTTTGATATACGCTGTTTTCGCAGGTACGCAGGCGAAAAATGCGCTGCAATAAGTTAATCGACTCCTTAGCCGCATACGAATTCGGATAAGGGCCAAAATACTGATTCTTGCGGGTCGTCTGCCCGCGGTAGTAGAACAAGCGCGGGTGCTTATCGCCGCTGATGACGATATAGGGATAAGACTTGTCGTCGCGGAACAGAATGTTGTAGCGCGGCTTCAGACTCTTAATCAGATTGTTTTCCAGCAGCAAAGCTTCCGCCTCGGTACGCGTAACCGTTACCTCGATACCGGCGATATGCGACACCATCAGACGAATGCGCGGCGAAATGTTGGCTTTCTGAAAATACGATCCGACCCGCTTTTTCAGCTGCGAAGCCTTACCGACATACAGCACCTGCCCATCGGCATCCAGCATGCGGTACACGCCGGGCAGCAACGGCAGCGAAGCGAAAAAGGCTTTCGGGTCAAACGGCGGCGTTTCCGAGGTCATGCTGCAAATATCCGCAAATTGCGCGAAAAACGTCGTGGAACATCGCCTCGGTCAAACGGCGGGTTTGCGTGTTGTAACGGCTGCAATGATAGCTGTCGAACAAGCGGACACCATTCGGCAGATCATGCTCAGCACCGTGCCCGAAAGCATAATCCTTCGCTTTCAGACCGAGCGCGCGCAATACCGACTGATGCGCGATCGTCCCCAGCACCAGCACTGCCGCCCCCTGCGGTAATGCTTCCAGCTCTTCACTCAAAAAAACATTGCACTGCTTCACTTCGGCAGGCTCCGGCTTATTCTGCGGCGGCAAGCAGCGCACCGCATTGGTTATACGGCAAGACTGCAAAGCCAGATTAGGGTTGGCCTGCTCGTCGGCATCCAGCGGCTCGCCGGAAGTAGCAAAACCAAAGCGATGCAGGGTCGAATACAACAGCACCCCGGCATAATCCCCGGTAAATGGCCGTCCGGTGCGATTAGCGCCATGCATACCCGGCGCAAGTCCGACAATCAGCAGCGGACTGCCGCCCTCGCCAAAGGAAGGTACCGGGCGCGCGAAATAGCCTGGGTACATCGTCCGCACTTCATTCAAAAAACCCGCCAGACGTGGACAAGCCCGGCATTCCGTCGTAAAACTCATAGCAAATCGATCCGTATCCCCATGCGCCACAGTACCCAAACCGCTAGTGCAACCAACAACAAAAATCCGACATAGAACGGCCAATGCGACTTCTTATCGGCAAACGGATCGACCAAGTGTCGTGCCGCATTGCCCGGCAAAACCGCCTCGCCGGTCAGCGATTTACCGAAGGCAATATTAATACGCGCACGCGCATTCACCGCCCAGCCGGTGGCATCCAAGATCGGCCCGAGATTGCGCTGTTTCAGCTTAAACCATGCAATCAGCATGGAAGGCCCCGAAACGATCAGGAAAGCACCCAGCACGGCCAGCGGCATTTGCCACCATTTCAGATTCAGCAAGCCGGTTACGACTGAAGCCAATGCAGTACCCAATGCGCCTACCGCCAAGCCTATTGCTGCAAACACACCGGCGAATTTGCTGATGTCGAACGGCGTCGGCGGAGCCGCGGGGGCGGGAACCGGAACCGGCGCACCGGGTTTCGCCGCTTCGGCGTGCTTGTGTGCTGCCTCGACTGTAGCCGCCGTCATTTTGGATTCCACCGCCTGTGAACGTGCCGCCGCCAGCTTTTGCAACTGCTCGCCGACCATCTTGCCGATACGTTTATACGGTGCCCAAAACGCCTGCCGAATGCTGATCGGATGTTCCAGAATGCGCACTATCGTCGCATCCCAGTCGTTGCCTTTACGGTCGTAAAACACCCCGTTGCGTCCGACCATCAGCTGATCGGAATCGCCCGCAGTAAATGCTGCAGCAATCGTCATTTTTTCCGCGCCGCCTTTGCGGGTACATTCGCAGTACACCAGACAAACGCGACTTAGATTCGCCAATACGGCGTGTTTATTCACGTCTTCGACTTTCACGCACAACTCGCAACTACGTCCGTCCAGATACAGCGTACCAGCCTGGAAGGTCGCCTTACCCTCGCCGGTGTAAAAATGATTGAACGAGACGAAGTTGTTCACCAACACATTCAGGTCGCGGCAGTAATACAGCAAGCGATCGACTGAAGCGATGGCTTCCACTTCCTCGGCCAAAGCCTTGTCTTTGACGATCATCTCTTCCAGCACCGACTGGATCGTGCCGGCGCATATCGCCTGAATACGCTCCGCACCGAGACATTCCACAGCAGTTTGCGGCTTTTGCGCCATCCAGCTTTCCAGCGGGGCAAAGCGCGCCGTCAAATCTTGCCACTCGGCTTGCGACAACGCCTCCCGCGCACCCAGCAGCGGTTGCACCACCGCACGCTTCAGCGCATCGATTAACTCACTCCATGCCGGGTTGATGCGCCCATCCAGCGGGAGCGATTGCCCCGCTCCCACGGTTGCCAGCGGGAACCCCGCCAACTCGGCGGTCGCTGCACCCAATTCTTTACCTGCCAGCAACTGATAATCTTCCAGCGAGCGGCTCAGCGGCATTGCAGCACGCGGATCGTACTCCGCCATACGGCAGCGGGTAAAATAGTCGTCCACCTTCGTTTTCACCGCCTGAAAAGCCGCCAGCGCATCCAGCGACTGCGCACCGAGAACAAATACTTCCGGGTTGTCCGCGCCGTTGCTCCACCACGTCGCATAAGTACGCGCCTGCTCGAAGAACGATTTCACGGTATCTTCTGAAACGCCGCCCTCGCCGCCGCGATCTTCCACCGAGCCGAGGCAATCCATGATCTCCTGCATGACGCGGTTAACCGAAGCATCATCGCTCGCGCCCGGAAGAACCACACCATCACCATTGAACGGCAAGGCTGCCATCAGCTTGCGGGTGTCAGCCACATCTTCCGGACAAATACTCTCGGCGTCCGGCTTGCCCAGCCCGGTCAGAATATGCCGCGCGGCCGCCAACAACTTTCGGCCTTCTTCGGTTTCTTCATTGATAGCCGACAACGGCAAGGTATCGACACCTTTAATCAGCCAGTCCGGGTCTTTTAGTACGCTGCCCGCCCACTTGACTGCCGCAATCACTTCCGGCGCCCGCACATGACCGTCTCCATCGGTATCGATCAGCTCCAGCGTGTGCGCATCGAATTCGATGCCATGTGCCGGACAACTCAACGCCACCCATAGCTTCTGATCCAACTCATCCAGCGCCAGCATATCGGCCCCTGAGCTAATACGAACCTGATCGAAACCGCCTGCCCGAAAAAAACGCCACTCATGTTTGGATGCCATCGGTTTTCCCTTCCTTCGATTCGGTCATTGCGCAAAACCGCATTGTAGGGGATAGCCACGCTACAGGTAACAAAATCCTGCGCAAGCGCCCCCCAAAAGTAAAAGCCCCGCATATGCGGGGCTTTTACGGAGCGAAAGCGCTTACTCGGCAGCCGGTACAGCCGGAGCAGCAGCTTCAGGCGCAGGCAGCAGTGCTTTCATGCTCAGACGCATGCGACCCTTTTCGTCCACTTCCAGCACTTTCACCTTCACAACCTGGCCTTCCTTCAGGTGGTCGGAAACGCTGTTGACACGTTCGTGTGCAATTTGCGAGATGTGCAGCAAACCATCCTTGCCGGGCAGGATGTTAATCAGCGCACCGAAGTCCAGCAGCTTGACCACCGGGCCTTCGTACACCTTGCCGACTTCGACTTCGGCCACGATGTCCTCGATGCGCTTCTTGGCGGCATTGCCCGCTTCGCCGCTCACGCAAGCGATAGTGATATTGCCGTCATCGTCGATGTCGATGGTAGTGCCGGTTTCTTCAGTAATGGAGCGAATAACCGCACCACCCTTGCCGATCACTTCGCGGATCTTGTCGGGATGAATTTTCATCTTAATCATGCGCGGCGCAAAGTTGGAAACTTCTTCGCGCGGCGCAGGCAAAGCTTCCTTCATCAGACCCAGAATATGCATGCGGCCTTCGCGCGCCTGGCTCAATGCAGCCTGCATGATTTCGCGGGTAATGCCGTTGATCTTGATGTCCATTTGCAGCGCGGTAATACCCTTGTCGGAACCGGCCACCTTGAAGTCCATATCGCCCAAATGATCTTCGTCGCCCAGAATATCGGTCAGCACGGCGAAACGGTTGCCGTCCTTAATCAGGCCCATTGCGATACCTGCCACGTGAGTCTTCATCGGCACGCCTGCATCCATCAGCGACAGACAGCCGCCGCAAACCGACGCCATCGAGCTGGAGCCGTTGGATTCGGTAATTTCCGATACCACGCGGATGGCGTAACCGAATTCGTCTTCAGTCGGCAACACGCCGAACAACGCACGCTTCGCCAAACGCCCGTGACCGATTTCGCGGCGCTTGGGCGAACCCACCCGGCCGGTTTCGCCGGTGGAGTACGGTGGGAAGTTGTAATGCAGCATGAAACGTTCGTTATATTCGCCTTGCAACGCGTCGATGATTTGCGCATCGCGCATCGAACCGAGCGTCGCCACTACCAACGCCTGCGTTTCGCCACGGGTAAACAGCACGGAACCGTGGGTGCGCGGCAGCACACCGGTACGGATGCTGATCGGACGCACGGTGCGGGTATCGCGACCGTCGATACGCGGTTCGCCGTTCAGAATCTGGCCGCGTACAATCTTGGCTTCCAGCGCGCTGAACAAATCCTTGACGTGGTTCTTCTGAGCGGAGCCGGTTTCCGGCGTCACCAGTGCTTCCATCACCTTGGCACGAATCGCATCCACCTGCGCGGTACGCGCTTGCTTTTGACGAACCGCATAAGCCGCTTGCAGATCGGCTTCGGCCAGTTCGGCAACCTTGGCGATCAGCACTTCGTCCTGCGCGGGCGGCGTCCAGTCCCAGTCGTCTGCACCGGCGACGGTAGCCATTTCGTTAATCGCATCGATCACGGCCTGCATTTGCTGATGGCCGTACACTACCGCACCCAGCATGATTTCTTCGGACAGTTCCAGCGCTTCGGATTCCACCATCAGCACGGCACGGGAAGTCCCCGCAACCACCAAGTCCATCTGAGTTGCCTTGAGCTCGTCGGCAGTCGGGTTCAGCACATATTCGCCGTTGACATAGCCGACGCGCGCTGCGCCGATCGGGCCGTCGAACGGGATGCCGGACAGCGCCAGCGCGGCGGAAGCGCCGATCATCGCCGGAATGTCGGCGTCGATCTGACTATCGGACGACACCACGGTCGCCACGATTTGCACTTCGTTATAAAAACCTTCCGGGAACAGCGGACGCAGCGGACGGTCGATCAGGCGGGAAGTCAGAATTTCCTTTTCGCTGGGACGGCCTTCGCGACGGAAGAAACCGCCGGGAATTTTGCCTGCCGCATAAGTGCGTTCCTGATAATCCACAGTCAGCGGGAAAAAATCCTGTTCGGGCTTGGCGTCCTTTTTGCCTACCACGGTCACCAACACAACGGTGTCGTCCAGGCTGACCAGAACTGCGCCGCTTGCTTGGCGCGCAATCTCGCCGGTTTCGAGGGTAAGCTGATGTTTGCCGTAGGGGATGGTTTTTTTATAATGACTCAAGATTCGCCTCTCAGACTTGGCATGGCGCAACAACGCGCCATCGTGATAAACATCGGGATAAAAATAACGCGGGTCGCATCAGCGACCCGCTTATATGCTGCTTACTTGCGCAGTTCGAGGCGCTTGATCAACTCGCGATAGCTGCCCTCGTTCTTGCTCTTGAGGTAATCGAGCAGCTTGCGGCGACGGCTCACCAGACGCAGCAGACCGCGGCGGGAGTGGTGATCCTTGTTGTGTTCCTTGAAGTGTTCGGTCAGGTAATTGATGCGCGCAGTCATCAATGCCACTTGCACTTCGGGGGATCCGGTATCGCCCTTGGCGCGTTGGTAATCGGTCACAATTTGCGCTTTCTGCGCTGCCGTAATAGACATGGTTCAACTCTCTCCAATAAAAAGTGCTGCATTTTACTCTTGAATGGGGGGTTTGCTCAAGTCATCCGTACCCCCACCTGTACGACCGTTTTATTCGCTCCGGTCGTTTATGGTATTCGCCGCATTCCGGGCGAATGCCGACAGCATTCGCACCGGCGCCAAACGACCGCCCGGACCGATCTCGCCCAGCCCAACGAATTCGCCGCAGAAATACAATCTCACCGGCCCCTGCGTCACTGCCGCCCCCAAACCCAAACGCTGACCCTGCCCTAGTCGCTTCGCTTGCATATCGTCCAGTTCATATACCGGGTAAGCGGGCAACAAAACATCTACCGGCAACAAACAGGCATCGCGCACACCAGGAGACATCGCCTCCAAGTCTTCCCAAGTGTAAGCTTGCTCCAAACTACAATGTGCAATCGCCGTTCTGCGCAGATCGGACAAATGCGCACCACAGCCCAGTGCCTCGCCAATATCCTCCGCCAGCGTACGCACATATGTTCCCTTGCTGCAATGCACCATCACCACCAACTCATTGCCGGAAAACCGCTCCACTTGCAAATCATGAATCAACACTTGGCGACTTGCGCGATCAACAGTTTCCCCCTTGCGAATATATTCGTAGAGTGGCTTTCCCTGGAATTTGATTGCGCTATGCATCGGGGGCAACTGTTCAACCTCGCCGGTAAACTGCCGGATCACTGCCCGTAATTTTTCCTCATCCACGTCAACCGGACGCTCAACAACAACCTCGCCTTCCCTGTCGCCGGTGGTAGTCGTTTTTCCCAAGCAGATGGTTGCCAGATAAGTTTTATCGGCATCGAGCAAGCCGGTAGAAAACTTGGTCGCCTCGCCAAAACAGACCGGCAAGAGGCCGCTGGCCAGCGGATCGAGCGTACCGGTATGCCCGGCTTTTTCCGCTTGAAACAGGCGACGCACCTTCTGCAAAGCCAGATTGGAACTGATGCCGAGCGGTTTGTCGAACAGCAACACGCCATTCACGGAACGCCATTTACCAGCCACGTGCAACCTCAGTCGTTCCGGTCTGAATCGCGATGATCGGATGCAACCGCCTGATCGATCAGACGGGAAAGACGATCTCCGCGTTCGATAGCGGCATCGTAGACGAAATGCAGTTGGGGAATGATGCGCAATTTAATGCGTTGCGCCAACTGACTGCGCAAAAAACCGCTGGCGCGATCGAGCCCTCTTTGCACCGCAGCCTGATCTTCCAGCGTAGTGTAGAACACCTTAGCGTGCGAATAGTCGGCGGCGACTTCGACTTCCGTCAGCGTCACCATCCGCACGCGCGGGTCTTTCACCTCAAGGCGAACCAACTCAGCCAATTCGCGCCGAATTTGCTCGCCTACCCGGTCCGTACGCGCGAAGTCCTTAGCCATTAAAGCGCACGCGCCACTTCGACGATTTCGAACGCTTCGAGCTGATCGCCCACTTCAAGGTCGTTAAACCCGCGTAGCGACAAACCGCATTCAAAGTTGGACTTCACTTCCTTGACGTCGTCCTTGAAACGCTTCAAAGAGTCGAGTTCGCCGGTATGAATCACCACATTGTTGCGCAAAACGCGTACGCTGGCGTTGCGTTTGATCATACCCTCGGTCACATAACAGCCAGCCACGGTACCCACCTTGGAAATGTGGAATACCTGACGGATTTCCACCATCCCGAGGATGCTTTCCTTTTTCTCCGGTGCCAGCATGCCCGACATTGCCGCCTTGATCTCGTCGACCATGTCGTAAATGATGTTGTAGTAGTGAATATCCACGCCGGAGGTTTCCGCCAGCTTGCGCGCCGATGCATCGGCGCGGGTGTTGAAACCGATCACAACCGCCTTGGAAGCCAAGGCCAGATTCACGTCGGATTCGCTGATCGCCCCCACCCCGCTGTGAATAATATTTACCTTCACCTCGCCGGTAGACAATTTTTGCAAAGCATGTGCAATCGCCTCGCAGGAACCCTGTACGTCGGCCTTGATAATCAGCGGCAAAGAGCGCACTTCACCTTCCGCCATTTGCTCGAACATATTTTCCAGCTTGGCAGCCTGCTGCTTAGCCAGTTTAACGTCGCGGAACTTGCCTTGACGGAACAGCGCGATTTCACGTGCCTTCTTCTCGTCGGCCAGCACCACGAAGTCTTCCCCGGCTACCGGCACTTCGGACAAGCCTTGAATTTCCACTGGAATAGAAGGACCAGCCTCGTTAATCGGCTTACCGTTTTCATCCAGCATCGCCCGTACGCGGCCGTACACCGCCCCGACCAGCACGCTGTCGCCGCGCTTCAGAGTACCGGACTGCACCAGCATAGTTGCCACCGGCCCCTTACCCTTGTCCAAACGGGCTTCAATCACAATCCCCTTGGCATGGGCATCGCGCGGCGCCGTCAGTTCCAGCACTTCGGCTTGCAACAGCACGCCTTCCAGCAGCGCATCGATATTCTGGCCGGTTTTGGCCGAAACTTCCACGAACATCGCATCGCCGCCCCAGTCTTCCGGCACCACGCCTTCGGCCACCAATTCTTGCTTAACGCGCTCGGGATTGGCATCAGGCTTGTCGATCTTATTCACCGCCACCACGATCGGCACCCCGGCCGCCTTGGCATGGTGCACTGCCTCCTTGGTTTGCGGCATTACGCCGTCGTCGGCTGCCACCACCAGAATCACGATGTCGGTTACCTTCGCACCGCGGGCACGCATCGCCGTAAAGGCTTCGTGACCCGGAGTATCGAGGAAGGTAATCATGCCGCTTGGCGTATCCACGTGATATGCACCGATATGCTGCGTGATACCGCCCGCTTCGCCGCTCGCCACACGGGTACGACGAATATAGTCCAACAGCGAGGTTTTGCCGTGGTCGACGTGACCCATCACAGTCACCACCGGCGCGCGCGGCTCCAGCACCACATCCTTGTGTTCGGTCGCTTCGACCAGATATGCGTCGGGATCGTCCACCTTGGCGTGTTTTGCAACGTGCCCCAGCTCCTCGACCACAATCATCGCGGTATCCTGATCCAGTACCTGATTGATGGTTACCATCATGCCCATCTTCATCAGGTTCTTGATGATTTCCGCTGCCTTCACCGACATTTTCTGAGCCAGTTCGGCCACGGTAATCGTTTCAGGCACCATCACTTCGCGCACGATCGGCTCTGTCGGCATAGAGAAGGCGTGTTGCGCCTCTTGCTTGGAATGCTTTTCGTGACGGGGCATGCGCGCATGACCGCTGCCACCCCAGTTACCAGCCTGACGCGGCTCAGCCGCCTTGCTCGGCGTCCGTTTTTTGTGGCCGGCCTCGTCCCACGTGCCTGTCTTTTCAGCCGCCTTAACACCCTTCTTGGCAACAGGCTTCGCCACCTTGTCGCCGGGCTTCGGGGCTGGCTTATGCAGCGTACCCTCAACCGCTTCAACGCTCTCCGCAGCCGGAGTCGTCGCAGGAGCCGAAACAGGGGCTGGGGCTGGAGCTGCCTCTTGCTTTACCTCTTCTACCACAGGCGCAACCGGCTCCGGCGCGACTGCCTCTTCAATTGCAGTCTTACGCTTACCGCGCTCCAGTTTGGCCTGCAATTCCGCAGCCTGCCGTGCAGCCAGTTCGGCTTGCAGACGCGCCTCTGCTTCGCGCGCCGCCAATTCACGTTCGTCCAGCACGCGCGACGGTGCAGCCGCCGGAGCGACTACTGGGGCAACTACCGGCTCGGGTGCCGCATTCGGCGCGACCACGCGCTTCTTGCGCACTTCAACCTGAATAGTACGATGCTTACCCGTACTGTCGGACGCTTTGATTTCCGTCGTTTCGCGGCGGGTCAGGGTAATTTTGCCCTTGCCGCCCGCGCTGCCGTGCGACGAGCGCAGATGTTGCAGAAGCTGAGCCTTATCTTGCTCGGAAACCGGATCGATTCCCGCTTGCTTGGCCACGCCCGCCGCTTTCAACTGCTCCAGCAGCAGCTCGACCGGCAAGCCCAACTCGCCTGCGAACTGAGCCACATTCATCTTTCCCATTGCTGCCCCTTACCCACAGCATCCGCTGTGTATCTGCTAATAATTATTCGAACCAAGGTGCGCGCGCAGTCATAATCAGACTGTTTGCGCGCTCGGCATCCATGCCGGTCATTTCCACCAACTCGTCCACCGACAAATCGGCCAAGTCTTCCTGCGTACCGACGCCCTTACCGGTTAATGTGCGGGCTGTATCTTCGTCCATACCTTCCAGCTTCAGCAGGTCTTCGATGTTATGCTCCACCGCCTCTTCATTGGCAATCGCGGCCGTCAGCAAGGCGTTGCGCGCCCGGCTGCGAAGTTCCTGTACGGTCGCCTCGTCGAATGCCTCGATTTCCAGCATTTCTTCCAGCGGTACGTAAGCCACCTCTTCCAGCGTATTGAAGCCTTCTTGCACCAGAATATCGGCCACCTCCTCATCCACATCCAGCTTCGCCATGAACAGATCGCGAATTTTGGCGAATTCCTGTTCGTTTTTCTGCTGCGATTCGGCCACGGTCATGATATTCAATTCCCAGCCGGTCAGCTCGCTCGCCAAACGCACGTTCTGCCCGCTGCGCCCAATGGCTTGCGCCAGACTTTCCTCTTCGACCACCACATCCATGCTGTGACGGTCTTCATCCACCACGATGCTGCTGATGTCGGCGGGCGCCAGCGCATTCAGCACGCAAGTCGCCGGATCGTCCGACCACAACACGATGTCGATACGCTCACCGGCCAACTCATTGGTTACTGCCTGCACGCGCGAGCCGCGCATGCCGACGCAAGTACCGATCGGGTCCAGACGCGCATCGCGGGTGCGTACTGCAATCTTGGCGCGCGAACCGGGATCGCGTGCTGCGCTAACGATATCCAACAAGCCTTCTTCGATTTCCGGCACTTCCAGCTCGAACAACTTAACCAAAAACTCCGGACACACGCGGGACAAAATGATCTGCGGGCCACGCACCGTGCGATCCACGCGCAGCAAGAATGCGCGCACGCGGTCGCCGACGCGCAGGTTCTCGCGCGGAATCATCTGGTCGCGCGGCAGCAGTGCTTCGATCTTACCGAATTCAACGATTGCATTGCCGCGCTCAATACGCTTGATCGTACCGGACACCAAATGTTCGCGGCGCGCCATGAAGTCATTCAAAATCTGCTCGCGCTCGGCATCGCGAATCTTCTGGAAAATCACCTGCTTGGCAGCTTGTGCGCCGATGCGACCGAAATCGATGGATTCCAGCTGCTCTTCGACGAACTCGCCCATCTGAATAGCGGGCTGCATCTTTTGCGCCTCTTCGAGCTTAATGTGCAACTCGGGCGTTTCGAACGTCTCATCGTCCATCACTTGCCAGCGACGGAAAGACTCGTACTCGCCGGTATTCCGGTCAATACTCACGCGCACATCCGCCTCGCCTTCGAAGCGTTTTTTCGTCGCGGATGCCAATGCGGATTCCAGCGCACCGAACACGATTTCCTTATCCACGTTCTTTTCACGCGCCAAGGCGTCTACCAGCAACAAAACTTCACGACTCATTTATGTCTCCAACCATGCATCGCCACCCGAAGGCGGTTCGAATGCCTAAAATACCGGCACCAAACGGGCCTTATCCAAATTCGCCAGCTCGATCTCGACCAAGCCGCCCTCCACATCCAGCTGCAATTTCCCGTCCTGCACCGCACCCAGTACGCCAATGAAGTTTTTACGTCCGTTCATCGGCATCCGCAGTTTGATTTGCGCCTTCGCCCCTTGGAAGCGCACAAAATCCGCTTCCTTCTTCAACGGGCGATCCAAACCCGGCGAGGACACTTCCAAACGATCGAAATCCACGCCCTCTACAGCAAACAGACGAGTCAGCTGGTTACTGACCAGCTCACAATCGTCCAGAGCAATACCTTCCGGTTTATCCAGAAATACGCGCATCAGACCGCGGCCGGACACTTCAAAATCCACCAATTCGTAGCCCAAACCCGCAACCGTCGTCTCGACCAGCCGCACCACATCCACCATATCCGGCCCCACAAATAAAAAACGGGCGCAAGGCCCATCTCATTAAAACTGTTAAATTATAACAACATTCCCCTCCGAATGGAACTCCGTGCGGAGAATATCGCGGTGGGCGTATCGGCCCACCGCCCGCATCAGCGAAACTCGATTTCCAACACGATGTCGTAACTGTATCGGTCTGCGAAAGAAGAGCCCGGCTGCAAGGGTAAGCGCACTGTCACCTCAATCGTGATTGAATATTCATCCATATGCCGTTTACGAAGAGAAAAATCGTGAATCTGGCGCAAACGCTTTTTGGCTGTCAGCAAACGACTCACCGTCGGCGTCAATCCAATCTGATAGACCTCGTCGGCGGAAGCCGCATTGCGGCAACTCATATCCTCGATCTCGTCGACCAAGGCTGCGATCATATCTTTAACGGTCGTAGTTACGGCTGCTGTCGCAACCGGCTTCTTGTTGTAACTAACCGACTTAACAGTCACATCGTCAACGCGGTGATACATCCCCTCTCCTTATTCTAGGATTACTTATTATTAAAATAGCATACCATTCACAGGGCGCATAAACGAAACACTTCTGTACAAACCGCCCGCCTCATGTCGGTGCCGTCCATCCCCTACAAAGACGTATGTACATTACTGCAAGACCGTCCCCGCATACAAAACCGCCACCCGTAAACGCAATTTTATTTCTCGCCAATCTCATCAAAATGTGTCTTTCGCCCATCCAAACCGCACTTAAAAGACAACTTATATCCTAAAATACTTAAACATTAAGTTTTAATTTGCTTTAACCTGCAAAATGTAAAAACCGGCCGCTACCGCCCCCCCGGCGTTCACACGTGGAATAAAAATGAATTCTGAAGAAATCATTCATCGGCAATCCCTCACCTTGCGTCTCGATTACCCGGTTATCTTCACGCATGGCATCCTACTCCCCGACAATCCAACGCTATGCCGCACTGTCCAACGCTTGGAGCCGGAAAAACGCCATACCGTGGCCGCAGTATTAGACGGCAATCTGGCGCAATGCCATCCCGACCTTCAGGAATCTATCCGGCGCTACGCACAAACACATTCGCCACATTTCGATCTGCGCGAACCCATCCGAATCGTTCAGGGAGGAGAGGCCTGCAAAAACGCCGAAGACGAAGTCGGCCGCATGCACCGCTGGATGCTCGATATCAAACTGGACCGACACAGCACTTTACTGGTCTTCGGTGGCGGCGCGGTTCTGGACATGGCAGGACATGCCGCCGCGACTTTTCACCGCGGCCTGCGGTTGATTCGCTTACCGACAACCGTTCTGGCACAAAATGATGCCGGGGTCGGTGTAAAAAACGGGATTAACCGGTTTGGCGTAAAAAATTTGATCGGCAGCTTCGCCGCCCCCTTCGCCGTCATATCGGATTTCGACTTCTTATCCACACTGGAAGTGCGCGACCGCCGCGCCGGACTGGCCGAAGCGGTAAAAGTCGCGCTAATCCGGGACGGCGATTTCTTCCGCTGGATGCAAAATGAGTGCGCCGCCCTCGCCGGCTTCGGCAGACCACAAACGGAAATTATGATCCGCCGCTGCGCAGAACTGCACCTCGATCACATCGCCAACGGCGGCGACCCCTTCGAGTCGGGCAGTTCGCGCCCGCTGGATTTCGGGCACTGGGCCGCGCACAAACTCGAATCGATGACCTGTCACAGTCTGCGCCACGGCGAGGCGGTCGCCATCGGCATGGCGCTCGATTCCTGGTACGCCTGCGCCGTCGGCCTTCTGTCGCACGAATACGCCGCGCAGATTGACCGCTTGCTGCAAAGCCTCGGCTTCGCACTCTGGCACCCTATACTCGATACACCCGAGGGTAAAGCCGACTTACTGGCAGGACTAGACGAATTTCGGGAGCACCTTGGCGGAGAATTCACCCTGACCATGCCCACCGGAATCGGCAGTAGCACGGAAATTCACCATATCGACCGCACTACACTACTGGGCGCTCTGAATACGCTGCAGAAACGGAGCACCTCGTGAACATTGCCCCATCCGTCCATTTAACCTACTGCACCAATATCCACCCGGGCGAAACCTGGTCAGAAACCTACTCGACCCTGTCCGCCAACTTACCCGCCATCAAATCCAAAATCTCGCCGCGCGCGCCGATGGGGGTCGGCTTGCGTTTATCCGCCGCCGCAGCACAGGAACTGGACGCACCGGACAAACTTGCCGATTTCTCCAATTTTTTGAATGCGCACAACCTTTATGTCTTTACCCTGAACGGTTTCCCCTACGGGGCATTCCACGGCACCAAGATTAAGGATCGCGTTTATCTGCCAGACTGGAGCGATGAAACGCGCCTGACGTATACCGACCGGCTTGCAAACATTTTGGCTTATCTCTTACCGGATCGGCTCACTGGCAGCATCAGCACGGTTCCGGGCGCTTATTTAAGCCACATGCACGACAACTCCGTCAAACAAATCGCCGACGGCCTCATTCGCCATGCCGCCCATCTGCACGAACTGCACCGGAGAACAGGAAAGCGCATCTCTCTGGCTTTGGAACCCGAACCGGATTGCTTATTGGAAAGCAGCGACGATGCCGTCAATTTTTTCCGGCATTTCCTCTACAGCGCCGAAGCAGTCGCACACTTCTCCGCGCTCACCGGCCTGCCGCATGCGCAAAGCCTTCAGGCACTCAAAACACACCTCGGCATCTGTCTCGACATTTGTCATCTGGCCATACTTTTCGAGTCGCCGACCGAGGCGATCCGAAAACTGCGAACCACCGGCATCCCGATTCACAAAGTCCAGCTCAGTGCCGCATTACGCGTTTCGCCCCCCAATGCCGCCGCAAAAACCGCACTGCGCCCCTTCGCGGAGGATATATATCTGCACCAAACTGCGGGTATCGGGCCGCACGGCATCCGCCGCTGGGCAGATTTGCCGCTGGCGCTGACGGACGAAACCCCATGCGACGAATGGCGAATACATTTTCATGTTCCTCTGTGGGCAGAGCGGATCGGCACCTTCTCGACTACGCGGGATGCGGTAGCCGAGGTACTGGCCTTACAGAAAACCCATATGCTCTCTGCACATCTGGAAGTCGAGACTTATACCTGGAATGCGCTCGGCGCAGAGCACCGGAAATTCGACCTGACAAGCTCCGTCTCCGAAGAAATCGCTTGGGTAATCAAAACATTATGCTAAGCCGCTGCAAAACATTCCTGCGACTGGGGCGCGTTTCCAATTTACCGACGGTGTGGAGCAATGTTCTCGCCGGCATGGGACTGGCCGGAGAAATCCGGCCGGATACGCTGCCGTGGCTGCTACCGTCCGTCACGCTGTGCTACCTTGGCGGCATGTTTCTAAACGACGCCTTCGATCAACGTATCGACGCAACGGAAAGACCGGAGCGCCCCATTCCGTCCGGACAAATCTCAGCAAACACGGTATCGATGCTTGGATTCACCATGTTGACCACCGGCCTCATACTGCTTTATCCACTCGGATCAGACAGTCTCGCCGTCGGGCTCACGCTATGCATACTGATTGTCGTGTACGACCTGTATCACAAGCAGAATCCGCTGAGTCCGCTGATTATGGGCCTATGCCGTGCAACCGTTTACTGGCTGGCTTGCGCCAGCCAGGCCGCCCCATTTCCCTGGCTGGGAGCCGGACTGATTACAGCCCATATCGCCGGTCTCACTTACACGGCCAAACAGGAAAACCAGCCAGTAATCCGACGTCTCTGGCCGCTCGGCCTGTTCGCGATCCCGCCGCTATGGGCAGCGGGGTCGGTTACCCATGACAGCCTCCCCTATTTACTAGCATTTCTCGGCTGGACCGCCTATGCGCTTCGGATGGTACTTTTACCGCCGCGACGCATCCGTCAAGGCGTCGGAGCACTCATCGCCGGCGTGAGCCTTTTCGATGCCGTTCTGCTAGCAACATCCGGTCACGCTGATATACCCCCCTACGCTGTCGCCGCATTCTTGCTGACGCTGCTGCTGCATCGTTGCATTGCCGGCCATAGGGTAACCAGCGCCCTACCGAAACCTCAGGGCAAGGAAAAACCGGGGCCAAACAGATGCGCCAACAACACATCGCGCACGGAAACAGCGGGTAGCGAATCACCGTCCGGCAAACAATCCGGCTCCGAACTCAGTAAAACCGGGCCGTGCACCGGATCGTCCGGCAACCGTCCGTGCGAGCCTTTTACCAGCGATTCGTCCAGAGGAATAACATCCATAAGCGTGCGAAATCCCAGCTTGCGCCGCAGCAATTTCATCGCGATATACAACTTAGGCGCAGCCAGCGCCGGATCAATAAACAACTCCAGCGGGTCGTAACCCGGTTTGCGATGAATATCGACGGTTCGCGCATAATCCGGAGCGCGTGCATGCTCCTGCCACCACGCATAACTAAACCAGCGATCCGCTGCCGAAATTGCGATCAACTCGCCAGAATTCGGATGATCCAGCCCCGCAGCCCGCTTGCCTTCTGCATCCAGCACGCGCTCGACCCCCGGTAAACTCTCAATCAACGCTTTCACCTGCGCAACATCCTGCTCGCGCTGCACATAGACATGGGCCACCTGATGGTCGGCCACCGCGAATGCGGCCGACGCACCGGCATCGAGCAAATCGCGCCCCAATTCCTCGCGCACGGCCAGCCACCCTGCCGCCCGCAATGCACGGTTAATACCGACCGATCCGCTGACGGGGGTAATACCGTATTCCGACAGCACCACCACCGCGCATCCGTCTTGCCGCGCCCGGTCAATCAACTCACCGCACAACATATCGACCTCAGCAACCGCAGCAGGAATGTCCGGGTGATTCGGCCCTAAGCGTTGCAAGTCGTAATCCAAATGCGGCAAATACACCAGCGAAAGCGTCGGGCGATAATGCGTCTCAACATAGGCCGCGCTCCGTGCAATCCAGCGGCTCGACTCAATGTCGGCCGTCGGCCCCCAGAAACGGAATAACGGAAACACGCCGTGTGCGGTTTGCAAAGCCTGCCGAAGCTCAGGCGGGTAAGTATAGATATCCGGAATTTTACGCCCGTCCGCGGGATAGCATGGTCGCGGGGTAACCGATATATCCGCGCTCGAATACATGTTGTACCACCAAAACAACTGCGCCACGGTAAAAGCGGGATTGATACGTTTAGCGGTCTCCCATATTTTCTCTCCGGAAACCAATCTGTTCGACTGACGCCAAAACCCTATTTCGGATAAATCACGAAAATACCAACCGTTCGCGACCGCGCCATGCCCGGCAGGTGTTTTTCCCGTCAAATAGGTCGACTGCACCGAGCAAGTCACCGCCGGCAGCATTCCGCCGATGCGGCGCCTTCCGCCCGCTTCGGCCAAATGCCTAAGATTCGGCGCATGCGGCAATAACGCCTCCGTCAGGCCGACAACGTTCAATACCAGCGTACGCCTCATGCCGCAGCGCCGGATGCGTCGACACGCGGCATCTGACCGCGCAAAACCGAGTTCCCCTCCCACAATTGGCTTTGATCGACCGGCAACGGCGCTTCAAAATCGGCGCGTTCGACCCGCCCGCTTTGCATGAAAAAATCGATGGGGTTATCCCATACAATACGGCGAATATTCGCCTCCGACACCCCCGCATCACGCATGGCAGCAGCCGTTTTAGGCACTTTGAGCGGATCGCTGATTCCCCAGTCGGCAGCACTGTTAATGATAATGCGCTCCGATCCATAGGTTTGCACCAAACCGACCATCCGCTGCTCGTTCATTTTGGTATGCGGATAAATCGAGTGCCCTGCCCAGCAGCCCGTATCAAGCACCAGCGGCAAAGTTTCCTCGGTATTGTGGTCTATCAATACCCGCTCATCGGGAATCCCGACTTCGCGCACCAGCGCCAAACTGCGGATCGTGCCTTTTTTCTTATCGCGGTGAGGCAAATGCACCAGCGCCGGCAAGTTAAAGTCCTTGGCCATTTGTAACTGTTCGGCGAAAAAACGCTCCTCGTCAGCCGTCATATCGTCGAAACCGATTTCGCCGACTGCCAGTACGCCCTCCTTGGATAAATAGCGCCGCAACAGGGCAAACACCCCCTCGACCAGATCCGGACGGTTCGCCTCTTTGGGGTTCAGCCCCAACGTGCAAAAATGGCGGATTCCGAACTGACTCGCCCGGAAACGCTCCCATCCCAGCAGCATGAGGAAATAATCCTCGAAACTTCCCACATGATTGCGGCTTTGTCCGCCCCAGAATGCCGGTTCGACAACCGCCCGAATCCCGGCGGCGTACATCGCTGCATAATCGTCCGTCGTGCGCGAAGTCATATGAATGTGCGGATCAACCATCATGCTGCTGTTCTCCTTTGCTCAAAACAAACTCGATATCCGCCGGAACGGCTTTGCCGGCTGCGCGCAATTCGCTGGCATAGTCCGAGGCCATTCCGGCCAACTCCGCATCCAGCCTGTCGGTCAACCCAACGATCCGATGCACGCCCACCCCCAGATGCAAGGCTTTCAGCACCATCGCGCGGAAGGCTGCCTGCGGAAAATATTTCGCGGGATATGCGTTCTCGCAAGCGATCGCCTCGAAAGTGCTCTGCACTGCCGCGCGACAAGCATCGACCGCCGTCGCCCGGAAATGCTCCGGTTCCGGCAACAGCACCAACCCAGTCAGCAGCGCTTCGCGCTCCCGGTTATCGCCGAGCCGGAAACACGCCTCGACCCAAGCGGCATGCCCCACTACCGGCAATTCCGCCAGAGCGCGGCACAAAGCATGCATTCGGGCCAGATCGGATACTTGCAAACGCTGCGGCTCGACCAATCCGGCCCGGCCGATTTGCGCATACTCCGCTTCCGTCGGAAATGCGTGCGGCCGTTTCAGCCGCCAGCCCAGCGAAGCGTAGTAATCATGGAATGCAAGCGTCGCGAATAGCGCCAATACATCGGGCGCAATCCGGTTCATCACTCTTTCCAGTTCTAAAGCGCCTTCCACCCGTCACCCCGCTCAAGCACTAATTACACATCATCTTATATCGATATTATTGATTGCACCACACAACGAAAGCATAAACTAAAAAATCTTTGACTTCGCACTTCACATCATGCACACTTTTCGTACTTTTGGCACAAATACCGCCTGCGAACTCTAAATAAAATAAATAACACCCAACAATCGCTAAACATATTAAAAAGGGTAGTCGCGCAAAGCGGAATAGGTAAAAACAAAATTTGCAGACCGAACTAAATCCCAAGGGAGGATTTCGATGAGATTGCCGCTTTGTATTGCTGGTTCGCTGATGTTTACCGCCCTGCTACTTGGCATCGCTCCTGCGAATAGTTACGCGAAACCGCCGCACAAACGAACGCACACCGGCCTGAGTTACCAGCTGCCGACCGCACTCGACAACCAGCCGAACCAACAAACGGCCGACGCATTCGGCTGGCAGATTTTTACTGCGCTGAATTGGCCCGCCCAGCCCGGTGCGCGGGGCGTTCCAGACAAAACCAAAGTAATTGGCGAACCCGGCACGGTCGTCTGGGAAACGTGGAAAGCGCCGAATGAAGTCTTTTACCCGGACGGTTCGAAGCCGCCTTCGTGGGAAACATACGGCACGCCGATTCCCGAGCAATGCGAAAAATCAGGATCGTCCACCGGCAACGCCTCCCCTACCGTACTGAGCGACACGCTGGTGAACCGCACCTCCCAAGCGGCAGGCGGCTCGCTAACCGACCAGCATGGTCAAATCGTTCATTACCAGATCACATTCAACCGCCCCGTATTCGACCTCATTTATGAAAATGGCTATTACAACATCGCCGGACAGAATGCGATGAGCGGCCCGGTTAACTTCGCGGCAGGCGCCGGCGAAATGAAAGCCGCATGGCGCATACTTCAGCCGAACGAGCCGGAAGCCGTAAAACGGCGCTTTTTCCGTCGCAAGATGTATGTCTACACCCCGGCCATGGGACAAACCCCCGCCACGTGCAAATATCAGGAGGTCGCCCTGATCGGTCTGCATTTCAACTGGAAAGTCACCTATCCCGACAACAGTACGCAATGGATCATGGCGACGTTCGAACAAGTGGACAATGTACCGCCGTTCAAATCGTCGTTCGAACCAGGCAAAAATCCCGGACACCTCCTACCCTATTCGCTGTTCAGCAAGCGTTGTTACAAACCGGGGGCAAACTGCGAATACAACCAAAGCACCGAGCAAGGCCGCCCGGTCGGCACGCCCACTGAAGCCATCCGCACCGTCGCCATCGAAGCGGACGCAAAAAAACTCAACCCCGTGTGGCAAAAACGGTTCAGGCAGGCCGTAGCCGGTAACCCGTGGCAGTACTACCAGATGATTACTACGCAATACCCTTCCGACCCGTCCCAAAAACCGATCGGCGCGCCTTCCCCAGCCTATTCGGCCAACACCACCATGGAAACCTATGTGCGGCAGAGCAGTTGCCTGAACTGTCACTACACTGCACGCGACATCAATGCCAAATATTCAACCGATTACAGCTTCATGCTGGCGCAAGCCTGCCCGCAACCGCTGTTTCCGCCTAGCGGCGGCGCGCAAACTTCGGCGGTTTGCACGCGCCAATCGTCTTCCCAAAAACCATGAGCCATTACCGAGGGAGTTTTCTATGAGCATTCTCGATTTTCCGCGCGTCAATTTCCGGGGTATCTTTAAGACCAACCCCTGCACCGCCAACAACGACGACGTCATGCCATCAGTCGTCACGCGTGACACCAACGATCTCGGCCTCGATCTGCAAGGCAAAAGCGACAACTCCGCGCTTACCTATCTGAACGAGAGCGTCGAAATGCACAACTACGACGATCCGCCCGGCGCCAAAAAATTTATGCGGTCAGGCTGGAATCCCAGCGGGGATCATTTCACCAGCTTTGAAAACACCACGGTGCAATCGGTAGTCTATAGTGCCGGTTGCTCAGCCGTCGCCAGCGATCAGGATGCATTGGTCGGAGTCGGCTTCGAAATCATAGGCAGCCCCAATCCAAGCGGCAGCCGCAGCTCCGGCCCGATCATTTGCGATCTCGACCCGACCGGTCTGGTTTCCACCCAACTTTTTGTCGGCGGCATCCACCTGTTTCATCAGGATGGGCAAGGCAATAAAACCACCCTATTCAAGGCCCTGCACGATACGCGCGGCTTCCAGAACTGGCTGAACTTCTGCAGCACGCTCCCCGAAACCGGCACGCAATACAGTGGCGAACAAAATTTCGTCGGTATCGGCTGCGTCTGGCAATTCGTCGTCCCACAAGACAAACTGCCCGCTTACGCCGACTGCAATCTCGATTCGCCCGGACTCGAAGCGCTGCTCAGCGCCGCACAACAAGCAGGAGGATTGGCTATCCGCTTCCGTTGCTACGAGGTCGAACCCGGCTATACGGACGATTACCTGAGCAAAACAGCCGAAGAGCAAGGCTTTCCCGCGCCGAATCCGGCCTACGGCTACCTGATCGGCACCATCGGCATCTGGAACGCCGACGAACCCCAAAGCGAAACGGCGGGACGCAAGCTCGAAGCGCATTACCGCACTGCCGACCCGAGCCAATATATTGCACCCGACGACCCGGATCAGGGCCGCCCTTCCATGTCGTGGTCGGCAGGCCCCGGACAAACCGCGACTACAGTCTCCGGCTGCATCTATCCCTGGATGGGCGCACCGGCCCTGATCGGCAATGCTGTCGCACTGATTCAGCCTGACAGCCCCGTGATTTCGCTCGACATACTGGAATCTTTCCCCAAGTATGGATTTCGCAACCCCAACGGCCCGGTATTGAATGCCCCGCCGGAAGGATTCGACCACCCAAAGAAAAAGGCCTATGTCGGCGAAGTAGAACTGGCAGTTATTCCGTCGGGGGGCGGTGCGCCGATTCCGGTTGCCGATATCGAGTACGGGTATAACGATTATCGAAGCTATGAAGATTTCGGCGGCATCGTCGATTTGCCTTTCGACGCGAACAAAATTCCCCGCGAAACTCTCGCCAATGGGCAACTGATCCTGCGCGGAAAAACCGACAGCCCGTTGAATGCCGGTATCGCACTCATTAAGGAAACCATCATTCGCGTCGTCACCGACGACCGTACCGCCTATATCGCACCTGAGCGAACCGACTATCCGCTACGCGTGAAAGTCTATCAGCGCGGCGGGCCGACTACGCAAGATGTCACGCTCTATCTGAAAGAATATAAGACCGTCATTCAGCTCAAAGGAAACGACACCTGCGCTTCGCCGAGAAACGTTTACCGCACGAATCAATCGGTCGACAGCCGCACAGAGCCGATTACCGTCGCCGACAATCCGCCGCAGTGTCCGCCATCGCAGCCTGCCCCCAACCGACTGATTTTCCCCGACTCAGTCACCATCCCGGCCGGCACGACCGGCTGGATTACTATTCCTGTCTCGCCGAATATCGCGCAAGATCCCAATGGCGGCACGGCTGTTTTCGCCTTCCAGCAAGACGAAAACTACACCTATGGCACCATTCCCCCTGCCGCGCCCGGCGGACAACCCACGCTCGGCATGGCAGGGGTCCCCATGTGGAGCACTAAAAATTACTGTTCGGTTCGCGTATTCGGCAGCGAAGATTTTTCCGCCATGTATCAAAAACCGGGTGGCCTGCAATGGAACGATGTCTACGAACACGCCTTGCGTTACTACTACCTGTTGTTCCCGGCAATGTCGGTTTATATTCCGCTGAATTATGCCAGCTCGATTACCAGCCCATACAGTGCCAGCCTGATTAAACAACGGCTGAACACCCCCGATCAGCCCGCCTTCTACAGCACGCTAAACATGCCGGTAACCCGGACGCTCTCCCCGGCACGGGTAAAATTAATTCTGGACTTTATCGACCAGAGCCAAAGTAATCAGAACGCATAATTTTTTACCGCACAACTCTAAATTTTGGAATAGACTTGCCGTAAATACTCGGGTAGGCTAACAATAAACTGTACAAGCGCGAACAAGTCGGGGAGCATCGTTAGCAACTGTTCGCGCTTATATAACACTAAGAATATGATCGAGCTGGCAGGCTATACCATTACGGATTTGCTATCGCAAAACCGCTCCACGACTATCTATCGCGGCGCGCGGCTAACCGACGGCGCTCCGGTCATACTGAAAGTTCTGGATGCAGAGTTTCCTACGCCGCTGCAAGTTGCGCGTATACAGCACGAATTCGAACTGCTTAACAAATTCGACCATCCCGGCATCATCCGAACCATAGGACTGGAAAGAGCCCATCATTCTCTTGCGATCGTACTGGAAGACTTCGGGGGTGCTCCCCTCAGAAGACTAATCGAACAAAACGACATTAGCCTTCTCGACAAACTGCGTATCGCCCGCCGAATCAGCGAAATTCTCGGCGACATCCATCGCCGTAACGTCGTCCACAAGGATATCAATCCGAACAATATCCTGATCCACCCTGAGACTGGCCGGATCAAAGTTATCGACTTCGGCAATGCGACCGAGATTGTGCACGAAGAGCGACAACTCAAACGCCCGGAACAACTCGAGGGTACGCTCGCCTACATCGCGCCCGAACAAACAGGACGGATGAATCGACCGGTCGATTACCGCAGCGACTTCTACTCGCTCGGCATTACACTTTACGAACTGTTCCTCGGACGGAGGCCGTTCGATGCGCAGGACAGCATGGAAATGGTGCATTTGCATCTTGCCTCGGTGCCGGCTGACTTGCACAGCCAAAATCCTGACATTCCACCTGCAATTGCCGACATCGTCAAAAAACTAGTCGAGAAAAATGCAGAGAACCGTTATCAAAGCGCAGCCGGCCTCTGCCGCGACCTGGATATATGTCTGGATGCCTTAAGCAAGGGCAGTCAACCCGCAGATTTCAAGGCTGGCCAGCACGATATTTCCGACAAATTCAGCATCCCCGCCAAACTCTACGGACGCGAAGAGGAAGTGCGCCACCTGCTGGAAGCTTTCGAACGCACGGCTTCGGGAGACTCCGGTATCGTGCTGGTTACAGGCCATTCCGGAATCGGAAAATCCTCACTCATCAACGAGATTCACAAGCCTATCACGCAAAAGCGCGGCTTTTTCATCGAGGGGAAGTTCGACCAGTTCCGGCGCAACATTCCGTATTCCGCGCTCATTCAAGCTTTTCAGGGCATGTTGCGCCAAATTCTGGCGGGAAGCGACGTGCAAATTGCCGAATGGCGCAAACGCCTGCTCGCTGCTCTGGGCGAAAACGCGCAGGTAATTATCGACGTTTTGCCGGAACTTCGTCCCATTCTGGGAGCGCAACCGGCCGTCCCGCTACTTTCGCCCCACGAAGCGCAAAATCGCTTCAATTTTTATTTAATCAATTTCGTGCGCGTCTTTGCGCAGGCCGAGCACCCGCTCGTTCTATTTCTCGACGATCTGCAATGGGCGGATCACCCCTCGCTGGGCATATTGGAACTTCTCGGCGCGGATCGCGAATGCCGCCATCTGCTGGTAATCGGAGCATACCGGCAAAATGAGGTCGATTCCGGCCACCCGTTGCAACTATCGCTCGACCGGCTGAGGAAAGACGGCGCTCACATCGAAGAAATCGCTCTGAATGCGTTGCCAAACGAGACGGTTTGCAGAATTGTGGCGGATGCAGTTCACAGCGCCGAAACATACGCCGCTCCGCTGTCCGATCTCATTTACCGAAAGACGGGGGGGAACCCTTTTTTCGTCAATCAGTTGCTCAAATCTCTCCACGAAAAGGAACTAATCCATTACGATCATGCCCGGCACCAATGGGACTGGGATATTGCGCAAATCGAGCAAATCGGTTTCACCGACAATGTCGTCGATCTGATGACGGAGAATATCCGCAAGCTCCCGCATTCGACGCAGCAATTGCTCAAACTTGCCGCTTGCATCGGCAACCGTTTCTCGCTGCAAGACCTGTCCGTCGTGGCCGAAAATACCCGCGATGCCATTGCCGCCGATTTTCTGGTTGTGCTAAAAGCAGAATTGTTGGTCCCCATCGGAGAAGAATTCAAATTTTTCGGACATCGCGCCGACCAGGCCGTTTCCGCCTCGCTCGACGTACATTACCGCTTTCAGCATGACCGCGTTCAGCAAGCCGCCTACGATTTGCTGAACCCGGACGAAAAAGTTGCAACGCATTTCAAGGTCGGCGTACTGCTGCTGGAGAACACACCGGAAGAAGCGCTGGACGATAAACTGTTCGACATCGTCAACCACTTCAATCAAGCATTAGACCTTGTCAGCGATCCCGCGCTTATCCGGCGCTTGATCGACCTCAATATCCGAGCCGCATCGAAAGCCAAACACGCCATCGCCTACGAACCTGCGCTGGAGTACATCAAAACGGCGCAGAAGCTGGTCGCTCCGCAACCGGAAAGACCCGAGTACTTATTCCGAATCTTGCTGGAGCGCGCGGAGTGCGAACACCTGAACGGTCAGCAAGACAGCGCCGAAAAGCACTATCATCAGGCATTAAAAAAAGCGGCTAACCCGAACGACCATGCCGCGGTGCTGGAAGCGATGATTCATTTCTACACCAATACCGGCAATTTCGCTCTGGCCTACCAGACCGGCCGTCAGGCGCTGAAATTATTCGGCGTATCACTACCGTCCGGCTTCATTCCCCCGCTGTTCGCCGCCGACCTCGTTCGCCTCAAATGGCGTATGCGCGGCAAAGCCATCGCCGACCTGATCGACCTGCCACTTTGCACCGATGAAAAACTCCGCACTGCGATGCGCCTGATTGGCGCGCTGCTTAAAGCCGCCTACCAGATTCGTCCCGAACTGTGCATCGCCAATGCCGTTAAAGCCGTCAATCTCAGTCTGGAACACGGCACGATGGAAGACAATGCCGTCGCTTATTTGGTATTCGGCGGCATCTTCGTCGGCGGCGTGCTGGGCAGACATCAGGCCGGTTACGAATTCGGCCAACTCGCCTTGTCGATGAACCAGCGTTTCAACAACCTCAAGCAGCGGAGCGAAATTAACTTCGTATCCGGTTATTTCACCCATTTCTGGCTAAAACCGGCCAGCGAAACAGAAACCTACTATCGGGTTGCGTATGAAAGCGGATTGCAGACCGGCGACTTTTTCCATCTCTCCTGCGCGGCCTGCACCCTGATCGAAAGCCAGCTCATTCGTGGCGCACCTCTGCCGGAAATCAGGCGTCAGGCCGAAAACCATCTGGCATTCATGGAGCGGATCAAGAGCCACGAAGCGGCCGGCGCCCTCACCGCCACCCTGCGCACGATACTGAATTTGGAGGGCATGACGGCCAACCCGGAATCGTTCGGTAGCCCGGATTTCAACGAGGCCGACTTCGTCGCCCGACTGCGCAGCTTCAGCTCGCTGCATTTCTCGCACTTTTACTTCGTCAACAAGATGCAAACCCTCTACTTGTGGCGAAGATTCAAAGAAGCGCTGCACGCGGCGCGGGAATCGGAAGCATTTCTGAAGTATTCCCTCGCAATGCTGCACACGACCGAGCACCACTTTTACCATGCGCTGATTCTGTGCGCTTGCTACGAGCGCGATCCGCAAAAGAAATACTTGAATCAGGCATGGAAAATCCTGAAAAAATTCGAGCAATGGGCCGAGCTCAACCCTGCCAATTTCGAACACAAGGCGCTGCTTATCCGCGCCGAAATCGAAAGGCTCACGCGCGACGATTGCGAAGTCGCCGGCCTGTACGCTAAAGCCATTCAGTCAGCGGACACCAACGGCTTCCAGCAAAATAAAGCGCTCGCCAACGAACTGGCCGGACGCTTCTTCGCCGCCCGAGAAATCGGCATGTCGGCGCGCGGGCATATCCGTGAAGCCTACTACACATATCGCCTGTGGGGCGCAACCGGAATCGCCGACCGGCTCGCGCACGAGTTCCCTCAATACATCGCCCTGCGCGGGCAAGATACGCGCCTGCAGACCGACCCGGCCATCCGCACCGTGCGAGAGGATTCATTCCCGCCCGCCGGCCAGCTACAGGGCAGCGTCCCGCGCTCCGTCACTTCCGGTACGACCAGCACGCACCACCCGACCAATCTGGACTTGGAAACCGTCATTAAAGCGACGCAGGCTATTTCCAGCGAAATTAAACTGTCGGCGCTGCTGCAAAAAATGATGCGTATCATGATGGAAAACGCCGGCGCAGAAAGAGGCAGCCTCGTCTGGGTCGATCAAGGCACGCTTGCCACGCAAGCTTGCGGCACCGCAACCGGAGAAATCGAAATCCTCGACAGCGCACCGCTCGACAGTACCAAACAGCCGGTCTCCGTCATCCAGTACGTCGCCCGTTTGGGAGAAAGTGTCGTTCTCAACGATGCGGAAACCGACGCCCGGTTTTGGGACGATCCTTATATCGCACAAACCAAACCAAAGTCGCTGCTTTGCACCCCCATTGTGCATCAAGGCAAAATCGTCGGCGTTGTCAGTCTGGAAAACAATTTGGTCAGCGGCGCGTTCACGCCAGACCGCCTCGAAATTCTCGGCATTCTGGCCGCGCAATCGGCCATCTCCATAGAAAATTCGCATCTGTATGCCAATCTGGAAGAACGTGTGCAAGAACGTACACTGGAGCTTTCCAAGTTGACGGAGAAACTCAAAGAGGCCAACGAGGCGCTGGAGAAACTGACTTTCACCGACCCGCTCACCCAAGTTTCAAACAAGCGACACTTCCAGCAAGTCTACGAAGAAGAATGGAAGCGTGCTTCTCGTTCCGGAACGCCGCTTACCCTGATGCTGATTGACGTCGATTGCTTCAAGCTTTACAACGACACCTACGGACATATCGAAGGCGACAACTGCTTGAAGGCTGTCGCCAGCGCACTCGACAAAGGCATCTCGCGGGCGGGCGATCTGGTTGCCCGCTTCGGCGGTGAAGAATTCATCATCATCCTGCCCAATACCCCGCTCGACGATGCTTGCACGATTGCCTCGCGACTGGTCGAAAACGTCCGCAGTCTGAACATACCGCACAAAACTTCGGTCGCTGCGCCTATCGTCACCATCAGCCTGGGAGTCGCGCAAAGCATCCCCCAGCAAGGGGCAGACCCAACCGGTCTCATCACCGCCGCCGATCAGGCGCTGTACCACGCAAAAACCAGCGGCCGCAACCGCCACCACGCACAACGCAATCCGGATTAATCACCAGCAGGAAAATGTCCGGCGCGACGCGCGAGCTTCCACTCCTCGCAGTTTATTACCGCAGAAAAGCAAAAAGCCCGTCGAAAATCAACGGGCTTCGCTTATTGGCGGAGAGAGAGGGATTCGAACCCTCGATAGAAGTTTTAGTCTCCTATGCTCCCTTAGCAGGGGAGTGCCTTCGACCTCTCGGCCATCTCTCCAGAGGGCGCGCAGGATACTGCATCCGCCGCCCGAGGTCAAACTAAATTATACAGCTTCCTGATCCAGATCGAATGCTTTGTGCAGCACACGCACCGCAAGTTCCAGATATTTTTCGTCGATCACCACAGAAATCTTAATTTCCGAGGTGGAAATCATTTGGATATTGATCCCCTCTTCCGCCAGCGTACGGAACATCTTGCTGGCGATTCCGACGTGCGAACGCATCCCCACGCCGACCACGGAAACCTTGGCGGTCTTGTCGTCGCCCACCACGTCGCGCGCACCGATATGCCCCTGCACCTGACCTTTCAGGATAGTCATCGCCTTGGCAAATTCGTTGCGATGCACGGTAAACGAGAAATCCGTGGTGCCGTCCACGCCGACATTCTGGATAATCATATCCACGTCGATATTGGCTTCGCTGACCGGCCCCAGAATCTGATACGCGATACCGGGCTTGTCCGGCACGCCCAGCACGGTGATCTTCGCTTCGTCGCGATTGAACGCGATACCGGAAATGATAGCCTGTTCCATAGAATCGTCTTCCTCGAATGTAATCAGCGTGCCCTCGCCCGGATCGTCCAGGAAGGAGGAAAGCACGCGCAACTTAACTTTGTATTTGCCGGCGAATTCGACCGAGCGGATTTGCAGCACCTTGGAGCCGAGGCTGGCCATTTCCAGCATTTCCTCGAAGGTGATGGTTTTCAGGCGGCGCGCTTCCGGCACCACGCGCGGATCGGTTGTATACACGCCGTCCACGTCGGTATAAATTTGACATTCGTCGGCACGCAATGCTGCCGCCACCGCCACACCGGTTGTATCGGAACCGCCGCGCCCCAGCGTAGTAATATTGCCGTCTTCGTCGACGCCCTGAAAACCGGCCACTACGACCACGTAATCGTTTGCCAGATCGGTACGGATATTTTCTTCGTCGATGCTCAGAATACGCGCCTTGTTAAAGGCGTTGTCGGTCAGAATGCGCACCTGACCGCCGGTATAGCTCTTCGCCTTCACGCCTTGCGCTTGCAGCGCCATCGACAGCAAGCCGATCGTGACCTGCTCGCCGGTCGAGACGACCACGTCCAACTCGCGCGGATCGGGATGCTCCTGAACTTCTTTCGCCAAGCCGATCAGGCGGTTGGTTTCGCCGCTCATCGCGGAAACCACCACCACCACCTGATGACCCTCTGCCTTGAATTTCGCCACGCGGCGGGCTACGTTTTTGATCCGCTCGGTGGTACCCACCGAAGTGCCGCCATATTTCTGAACAATCAACGCCACGATATGCCTGCTGGTCTGTTACTGAATGCGCGGCATTTTACCCGAACTCCGCACAAAAAACGAGGACGGGTTGCAGCCCGTCCTCCTGACATTCCCGGCGTCGGATCAGCCCGCCACCCACTCGAGAAATTCTGCCGGATCGACGCCGAGCAGATGCGGGGGCATCGCCGCACTGCGCTCCGCCGTTTGCACCGCCGTCACTTCTTGCAGACCGGGTGCAACACAGGGCGCATGCATAACCCGCTGCCCGACTGGCTCGCCATATTCCGGCGCACAATACTCGACTTCGTAGGTACTCATATCCAAAGTGACGATACTCATGGCATACCTCCTCATCTCTCTATGGCGGGCAATTTTGAACGCCCTTGAATGTATTATCGGCGCACCGGATAAAAAGTAAAGCCCTAACCGGCGATACCCGCAAATTGCTGCGGCCAATTCATCTCGCTAATGCCGGTTACGATGAAGTACGGATTCAGCAACTGCGCCGTATTACCATAGCCGAGCACTGCGCCGGACAAGGTGGTCACTTTACCCCCCGCCGCCTCGACTACGCATTGCGCAGCCGCGGTATCCCACAGCGAAGTCGGCCCCAGCCGCGGATAAATATCGGCCGCCCCTTCTGCCACCAGACACAATTTAAGCGAGCTACCCATCGATACCAGCGCGTGATCGCCCAGTCCCGCCAGCCACGCAGCCAAAGTATCGCCGCCGTGCGAACGGCTGCCCACTACGCGCCACGGCATACCCGCCCGATGCGTTGCACAGCGTACCGTTTCCCATGCGCCGGCACCTGTTTGCTTGTAAGCCCCATGACCGCACGCTGCTTTATATGTCCAGCCGAGTGCCGGCGCATGTACGACCCCCAGCACCGGACTACCGTTCTCGATCAGGGCAACATTGACGGTAAATTCGCCGTTTTTCTTAATAAATTCCTTCGTGCCGTCCAAGGGATCGACCAACCAGTAGCGCCCTTGCCCCCAGCTTTCCCGCCCGGGCAACTCGGTTTCTTCTTCCGACAGCACGGGAATCCCCGGCGTCAACGCGCGCAGCCCCTCGGCAATCAGCCGGTGCGCCGCTTGGTCGGCCTCGGTTAGCGGCGAAGCATCCGCCTTGCTCGTTACCGCGAAATCGCGCGCATACACTGCCATGATCGCGCGTCCAGCTTCTTGTGCGATGGCGACGCACGGCTCCAGCCACTGTTGCATACTCTCTCCGTATCAGGATGAAATTTTTCGGCTATTGGCATTCCAGCATCGGGTAAGCGAAGCGTGTCGCATGCGCTGCGCCGTGCCGGTTCGCCCATTTTAACCCGGCGCAGATAGAAACCACATTTTCTCCGTATTTGCGATTGATCGCATGTACCGTCTCCAGCAACCGCACATCGCGCGCCTCGCGCTGCGCCTCAGCCTGCTGAAACAAATCAAAACCGCTCTCCTGTCGCGGCGCGATACCGTCGGCCACCACCCCGCAAGCACGGTATAGCTCGCGCCCGTTATACAAGGCTGCAAGCGCCGCCTCTACAAAATCGATCAATTGAAAATAATCCGCCGTAGCATAGGGCAACTCGGCGCTCCACGGTACGCGCCGAAACATCTGATCGGTTAAAAACACCGTCAATCTGCGGGCCGTCAGCCGTTTGCCGATCAACTCGCGCGACAAACGCATAGTATGGCGCACCAAATGACTACGAATTAACCCCGGATCGCCGGTCAGCGTCCCCATCGAAGCGGTACGCGCCACGCTTTTCGGCGTGCGCGACACATGCGATACCCCGTATACCGGCGTACCGCGCAATTCGTACCACAACTCGACCCCGCTTTTGCCGAGCAAGCGGCGAATCAACCCTTCGTCCGCATTGGCAAAGTCGGCAGCCGTGCGTATCGCGTATTTATGCAGCAACGCCATGCGATTCGCCCCCACTCCGGGAATATCGCGCACCCCGACCCGCTGCAAAAAATCTCCGGCGCGCCGTTTCGCCACCACGGTCGTGCCATCCGGTTTATTGTATTCCGATGCCATTTTGGCCAAAGTGCGGGTCACCGAAATGCCCACTGAAACGGTAATGCCGATTTCCTGCCGCACCACGGCACGCAAGGCATCGGCGAAATGCCGGTAGGGTTTGCCGCGCAAGACAGACAGTCCGCCAAGATTCAAGAACGCCTCGTCGATGGAATATTCCTCCACTTCCGGGCTATAGCGCCGCAAAATAGCGAACAACTGGTCTGACAACTTACCGTAATAGCGAAAATCCGCCGACAAAAAAGTCGCCTCCGGCAAACAACGCCGTGCTTCCCACAGCGTCATGCCGGTTTTGATGCCCGCTGCCTTGGCATCGTAAGTTTTCGCCACCACGCAGGCATCCTGACTGGACAACACGCACAACGGCTTGCCGCGCAACTCGGGTCGACGCACCAACTCACACGACGCATAGAAACAGTCGGCATCCACATGCGCAATCGCATGAGACCACTCATCGCCTGCCATAAAAATTTAAAGGGATTATTTGTACTTACGGAACTGTCCGACCACGACACCGAAGATTTCCAGATCGCCCTTCGGACGGATAACCGGATAAGCCGGATTAGCCGGCTTGAGGATAAACTCGCCCTTTTCCTTGCCGAGGTATTTCAAGGTAAATTCGTTATCGACAATTGCGATGACCATATCGCCGATATTCGCCGGGCCGCGTTTTTCCACCACCACAATATCGCCGGGCATAATCCCCGCGTCGATCATCGAATCGCCTTTCACCGTCACTAACACCGTGCTGGACGGATGCGCGACCAGATATTCGTCGATGGCCACATAATCATGGCGCAAATCACCCGCCGGGCTGGGAAACCCCGCCCGCACGCTTTCATACACCGGGCGGTCGAAAAAATGCTTCCCGGGCTTCAGTCGCTTTTCCGGCGTCGATTCCAGAAAACCCGCCAGCTTCAAGCGCGCCACCAGTGCCGCCACCGGCGACTTCGATTTAAAACCGAGCAGACTCATAATCGTCGAATACGGCGGCAACACCCCATAATCGGCGTAATAATCTTGCAACTTGGCGAGATAAATTTGATCTTGAGCATCCATAGTACGCATACTATGGAACGAACGTTCGTCTGTCAACCTGCAATCAACTCAAGATTGTAAAACCGCATCCCTGCAAATCGTCCCCACTCAACCCGCAGGCAATCACATCTTAACGACTGGGAGCCCCTCTCCCTCCCAAGTATTAATACCGCCCTTGATATTACTGACTTGCGTAAAACCGGCCTCCCTCAGCATCTCCACCGCCTTGGCCGAACGCCGTCCCGAACGGCACATCACGACAATTGGCTTCGACTTAAATTCGGACAACTCACCCAGCCGACCGCTCAACTGCCCCAGCGGAATTAACTTCGCCTCCTGCACATGAACAGCGGAAAACTCATCCGGCTCGCGCACATCCAACAACAGCGCCCCCTCCCGACTCATCGCCTGCGCCTGCTTCACCTCAACCCCATCTGCCGCTTGCAAATTCTGAATACCCAACACGACAACCAGCGCAATCAAAATCCAGTTAATAATCTTCCCAGCTTTCATCTCCGCCTCCCGAATCACGCCCCAGCCGGCACATGCACCGGCAAGCCGCACTGCGCCCAGCCGATCATCCCGCCACGCAAGTTATACACCTCGGCAAACCCCTGCTGCTGCAAAAACAAGCAAGCTTGCGCAGAACGTGCCCCGCTCCGACAAACCACCACCAACCTCTCCGAAGGCGACAACTCACCCAGCCGCTCCGGCAAAACATGCAAAGGCATGGCCTCGGCACCCGGCACCATCCCCCCCGCAATCTCCTGCATCTGACGCACATCGATCACCCTTAACGCAGACGACTCTCCGCTCAACCACTGCGCAAGCTCCAAGGCATCCACTTCTCTGACACTCACCGCAAACATAACCGACTCCTCGCAAAGACACACCGCACAATATTAGCATAATCTAATATTTGTAAGTCAATGAGAAATAAAGTAGGCATACACATAAACTTTTTATCATAATTGACATGCACAGCAAGCAACTTTAAGTTCAACCTGCGACAAGAAAGCAACTCAGGCAATGGGAAAATGAAAAAATTCTTGGGTGTATTATTGCTGCTCACGGGAACACAGACGACACAGGCGGCTTCATCAATCAATGAACTCAGCAAAGCATGTAGTCTCGGCTGTGCAACGCTTGACATGAAGCATGTTATAGTCGACAGAGTCTTGCAGGACGAGTTTGAGGCTGTGGTGTTGTACGCCAATGCCTGCAATGAAGGAGATGCAGACGTATGCTCCAAACTCGGAGTAATGTACTACAAAGGTGAAGGAGTTCAACAGGACAAGTTTAAAGCCGCAGAGTCATACACCAAAGCATGCAATGGAGGAAATGCGGTTGGATGCAGCCTTCTTGGTTTGATGTACTCAAGCGGCGAGGGAGTTCGGCAGGACCAGTTTAAAGCTGCAGAATTACACACCAAGGCATGCAATGGGGGAAATGCGGCTGGATGCAGCCTTCTTGGCACGATGTACGCAAACGGTAAAGGGGTTCGGCAGGACCAGTTTAAAGCCGCAGAGTCATACACTAAGGCCTGCGATAGAGGATATGCAGATGGATGCAACAATCTTGGTGCGAGGTACTACAACGGAGAAGGTGTTCAGCAGGACAAATTTAAAGCCGTAGAGTTGTACGCCAATGCCTGCGATAGAGGTCATGCACTCGGGTGCAGCAATCTTGGCGCGATGTACTACAAAGGAGAAGGAGTTCAACAGGACACGCTTAAAGCCGCGGAGTCATACACCAAGGCCTGCGATAGAGGAAATGCAAATGGATGCAACAGTCTTGGCGAAATGTACTACAAAGGAGAAGGAGTTCAGCAGGACAAATTTAAAGCCGTAGAGTTATACACCAGTGCCTGCGATAGAGGGGATGCATATGGATGTAACAATCTTGGTGCGATGTACTACAGCGGAGAAGGGGTTCAACAGAACAAATTTAAGGCTGTAGAGTTATACACCAAGGCCTGTGATGGGGGGAGCGCAATTGGATGCAACAATCTTGGCTTTGCTTATGGATATAAAAATGGAATCACGCCGGACAGAAACAAGGCTATCTATTTCTTTGGCAAAGCGTGTGACTTAAAGAGTGAACTTGGTTGCAAGAATTACTCCAAGATGAAGGAATAAGATGATTGGAGGGCTTAGGAGCCGGGGAGAAAACGTGTTGCAGTTGTCACGTTTTTGTCACGTTGAAAGAAGAAGCGCCTAGCCATTTCTAGCTAAGCGCTTGTTTTATCTGGCTCCCCGACCTGGACTCGAACCAGGGACCTGCGGATTAACAGTCCGTCGCTCTACCGACTGAGCTATCGGGGAATTAAGAGACCGCGATTCTAATAATTTGGCGCGATGCGGTCAAGTACCGCGTGTCGTTTTTTTAGAAAATCATGCTGTGCCGCCGACGGTAAGGCCGTCGATGCGCATGGTGGGCTGTCCGACGCCGACGGGGACGCTTTGACCTTCTTTGCCGCACATGCCGACGCCGGGATCGAGCGCCATGTCGTTGCCGATCATGCTGACGCGCGTTAGGGCATCCGGGCCGTTACCGATCAGGGTGGCGCCTTTGACGGGGGTTGTGATTTTTCCGTTTTCAATCAGGTAGGCTTCGGTCGTGGAGAAAACAAATTTACCACTGGTAATATCGACCTGCCCGCCGCCGAAGTTGGCCGCATAGAGGCCGTTTTCGACGGAGGCGATTATTTCTTTGGGATCGTAATTACCGCTCAGCATGGTGGTATTGGTCATGCGCGGCATAGGCAGGTGGGCGAATGATTCGCGGCGGGCATTACCGGTGAGCGGCACGCCCATCAGGCGCGCGTTCAAGGTGTCTTGCATATAGCCGCGCAAAATGCCGTCTTCGATCAGAACGGTGCGCTGGGTGGGATTGCCTTCGTCGTCCATCTGCAAAGAACCGCGACGCTGAGGAATCGTGCCATCGTCGACCACGGTGACGCCCGGTGCAGCCACGCGCTCGCCGATGCGCCCGGAGAAGGCTGAGCTGCCTTTGCGATTGAAGTCACCTTCTAAACCGTGCCCTACTGCTTCATGCAGCAATACGCCCGGCCAGCCGGAGCCGAGTACGACGGTCATGGTGCCTGCCGGGGCGGGTTTTGCGTCCAGATTCACTACGGCTTGATGCACGGCTTTGGCAGCATAATCGCGCAGCGCTTCGTCGGTAAAATAAGCATAATCGAAGCGCCCACCGCCGCCCGCTGAACCTTGCTCGCGCTTGCCGTTGCTTTCGACGATCACTTGCAGGGAGAGCCGTACCAAAGGACGTATATCAGCGTTCATCAGACCATCGCTGCGTGCCACCAGCACGACTTCGTATTCACCCGCCAGGCTTGCCATCACTTGTGTAACGCGCGGATCGAGTGCACGCGCATAGCGCCCCACTCTTTCCAGCAATGCCACTTTTTCGCTGTCTTTCAGGCTGGCAATCGGGTCATGCGGCAAATACAGTTCGCGACGCGGGCCGGAATGCAGCATCGGCACAGTCTGCGCACCGCCGTGTCGCGCAATGGCGCGTGCAGCGTTCGCAGCACTTTCCAGTGCCACAAGGCTAATATCGTCGGAATAGGAAAAGGCGGTTTTTTCGCCGGAAACGGCACGCACACCTACGCCTTGATCGATATTGAAGCTGCCGGATTTAACGATACCCTCTTCCAGCGACCAGCCCTCGGCCCGGCTGTATTGAAAATACAGGTCGGCATAATCGACCTGATGCGTCATCATGCCGCTGAGTACGTGTTGCAAGCGGCCCGGCTCAAGACCATGCGCCGTCAGCAGCGTTTCCTGTGAAAGACCGAATAAGGTATCGCTCATGATTCGCAGCACGTACAGGCAATGGTACGGTGGGAAAGCGCAGGCAAACTGCTGCGCAAACTGGTTTGATAAGACAAGTTGACCTCGGCCAGCACCACGCCTGATCCGCGCGATAACTGATCGAGTACCCGCCCCCAAGGATCGACCACCATGCTGTGACCGTAAGTCTCGCGCCCGTTTACATGGTATCCGCCTTGCGCAGAGGCAACCACGTAGCACAAGTTTTCAATCGCACGTGCCCGCACCAGCACTTCCCAGTGCATCTTGCCGGTGGTTTCGGTAAACGCAGCGGGCAACACCAATATATTGACGTCCTTCATTGCACGGAAAAGCTCGGGAAAACGCAGGTCGTAACACACCGCCAAACCAATCCGGCCGAACGGGCTATCGACCACCACCACTTTATTGCCGGGCTCAATGGTGCGCGCCTCATGGTAATGCTCATTACCCAATTCAAGGTTGAACAAGTGGATTTTGTCATAGCGCGCCACGCGTTCGCCGGTCTCATCGAACACCAGACAGCTGTTCCGTACTTTGGCAGGGTCATCGGCCGACAAGGGAATAGAACCGCCGACCAGCCACACTTTATGCTTGCGCGCCATCTGCGACAAAAACTCCTGAATCGGGCCGCTGCCTTGCTCTTCGCGCACGCCGACCTTATCGGTTTCCGCCATGCCCATAATCGGGAAGTATTCCGGCAGCACGATCAGGCGCGCGCCTTGAGTCGCTGCTTTTTCAATCAGCCTGCGCGCTTCGCTGAGGTTGCCTTCGACATTCGGCCCCGAGGCCATTTGGATGGCGGCCACCTTAAATGCTTTGGTCTGAGCCGCAATGCGTTGCTGTGTGGAATCTGTATCTGCCATAAGTTCAGTAAGGATTAATTATTCTCTTCAGGCGCGGCACGTTTCGCTTGCCCGACTTTCTCGACATGCGGATTATCCCATGCACCTGTCACATTGTATTCAAACGAAACCAGCTTATCGAGCGGATTGCGCAGCACTTTATTGGCAATGTAAGCGCCTAGTCCGATGACCGGATTCAGCGCCACGGCTCCCAATATCGACACACTGTCGCCCACAGCAGGCATGACGCGTATACGCAGATTTTGCGTCTCGCGCACCAAATCTACCTGCCCATGCATTGTCACGGCAGCCGACGAACCCTCGATCTTGAAGTCGTTCGTCGTCAGCAAACCCTGCTTAATTTGCGCCGTCCCAGCCATCGAATCAAACTCGAAACCGTCGCTGAATACATCGTTGAAATCAAGGGTAATGCGTTTAGGCAGTGCCTGCAAACTCAAAATACCGAGCAACTTGCCGATTCCCGGCTCGATCTTCAGGAAACGCCCCTTGCCGCCATCCAGCTTCAATGCCCCCTCAGTCGCCGCAAAGCTAAATGCGCCCGGATCGCCCGCCCACGTCAGCGTCCCCTCCAGCGTTCCGCTGCCGTTTTTAACGCTGTTCGGATAGCCGGAACGATCCAGTATTTTGCCGGCATCAAACACCTCCAGTTTAATGTTCGCCTGCGTCTGCTCTGCATTCGGGATGCGCCGCCACTTTCCGTTGACAGACAGTGCCGCATCGGGATTTACAACATGCAAGTTCTCCAGCAGCCATTCCGCCCCTTGTTGCCGGGCTTTCATATCCAGCCTGCCGACCTGCTTGCCGTCGAATACCAAATGCTCGACCTGCACATCCAGCGCCGGCATCTCGCCGGTCGGCTGCGGCGATGCCGGCGTGACCGGCTTTTGAGCAGTGGGCAACTTATTCACTGCCAACGCCCGGAAACGCGCCAACAACTTGCCCTGCCCCTGTGGTATCCACAACAGATCGCCGCTCACCCCTTTGGCCGCAATTTGCGCCGCCAACCCGCCTTGCTGACTGTGTGCATTCACGCGCACATCGTCGAAGCCGACATTATTGAACGACAATTTCTGAATCAGCAAATCTGTGCCGGCAATTTGCAAAGAACCAGTATCACCGCCTGCCTCCCCGACACCCTGCCATCCGCTCAATTCCAGTTCCGGCAGAGTCCCGACCAGCCATAACCCTTCTTTATCAGGCCATTTCCCCGCATTACCGAAATTGACCGCGCCTTTCCTGATCCCCCACTCTCCATCCGCCTGCACGCGCTGAAAACGCGCTGAAAACAGATTACCGAGATGCGCCGTCACCAAGTCCTGCCCCGCCCCGGTCGAAGCCTTTTCGATGCGCAAAGGCATCGGCTCGTGTGCCGCCTTGTTAAATGGGCGCGGCAAGTCGGAAGCCAGCCCGACCAGCGTACTCGAAATCAGTACCGTTGCCGCCTTGTTCTGCACCGAAATATCGGCCTCCCACGGCGTTCCGCCGTGTAAACGACGCAAAATCGGTGTGGAATCCGTCTTGCGCAACTCTTCCACATCGATGCGCCCTTCAGCCTTCGCCTGCAAGCCGGACACGCTGCCGCTGACCTGTATTGTCGCCGGCCCGCCGAGTACGCGCGCTTTCATGCCGTGCGTTTCCACCGAAGATTCGGTGAAATGCAATTCGCCATTCACGCCATACAGCTTCGGAATACCGCCACCCAAATCCACATCGTTATCGCGGAATTGGTACGTACCGTCGACCTTCAGCTTGCTTTCGCCCAGCAATGGCACATCGACGAACAGCTTAAGCAAACCATCCCCCTGAATCGACGCCTCATCGGTAAAACCATCGATGTAGCCGCGCACCGGACTATCCTGAACGTAATTCAGGCAATGCACCGATTCGCCTTCCGCTTCGCCGCGGATTTCCAGATGCAAATCGGGGCTCAGCATATCCGGCAACGCAACATTGACTTTGCGCACATGCCCGCCCGCCAGCATGGCCGACTCGGCATTGACCTCCAATCGCCTGCCGCGAATCAGCAGCTCGGCATTGCCATGCTCCACCCGCGGCCAGTCCTTGCCATAATCGATCACGACCTCTTTGGCATGGGCATGTATCTCGAAACCACCCTTGCCTCCGTCGAACGGAAAGTCGCGTAAATCACCGTTCAAGCGCAATTTAAAATCGTTCGACACACCGCCAACCAAGCCTCTCGCCAACCAATCGTGCGCGCCCTTCCCGATCACGCCGAGCGGAATATATTTCGCAGTGGCATGCACATTGGCACGGTTCAGTTGCACGGTCAGATCGAGCTTGCCGGGTTCCTCCCCGATATTGCTGTAACTGCCGTATGCATTGCCCGCGGCATCGCCATTGGAAACCGATGCATTGCTGACATTCACCGTCCAGCCCTTGCGGGTTTTTTCCCAATCGGCTTGCGCAGTAAAGGTGTCGAAACGCAACGGCTCGCGCAGATAGGCCGGCGCATCCACCGCCAGATTGCGCGTATTGACCGCCAGCGCACCCTTCTCTTCATTGCCTTCGATATCGCCGGTCAGGCCGCTGACCCCAGGAAAGCTCCCGACCTTACGCAATGCCAGATTCTGAAATTTCGCCTTGATATCGAAGTTCTTCAGCGCATTGTCTTTTAGCTCCCACTTGCCTTCTAAATGCTCCACGCGACCTTGCGGCGCAAATTCGCCGAGTTGTTTTTTCAAATCGCGATCCAACGGCAGAAAATCGGTCAGCGTTGCCAATGTCGGCAATTCCAATACGTTCGCACGCAACTCGCCGCCGCTCGGCACTTTGTTTTGCATACCGTTCAGACGCAGATAGAAATCGGTCGGCTTCAGCGATAAGCCGTTATGCAGTTGCAAAGAAAAATTGCGGGTGGAAACCTCCAGAGAATTATTCACATCGCGCCACGTCAGGCGGCCACGCATTGCGTGGGCATCCAGCGGCGGCAAATCGTCCGCCAACCGGGTCACCACATCCGACAAAGCCAGATCGCCGGTCATCTGCACGACATGCCCTTGCTCCACACCCAGCCAGACCCGCATGCCGCCCTGTCCGCTCTTCAAACTTTGCGGCAGCGGTGCCCATGTCCGCAAAGCCCCCACATCGGCATGATCGATCTGCGCAAACAATTGCCCGCGCCACTCGGAAAGATCGTCGAAACTGTCTCCGACGAAATCGCCGCGCACATCTATTTCTGAAGACAATTTGCGCGGCGGCAAGGCTCGCACGGCAAACCGATGGGTATCCCGCGAATTCTCGATACGCAAATTCACCTTATTCAGCGTCAGTGCAGCCACCTTGCGCACATCGTCCTGCCAGGTAATGCGCGCATCGCGTACTACGATGCGGTGCTGATGCAGCAACCAGTCGGATAAATCGTTGTCCGACGCTTCATTGCTCAGCGGCACCCCGGCAATGAACAGCTTACCTTGCTCGTCACGCTTAATCAGCAAATCCGGCCGATCGATTTCCAGTCGGTAGAGCCGCAACTGCGCGGTAAACAGCGACATCCATGAAATGGAATTATCGACGCGCGGCAAAAATAACGCCGTCTCGCCTTCCTGATCGAGTACACGCACGTCGGTGAACAGCAGATGCGGGCGGAAGCCGCTCCAGTCGGCTTCGATCTTGCCGATCTTCACTTTCTGTCCGACCGCATAACTCGCCGCCTGCGTAATCTCGTCGTGATAACGCTCGATGTCCGGCAATACCCACATGCGCAGGTAAAAAATCCCGCAGGCGCCGAGAAACGCCAGCATGACGGTAGTGCCGATGGTGACGCGCGTCACATGACCGAGGCCGCGCCAAATCAGGCGTAAGCTGCGCTTCACCATGCGGCGATCCCGTAATAATTAGCAATCAGTCGAAACAGAGCGCTCACCAAATCTTTATAATGACTCGTACGAGGGATAATTTTACGCCGAACACTTGCCCATGAATACCGTAAATACAGCATCCACCGGCGATTTCGACGCCATTTTGCAACATACCCGGCAATGCAGCCGTTATATTCAGCGTCTGCTCGACTCGGGTGCCGGATGGGAACCATGGCTGCGCGACTGTTATGCTACACCTTGCAGCGCGACCGAACTGAAGGCTTGGCTGGACGACCTGCCCGGCGACAGCGAAGAAACGCTCAGTCGCAGCCTGCGGATTGTGCGTAAACGCGCCATGCTCAAATTACTGACGCGCGATCTCGGCGGATTAGCCGACCTCGATGAAGTCATGACCACCATGACCGCACTAGCCGAACTCTCAGTGCAACGCGCACAAGCCCTATTGATGAAGACTCTCGGCACGTTGTATGGTTCCCCTGTCGGCAACCAAAGCAACACGCCCCAAGAACTGCTGATTATCGGCATGGGCAAACTGGGCGGAGGAGAACTGAACGTTTCCTCGGACATCGACCTGATATTCATTTACCCGGAAGACGGCGACACCGACGGCGCGCGCAGCATCAGCAACCACGAATTTTTCAGCCGGCTGGGTCGTAAGCTCATCAACCTGATCAACGAACCTACCGGGGACGGCTACGTCTTCCGGGTAGATATGCGCTTGCGCCCCTATGGCGACAGCGGCCCGTTAGTGATGAGCTTCGCCGCACTGGAAGAATACTTGGTCAGCCAAGGCCGCGAATGGGAACGCTATGCCTGGATCAAAGCACGGGTTATTTCTCCAACCGCGTCTCCCGCTGCCGAAGAACTCATGCGCCTGTCGCGCCCGTTCGTATTCCGCAAATATCTGGACTACGGCGCCTTCGCCTCCATGCGCAAACTGCATGCGCAAATCCGACAGGAAGTGCAGCGCCGCGACCGCCTCAACAATGTCAAACTCGGCCCCGGCGGCATTCGCGAAATCGAATTTACTGCCCAAGTCTTCCAACTAATCCGCGGCGGCCGCGATGCCAAGCTACGCATTCGTCCTACCCAACGCGTCTTGCAACTGCTGGCGGAGAACAACCAACTGACCGCCGATACCGTCGCCCGGCTCGATCAAGCCTACGTTTTCTTGCGCAATCTGGAACACCGCCTGCAATACCTCGACGACCAGCAAACGCAGGACATGCCAGACAAGCCAGAAGAACAAGCCATCATTGCACAAAGCATGGGCTTTGCCGACTATGCTGCCCTGATGCAAGCGCTGGATATTCACCGCGAATTCGTCAGCCAGCAATTCGAGCTGATTTTCAGCACAGCCCAAGACACCTCTCCGGTCAGTAGCCCATTGTGGCGCGAAGGCATGAGCGCCGCCGAAGCCGCCGACACGCTCGGCGAGCAGGGGTATAGCGAGGCTACCGATCTCGGCAACCGCCTATTGCAAATCCGCGAAGGCAGCCGTTACCGCCAGCTGCCGGAAAGCAGCCGTCAGCGCTTCGACCGTCTGGTACCGCAATTCGCCGCGCTTTGTGCTGCCCATTCCAACCGCGACAAAGCATTCACCCGCATTCTTACCTTACTGGAAAGCATTAGCCGCCGCGCCTCCTATCTGGCTTTTCTCGCCGAATATCCGCAAGTTCTGCCGCGCTTGGTCAACATGGCCGCTGCCAGCGAATGGGCTTGCGACTATCTGGTGCAACACCCCATTCTGCTGGACGAACTACTGGATGCCCGCGAAATCTACCGCGCACCGGATTGGCCCGCGCTGGACCGCCAACTGCAAACCAGCCTCGACGAATGCGGCGAAGACACCGAACACCAAATGGATGTTTTGCGCCAATTCCAGCACAGCCAGACCTTCCACCTGCTTGCAATGGATTTGCAAGGCTTGCTGCCGCTGGAAACTCTCAGCGACCACCTGAGCGACCTGGCCGACCTGATCTTGCGCCACGTCCTCGCCCTGTGCTGGAAAGGTCTGCGTACCCGCCACCGCGACGACCCTCGCTTTGCCATCATTGCTTATGGCAAGCTGGGCGGACGCGAACTCGGCTACGCCTCCGACCTCGACCTCATTTTCCTCTACGAGGATGACGCCCCCGACGCCGGCGTCATCTATGCGCGCCTTGGCCAGCGCATCAACACCCTGCTCTCCAGCTATACCGCCTCCGGGCGGCTGTACGAAGTCGATTTACGCCTGCGCCCCAACGGCGAAAGCGGCCTGCTGGTCAGCAACATGGATTCGTTCACCGAGTATCAGCACCAGCATGCCTGGGTATGGGAACACCAAGCCCTCACCCGCGCCCGCTTCTGCGCGGGCGATGCCGGCATCGGCGCACAATTCGAAACCATCCGCGACAGCGTCTTGCGCCAACCGCGCGACCTAGAGAAACTGCGCACCGAAATCGTCGCCATGCGGCAAAAAATGCACGACGGCCACCCCAACCGCACCGCCCTGTTCGACATCAAACACGACAGCGGCGGCATGGTCGATATCGAGTTCATGGTGCAATACCTCGTCCTGGCGCATGCCGCGCAACACCCGCAACTCACCGCTAACAAAGGCAATATCGCCCTATTGCGCCTCGCCGCGGAACTCGGCCTCATCGACGCGAGACTTGCCGAAAAAACCGTTCACCTCTACCGCGAACTGCGCCGCATTCAACACCAAATGCGCCTTAACAACCAAACGCCCGCGCGCATCGATCCCGAAACGCTCGACGTTTCGGCGTGCATCGCACTTTGGCAGCAACTAATGCAAAGCTGATTGCGTAGGCGACGTTGAGAAAATGAAGATGCCGCACATTTCCGACGCGATTAGCCTCCCCAAACGGGGCGGAACCAGCTAAAATTTGTCCTTTGCTTAGACTCTCTCAAAGGAACACTCACCATGTCCATGGCTGACCGCGACGGTTTTATTTGGTATGACGGCAAGCTCGTGCCCTGGCGCGATGCGACGACGCACGTTTTGACCCACACTTTGCATTATGGGATGGGGGTCTTCGAAGGGGTGCGCGCCTACAAGACCACGACCGGCACGGCGATTTTCCGTTTGCAGGAGCATACCGACCGCCTGTTCAATTCGGCGTATATCTTCAAGATGAAGATGCCTTACGACAAGGAAACGCTGATGGAAGCGCAGCGCGAGGTGGTACGCGCGAACAATCTGGAATCCTGCTACATCCGCCCGATCGTGTTCTACGGCTCGGAGGCGATGGGTATTGCGGCAACGGCGATCAGCACGCATGTGGGTATCGCGGCATGGCCGTGGGGAGCGTATCTGGGCGCGGAAGGCATGGAAAAGGGCATCCGCGTGAAGACTTCGAGCTTTACCCGCCATCATGTGAATATCAATATGTGCCGCTCGAAGTCAGTGGGTACGTATACCAATTCGATTCTGGCGCATCAGGAAGTGGCGCACGATGGTTACGACGAGGCGCTGCTGCTGGACGTGGACGGTTATGTAGCCGAAGGTGCGGGCGAAAACATTTTCGTGGTGAAAAAAGGCAAGCTGTATACGCCTGACCTGACTTCGTGTCTGGAAGGTATTACGCGCGATTCCATCATTACGCTGGCGAAGGATCTGGGCATCGAGCTGATCGAGAAACGTATCACCCGCGATGAAATCTACTGTGCGGACGAGGCTTTCTTCACCGGCACGGCTGCTGAGGTCACACCGATCCGCGAACTGGATAACCGCACCATCGGTATCGGTTCCCGCGGCCCGATCACCACGAAGCTGCAATCGCTGTTCTTCGACATCGTGAGCGGCAAGAACGACAAGTACGCCCACTGGCTGGCGCACGTTTAATAAGAGCATTCAGGGAGGCATGATGTCTGGAACCGAAAGCATTACCGAAACCGTCGTCGAAGTGACCGCTGCGGATTTGCCGCTGGCATGCCCGATGCCGTCTAAGTCGATCTGGAACGCGCACCCGAAGGTGGCGCTTGCCGTGGAAAAAACCGGCGAGGCGCGTTGCCCCTACTGCGGTACGCTGTATAAATTTAAAGGCGAATTACCGAAAGGTCATCACTAAGACACACGGGCGGCAACGCCCGTTTTTTTATGGTTAAGATTTTGGTTATTGCGCCGAGCTGGGTCGGCGATTGTATGTTGATCCAGCCGATGCTGGCGCGATTGAAACAGCGTCACCCGGATAGCCGTATCGATTTGTTCGCACCGCCGTGGACTGCGGGTTTACTGCGCCAGCTGCCGGAGGTTGCTGAAGTCATTACCAATCCTTTCCCGCACGGAGCGCTGCGCCTCGGCGAACGCTTCCGCGTGGGGCGTGCGTTGCGTCAGCAGCATTACGATCAAGTCATCGTCACCCCCAATTCGTTCAAATCCGCGCTGGTTGCATTCTTCGCGTGCATTCCGCTGCGCACCGGCTTCGTCGGCGAAATGCGCTACGGGTTGCTAAACGATGCCCGCAAGCTGGATAAGACCGTACTCCCGCTGATGGTGGAACGCTTCGCCCAGTTGGCGGAAGCGCCCGGCGACCCGGTGTCGCGCCCTTTGCCGCAACCGCGCCTGCAAGTGCAAGAAGCGCAGCGGCAAGCCGTACTGGAACGCTTAGGGCTATCGCTCGACAAACCGCTAGCCATTTTCTGCCCCGGTGCAGAATACGGCCCTGCCAAGCGCTGGCCGTCGCAATATTATGCCGAGCTGGCACACCGCTTCGACCAAGCGGGCTATGCAGTATGGCTGATCGGCTCGCCCAAAGATAAAGACACCGGCGAGGAAATCGCTGCGTTGAGCGACGGGGCTTGCCGTAATCTGTGCGGCGCAACCGAACTAGCCGAAGCCGGGCCTTTGCTTTCCTGCGCCAAGGTGGTGGTCAGCAACGATTCCGGTTTGATGCACATCGCCGCGGCGCTCGACAAGCCGATGATTGCATTATTCGGATCCAGCAGCCCGCAATTCACACCGCCTCTTTCCAACCGTGCGCGGGTGCTGCAACTCGATCTGGATTGCATTCCCTGCTTCAAGCGCGAGTGTCCGCTGGGACATTTCAACTGCATGATGCAACTCACGCCGGAACGTGTCTGGCAAGAATTGCAAACGCTGGAGGACGCATGTCCGACCTGAACGATCCGCGCGTCTTTTTTGCCGCCGAGCGCACTTTGATGGCATGGAACCGCACCAGTTTGACGCTGATGGCCTTCGGCTTCGTCATCGAGCGTTTCGGACTTTTTATGCGTATGCTGGTGCCGGAAAAAGCGGCCGAGATGCACAGCGGCTATTCGTTCTGGATCGGCGTCGCATTCATACTGCTTGGAGCAGTTTGTGCTGCGCTGGCCGTGATTCAGTATCGCACAGTATTAAAGACGCTGAAGCCCATCGAAATTCCGGATGGCTACCGCGTCAACATGGGGGTTGTTACCAATTTGATCGTCGCTCTGCTCGGGCTGACGTTGTGTTTCTATCTGCTGCGCGGAAACATTTTGTAACGGCGTGACCGCGGTCGCGTTTTAATTGTATGATGCAGCCGTAGTGACTGCTCGTAACACGAATTTAAAAATACTCCGATAGGATTACGTTCATGAACGCTTTACCGAAAGAAATCTTCAAGGCCTATGACATTCGCGGCATCGTCGGCAAAACGCTGACGGCCGAAATCGTGGAAAAAATCGGTCACGCCATCGGCTCGGAAGCCGTCGCGCGCAACCAGAAAGCCATTGTAATCGGACGCGACGGACGTTTGTCCGGCCCGGAATTCGCCGCCGCACTGGCCCGCGGCATCCAGAAAAGCGGGATTAATGTGATCGATGTAGGCCGCGTTGCGACGCCGATGACCTACTTCGCAGCTTACCAACTGGAAACCTATTCCGCCGTAATGATTACCGGCAGCCATAATCCGCCGGAATACAACGGCCTGAAAATGGTGCTGGGCGGCGAAACCCTGTCCGGCGAAACCATCCAGTCGCTGCGCCAACGCGCCGACGAGGGCAATCTGGCGCACGGCGCCGGCACTTACGCCCAGCACGACATCGCCGAAGCTTATATCGAACGCATCGCCTCTGACATTAAGCTGGCGCGCCCGCTGAAGATCACAGTGGACTGCGGCAACGGCGTCGCAGGCGATTTCGCCGGCAAACTCTACCGCCGCCTCGGTTGCGAAGTCACCGAAATGTTTTGCGAAGTAGATGGCAACTTTCCCAATCACCATCCCGATCCGTCCGATCCGCACAATCTGGAAGACCTGATCGCCGCACTGGCGAAGAACGACAGCGAAATCGGCTTGGCCTTCGACGGCGACGGTGACCGCTTGGGTGTAGTCACCAAGAACGGCAACATCATTTTCCCGGATCGCCAGTTGATGCTGTTCGCCGCCGACGTGCTCTCGCGCAACCCCGGAGCGGACATCATCTTCGACGTGAAATCCACCCGTAATCTGTTTAGCTGGATTCGCAACCACGGCGGCAAGCCGTTGCTGTGGAAAACCGGACATTCATTGGTAAAAGCCAAGATGAAAGAAACCGGCGCGTTGCTGGCGGGCGAAATGAGCGGTCACGTATTCTTTAAGGAACGCTGGTACGGCTTCGACGACGGGCTGTATGCCGGCGCACGTCTGCTGGAATATTTAAGCAAGCAGGCCGATCTGAATGCGACACTGAACGAACTACCGAATTCGGTAAACACTCCTGAGCTGCATATTAAGCTGAAGGAAGGCGAAAACTACGCGCTGATCGACCAACTGCAAAAGACTGCGCAATTCGTTGGCGCGAAGGAAGTGATCACCATTGACGGCCTGCGCGTGGAATATGCCGATGGTTTCGGCCTGATGCGCTCCAGCAACACCACGCCGGTGATCGTGCTGCGTTTCGAGGCGGACAATGCCGAAGCCTTGAAGCGCATTCAGGACGATTTCCGCCGCGTTCTGCTGCAAGCTGCGCCGCACGTTACACTGCCGTTCTGAGCCGGAATCGACCGATGGCCTCGGACGCCGATAAACAATTCGTTTATCTCGGTCGCCAACCTATTCTCGACCGCGACGGAAATCTCGTCGCGTTCGAGTTATTATTTCGTGCCGGCATCACCAAGCTGACCTCGGACGTCACCGACGACGTTATCGCCAGCGCTACCGTCATCAGCCATGCCTTTATCAGCCTCGGTACAGAAAATGTACTCGGCAAATACAGGGGATTCATCAACCTAGACGACTTCTTGCTCTCAAGCGATGTCATCGAGTTGCTCCCTCCTGCCCGCATCGTGTTCGAGTTGCTGGAAACCATCCAGATCAGCGACCATATCGTCAAACGCTGCAAGGAACTCAAAGCGCGCGGATTCACGCTGGCGCTCGATGACTTCCTCTACTACGACGAACAGTTCAAACCGATACTCGACATCGTCGACATCGTGAAAATCGATGTGCAGCCGCTTAGCCGCGAAGAACTCGCCGCCACGGTCAAAAAACTGCGCGAATGGCCGGTGAAGCTGCTGGCCGAAAAGGTGGACTCGCAAGAGCTGTCGCAATACTGCATGGACTTGGGGTTCGATCTTTTCCAGGGTTTCTACTTCGCAAAACCCGTGATCGTATCCGGCAAGCGGCTCTCGCCTTCCGAACTGTCCCTGTTGCGCCTGCTCGGGCTGGTGCTGGCCGATGCCGAGACCAACGAAATCGAAGCGCTGCTTAAAACCCAGCCCGAACTTATCGTCAATCTGATGCGACTGATTAATTCGGTCGGTTCCGGCTTTACCCAGAAAATCACCTCGATCCGCGATGCCATCACCGCGCTGGGCCGCCGTCAGTTGCTGCGCTGGCTACAACTGCTGCTCTATTCGCACACTACCCACAAAGGCAAATCGAACGAGCCGCTGATGCAGATGGCCGCCACCCGAGCGCGCTTTATGGAGTTCATCGCCGAACTGCACCCGGATCTCCACGACATGGAAGATCAGGCTTTCATGACCGGCATTCTGTCGTTGGTAGATGTGCTGTTCAATATGCCGCTGCGCGACATCATCTACACGCTGGATTTGGGAGAAGAAATCCAGCTCGCGCTGCTGCGCCACCGCGGCCCGTTGGGCGATCTGCTCTCGCTGTCCATGCTATTCGAGCAAGACGCACCCGGCGCAATCGAAGAATTGTTAAAAGACGAACTCCCCTGGCTCACGATGGAACAGGCTTGCGCTGCCCAGAGTAAGGCCATTGCGTGGTCGAACATGCTCTCGCAAGCCTAAAATAACAACGGGGCGCATGCGCCCCGTTGACCGTCTCGCCTAGCGGCGTTTACAGATTAGCGTTTACAGCTTGGCTTTCACCCATTCCGGCACAGATGCCAGCGCAGAACCCAGGTTTTCCGGCTGTGTACCACCTGCCTGCGCCATATCGGGGCGGCCGCCGCCCTTGCCGCCGACTTGTTGCGCGACGAAATTCACCAACTCGCCCGCTTTGACCTTCCCGGTCTGGTCGCCGGTCACACCGGCAATCAGGCTAACCTTGCCATCCGCCGACGCCGCCAGCACCACTACCGCCGACTTCAGCTTATCTTTCAGCTTATCCAAAGTCTCACGCAGGGTTTTACCATCCGCGCCTTCCAACTTGGCGGCCAGCACCTTCACACCGTTGAATTCCTGCGCCTGATCCGCCAACTCGTCGCCCTGAGCCGAAGCCAGCTTAGACTTCAAGGCTGCCAGTTCTTTTTCCAGAGTCCTGACGCTGTCTTGCACCTGACCGATGCGCGCCAGCAACTCCTGCGGCTGCGCCTTCAGCATCGCAGCGGCCTCTTGCATACGACCGTCCAGCGCCTGTACCCATTCCAAAGCACCTTCGCCGGTGATCGCTTCGACGCGTCGAATCCCCGCCGCAACGCCGCTTTCCACCATAATCTTAAACAAGCCGATGTCGCCGGTACGGTGCACGTGTGTACCGCCGCACAATTCGGTGGAAAACTCGCCCATGCCGATAACGCGCACTTCGTCGCCGTATTTTTCGCCGAACAGTGCCATCGCACCAGACTTCACGGCATCGTCGTAACCCATCAGTTTCGCCGACACCGGCGCATTCGCCAGAATCGCACGGTTGACGCGGCTTTCCACTTCGCGAATCTGCACATCGGTCATCGGCGCGTTATGGCTGAAATCGAAACGGGTTTTGCCGGGATCGACCAGCGAACCCTTTTGCTGCACATGCGCCCCCAGCACCTCGCGCAATGCGCGGTGCATCAAGTGCGTAACCGAGTGATTGCGCGCAGTCCGCGCCCGCGCTCCGGCATCGACGGCGGCCTCGACCGTATCGCCCACTTTCAATGCTGCCGTAGCCCGCCCATGATGGCCGAAAACATCAGCCTGAATCTTCTGGGTATCTTCCACCTCGAATACCGCCGCAGCGTTCAGCAACAACGCGCCGGTATCGCCGACCTGACCGCCGGATTCGGCATAAAACGGCGTGTTATCCAGTACCACCACGCCCATTTCACCCGCCGACAAAGCCTGTACGGCACTGCCGTCTTTATACAGCGCAACCACCTTACCGGCAGTTTTCAGATTGTCGTAACCGTGGAATGTGGTCTTGACGCCGTCGTACTCCAACCCTTGCGCCATCTTGAATTTGCCGGCTGCACGCGCTTGCTCGCGCTGGCGCGCCATCGCTTTTTCGAATCCAGCCTCATCCACCGCTACGCTGCGTTCGCGACACACATCTGCGGTCAGATCCAGCGGGAAGCCGTATGTGTCGTGCAATTTGAAGGCCACCTCTCCCGAAAGAAGCGTCGGCACCACGAAAAACTCGCGATATCGAGAAACCTCCCAAGTTAGATTCGACGTATTCAAACGTCGCATTGCGGCTGCACGTTGAAATGCATTGTCTTCATCAATGGGATTCTTAGTGTTTTCGACGAAGATCTGAGCAATTATGCCTCTATTACTTCCCCGTTTTATTAAAGCTTCAACAGCGCGCTCACTTGACAAACTAGAGAGAATTAAATCAACCTTTTCCCCGGCTCGATCCCCAACAAAATGCAGTATCCCACTTTCCGTAGTTACCGGGTGTTGAACCAAATTCCGTACCCCAAACTTATTTTCTGCCAGAGGCAATGCCAGTCGCAAAATCTCTCCATCAAGAATCTCCATACCGTGCTCAATGGTTTCGAAGAAACGCTCTTCTTCCGCCCTCAACACTTCGGTCACGCGATCGCGGCTGGCTGCCAGATCGGGATAGGCCTCGCCCATTTCTCTGACCAAGTCGGCCACCAGCTTATGGAAGAAGGCGGCACGCACGCCCAACTTGTAACCGTGACGGATCGCACGGCGGATAATGCGGCGCAACACATAGCCGCGCCCTTCGTTGCCGGGGATCACACCGTCGGCAATCAAGAAAGAACAGGCACGAATATGATCAGCCAGCACCTTCAGCGAAGGATTCTCTAAGTCGCTGCACTTTGTTTCACGCGCTGCGGCCTTAATCAAAGCTTGGAATAAATCGATTTCGTAATTGGAATGCACGCCTTGCAACACAGCCGAAATACGCTCCAGCCCCATGCCGGTATCGACTGAAGGCTTGGGCAACGGATGCATCACACCATGTTCGTCGCGGTTAAACTGCATGAACACGTTATTCCAGATCTCGATGTAGCGGTCTCCGTCTTCTTCAGGCGTGCCGGGCAAGCCTCCGGGAATTTCCGAACCGTGGTCGTAGAAAATTTCGGTGCAGGGTCCGCAAGGGCCGGTGTCACCCATCATCCAGAAATTGTCGGAGGCATAACGTGCGCCTTTGTTGTCGCCGATGCGAATGACTCGCTCCGCCGCCAAGCCGATTTCATTGCGCCAGATGTCGTAGGCTTCGTCGTCTTCGGCGTACACCGTCACGTACAGCCGCTCTTTCGGCAGTTTAAGGACTTCGGTCAGCAACTCCCATGCATATTGAATGGCATTGCGTTTGAAATAATCGCCGAAACTGAAATTGCCCAGCATTTCAAAGAACGTATGGTGACGCGCGGTGTAGCCGACATTTTCCAGATCGTTGTGCTTACCGCCTGCGCGCACACATTTTTGCGACGATGCCGCACGGCTATACGGACGTTTATCGAAGCCGAGAAAAACGTCTTTAAATTGGTTCATCCCGGCATTGGTGAACAGCAAAGTCGGGTCTTCGTGCGGCACCAGTGAGCTGGACGCCACCACGGCATGCCCTTTGGAGGCGAAATAGTCGAGAAATTTTTGACGGATTTCACTGCTTTTCATCTGATTTATTCCTGTTCAAACTCTGCTGTGCTGCGTATTACCTTGAAAATCGTATCTAAGCCAAAACCGCGCGACTGTAAGAACCGCACTTGCCGGGCCTTTTCTTTTGCGTCCGCCGGCTCGCTGCCGAACTTTTTTTGCCAGACGGTGCGAGCGGCTTCCAACTCCCCTTCCCGCAGCTGCGGCAACGCCTCGGCAATCAGTCCTTCGCCAATGCCTTTTTGCCGCATTTCATGCGCGATGCGCTGACTGCCGAAACGGCTGCGCCGGGTTTGCAGCATTTGCTCGGCAGCACGCGCATCGGACAACCAACCGCGCGCCTCCAACGCTTCCAGCACGGTTTCGACATCCTCGTCCGGCTGTGCGTGCGGCAGCAAGCGGCTGCGCAGCTCGGCGCGACTATACTCCCGGCGCGCCAGCATCCGCATGGCGCGGATGCGCAGCGTCGGCTCAGTTTTCGTTTTCACCGCCGTTCATCAGCGCAACGCCGACCACCGCGCGCACTTTGTTTTCGATTTCTCGTGCCAGATCGCCATGCTCGCGCAAGAACTCGCGGGCATTATCCTTGCCCTGACCGATTTTCTCGCCGTTATAGCTGTACCACGCCCCGGCTTTTTCCACCAGCTTGTGCTGCACGCCCAAGTCAATGATTTCGCCTTCTCGCGAAATACCCTCGCCGTACAGAATATCGAAATTCGCTTCACGGAACGGGGGAGAAACCTTGTTCTTCACCACCTTCACACGCGTTTCGTTACCGACAACTTCATCGCCCCTCTTGATCTGGCCGGTACGGCGAATATCCAGACGCACGGAAGCGTAGAATTTCAGCGCATTGCCGCCGGTGGTTGTTTCGGGATTGCCGAACATCACGCCGATCTTCATGCGAATTTGGTTGATGAAAATCACCAGCGTATTGGAACGCTTGATGTTGGCGGTCAACTTGCGAAGAGCTTGCGACATCAGACGGGCATGCAAGCCCATTTGCGGATCGCCCATTTCGCCCTCGATTTCGGCTTTCGGCGTCAGCGCAGCAACCGAGTCGATCACCACCACATCCACCGAGCCGGAGCGTACCAGCATATCGGCGATTTCCAGCGCCTGTTCACCGTTGTCCGGCTGCGAAATCAGCAGGTCGGATACGACCACACCGAGTTTTTGCGCATATTGCGGATCCAGCGCATGTTCTGCATCGATAAAGGCTGCTGTACCACCCAGCTTTTGCATTTCGGCGATCACTTGCAGGGTCAGCGTGGTTTTACCGGAAGATTCCGGGCCGTAGATTTCGACGATACGGCCACGCGGCAAGCCGCCGACGCCCAGCGCGATGTCCAGCCCCAACGAGCCGGTGGAAACCACCTGAATATCGCGCGCCGCATCCTGCTCGCCGAGACGCATGATCGAGCCCTTGCCGAATTGTTTTTCGATCTGGCTCAATGCCGCGGCAAGCGCCTTGCTTTTATTCTCATCCATGTATTTGTGTCCCTTCGGAAAGATGCGAGATTATGGCATACAAGGCAGACCGCACCAACCGCCCGCGAGGGTTTTCCGTGCCAGCCTGCCGTGAAACGACTATCCGAACACCGTGGTCCGGTTGCGTCCGTTCTGTTTGGAGGAATACAACGCCTTGTCCGCCTGATCCAGCATCTCGACCAGCGTCGAACCTTTAGCATATTCGGCCACGCCGATCGAAATCGTAAAGCCGCCGATCTGCTCCTGCGTATCGAGGCGACGAATCTTGCCCATCTCCACGCCCTGCCGAATCTGCTCGGCCACCACGATTGCCCCTTTACGAGCCGTCTCCGGCAAGAAAACGGCGAATTCTTCGCCACCGAGCCGCGCAACGGCATCGCGCCCCTTTACCTTGGACTTCAGCATTTGCGCAATCGCCCGGATCACCTTGTCGCCGAACAGATGTCCGTAGGTATCGTTGATTTTCTTGAAATGGTCGATGTCCAGCATCAGCAGACACCCGCCCTTCTCGCTCAGGGTTCCGTCGTCGAAGGCCGGCTGCACCTTGGCTTCGAAACCGCGCCGGTTCAGCACACCCGTCAGCGGATCGCTCAACGCCTCTCCCCGTGCCGACTCCAGCTCCATATGAAGCTGATCCACTTCTTGCTTGCTCGCCTGCAGTTGCGACTCCATTTGCCGCATTGAATCGCGCAATCTGGCGGTATCGCCCGCCATAGTGCTAATCAAGTGCGCCATGCCGCTTGGATCGAGTCCTTCTTTTAAACTATCGCCGTAGGATTGCAGGTTATTGCCGAACGCATGCGCCTGTTTCCCGGTTTCTGCCGTGACGCCCGCCACCTGCGCCACCAGTTTATTCATTGCCTCGCGCAGTGCATGGTATTCCCCTTCGACAAACTGCCCGTACAACTTATCGACAGCCTCATCGTCCAGCTTCTTGCCGCCTTCCAGCATCGCGTTTATTGCACTCGTCAGCCTCGGGTTACACCCGGCAACGTATTCGTACCAAAGCGTAAAATTATAGGGCGTGAAGGCTGCCGGCTGCCCTGCCATCCGCTGAATGACAACGCGCAGTACCTCCCCGCTCTCCTCTCTGGTTTGCGCATATTTTTTCATTGCACATCTGCTCCAGACCAACCTTTTAGAAGAGTGGAAATTTACTCCAATCCGCAGCGAACCGCCAGCACGGCGACATTAAAATCTTGGCTTTCGCGAGACTTGCTGCAACAATGCGCACTTTAGAAGACGTTCGGCACCGGATTGGTGCGAATTTTGCGGTTTTATATGACTGTTTCAATCGATATACGCGAAGAGGCTGGCGTTCGTACACTGCACTTCGGTTCAGAGTGGATACAAGGTGCCATGCGCATCGCTCGCCCCTGGAGCCTCGAACTCGACTACACCCGCGAGATGATGACCTGCCTGCTGATGCGTGAAAACGAAAGCTGGCCGCGTAATATTTTGCTGATCGGTCTCGGTGCCGCCTCGCTCGCCAAGTTCCTTTATCGCAATCTGCCGCGAGCCAAACTGACCGTCGTCGAAATCGAACCTGCGGTCGTGGCTGCCGCCCGACAGTTCTTCAAGCTCCCCGAAGATCCATTGCGACTGAGCATCGTAATCGATGATGGCGCTGAATATATTTTGCAAAGTGACCGTTCGTACGATCTGATTCTGGTTGACGGCTTCGATGCCAATGCGCGCGCAGGCGCATTAGATACGCTGCCCTTCTATCAGGCTTGTCGTGCCAAACTCAGCCAAACTGGCATTCTGGCCGTCAATCTGCTTGGCCGCAGTCGCGGCTTCAAAGCTAGTGTTGAACGGATCAACCAAGCCTTTGACGGTCGTGCGCTCGCTTTCCCTTCTTGCGATAGCGGCAATGCCATCGCGTTTGCCGCTGCCGGCGAATCCGTCCGCCTCCCGCTCGTCGAATTAAAAGAACGCGCGACCGCCCTGAAGGAAGCTTGCGGTCTCAACCTCGCGCCCACACTATCCCGTCTCGAACGCTGGCAAACATGTAAGCAAGGCGAACTTTGCCTGTAAGTATTTACCCTAGGCCGTCTATCTAGATATTTTGCTCTAACGATTATCTTGCGATTCTGATACTGTCGCCTTGTCAGGATTTCCCTACAAAACAACAAGATCAGCATGCAGCAAACGCCGGACAGCATTCGTCAGTATTTATGCAAAGCCTTTTACGTCAACCCCAATCTGATGGTGTTGTCGCGGTCGGCTGACGGCATTATTCTGGACGTCAGCGACAGTTTTTTACGCCTGTTCGGTTACCGGAAAGAAGAAGTTATCGGGCAATCTTCCGTCGCATTGCATATCTGGAGCAATGAAACCGACCGCGAGTTGCTGCTGCTTATGTTAGAGCGTTACGGCAGCGTCCGCGATCTGGAACTAAACTTTCAAAGCCGCGACGGCAAGCCGATACGCGCGCTTATCAGCGTGGAACGCATTCCCGACCCGGACGGCGACTTACTATTGTTCGTCGGACAGGATATTACCGCACGTATTGAACTGGAAAGCGCCCTTGCCCGCTCGGAATCGCAATATCGGCAATTGATCGAAACCCTGCCGGACGGTGCAGTTGTCGTCCAGAATGGCCGGTTCGTATATCTCAACCCTATGGGTGTCGAACTCAGCGGCTACGAAACTTCCGAGCTTGTCGGACATCCTTTCCTGCCATTCATTCACGAAGACGACCGCCAGCGTCTGTCTGAGTTGCACGAACGCCGCATGGGCGGCGAATGCCCCGACAGCGCGCTGGAGTTCCGTTTTATGACCAAAGACAAAGGCGTGCGCCACTGGCGCGCGCGCACCACCACCATCGAATGGAACGGTCAGCCCGCCGGATTGGGCGTATTTACCGACATTACCGAGCAGTATCAAACACAGTGCGAAATCGAATATATGGCATTGCACGACCCGCTGACCGGGCTTGCCAATCGCCGGTTGCTGCTCAACCGCATCGAACAGGCCTTCGCCCACGCCCGCCGCAAAGAGTGCCCCTTTGCCCTACTGTATTTCGATCTGGATAATTTCAAGCTAATTAACGACCTGTACGGCCACGCCTTCGGCGACGAAGTGTTGCAGAAAATCGGCTTCCGCCTGCTATCCAGCATCCGCGAAAGCGATATCGCCGCCCGCATCGGCGGCGATGAATTCATTGTGCTGCTCGACGAAACCGACACTCAGTCCGCCACTATCGTTGCCGATAAAATCCGCGAGCACATCAGTCAGCCCATCGAGTTGCCGAGCGGTCAGCACATGCACATGTACGTCAGCATCGGCATCAGTGTATTTCCCGATCACGGCAGCGATTCCGACGCCCTGATCCGCCACGCCGACCACCATATGTATTGCGTCAAAAAATCCCATCAGCGGGCGAACGGCAAACGCCCGGGCAACGCTTCGCCGCCCCTACAATAAAGCCGGTTAAACCACCCCGCTTTGCACCGGGTGTCGCATATAAAACAAGTTCAAATGCATGCCATTCAGACTGTGCAACAAGCGATCTGCCGCGCCGTCTTCCAGCACGAACTCGATTTGCACCGGCAATTCGCCGCCCAGCTCGAAAAATGTTTCCTCGTGCAGGCGTCCATGCCGCCCAAACCCCGCGACTGCGCGATAAACCGAGCCGCCGGGCATACCCATTGCGCGCGCATGCTCAAGCAACCATTCGTATAGCAACTTGCCGTCGCGAGTCTGTTTCTCGGTGGTGTAGAACTTGAGTACGCTTTGCATGGTCATTCTCCTAGACATGCAACCATTTAAAGGTTTGTATGCCGCACACAGTCATCAGTAAGGAACCGCACAAATGTGCTGCAATAATTGCCGTACCCCACAGATACTGTCCGCGCATCAGCAACGTCACCGTCTCGGCGGAAAACGTCGAAAAGGTCGTCAATCCACCTAAGAAACCCGTCACAGCGAACAAGCGCCACTCCGGAGAAAGTCCGGGGTGCTGCATGAAAAATGCCACCGCCAGTCCAACCAGATAACCGCCCAGCAAATTCGCTGTCAGCGTACCGAGCGGCAACTCGGGTAAAACCGGGTTCAGCCACAACCCAAAGCCCCAGCGCAACCATGCGCCGAGCGCCGCGCCGAGACCGATCGCCAAAAATGCGTATCCCCCCATGACGTCCCCCGCCCGCGTTATGGAAACGACTCGCCCTGCACTGCCAGCGCCCCGATGCGCCCCTCGAAAGCGCGCATCGATACCTCATGGCAAGGCAAACCCTTCGGCAAACCTGCCAGATATTCGCGCATGGAAACCAGTTGGTAGCCTTGCGCCTGCCAGCCCGCCAATAATTGCTCGAACACCGGCATCCATTTCCCGCCTTCCAGCTCGGCATGCAGCGTAAACACATGTCCGGTCGGCGGCGGATTGTCGGTCAGCCTCAACATATACTCCGCCAGATTTTCCAACGTCAGCCCATCCCGGTTGATGAGTTCATCCAATGTCGGCAGCGTGGTCGGTAGCTGCGGACAGGCAATAATCTCCCCCTGCCAGACCGGCAGATACGGATGTGCCCCACGCGAATCGGAACTATAGGCGAAACCCCGCTGTTGCATCAGTCGAAAAGCGTGGCGATTCATTTGCCAACCGGCAGCAGCGTGCCCAAGCGCCGACTCGCCAAATATCTCTCGGTACCGGTCGATCGCACGCTGTAATTCTTGCTCGGTCCAGGTATTGTCTTTGTCGACAACATGATCTTGCCAGCGAATATGGTCGTAGCAATGTATGCCGGTTTCGAAGCCCGCCTCCCGCACACTGCGCATAATCTCGCCGCAACGCTTGCCGATGTCCGGTGCGGGCAGCAAAGTGCCGTACAACAGCGTTTTGATGCCGTAATGTTCGCGCACCGACATGCGCGACACCTTACCGAGATAGCCGGGACGAAAAATACGTTTGATTGCACGCCCCATGTGGTCGGGGCCAAGAGTAAAGAAGAAGGTTGCCTGTGCGTTATAGCGTTTCAGGACATCCATCAGACGCGGCACGCCTTCACGCGTGCCGCGATAGGTATCGACATCGATTTTCAGTGCAAGCTGCTGCACCATCGATTAATCGACCAGACTGCGGGCTTCGCCGATTTGACCGCGATAGGCGTCGAAAATCTTACGCAGGGTATCCGCCATCGAAGTGGTCGGTTTCCAGCTCAGCTCTTCGCAGGTATTGGTAATCTTGGGTACGCGGTTCTGCACGTCCTGATAGCCCTTGCCGTAGTAAGCTGCGGAAGTGGTTTCCACCAGTTGCACGTTCTTGGCGGAATCGCGGTATTCCGGGTACTCTTCCGCCAGCTTCAGCATCATGCCGGCCAGATCGCGAATCGAGTAGTTATTGCTCGGATTGCCGATATTGTAAATCTTGCCGGTTGCGACACCATCCTTGTTTTCGATAATCTTCATCAGCGCATCGATACCGTCATCGATGTAGGTGAAAGCGCGCTTCTGATGACCGCCGTCCACCAGACTGATGTTCTCGCCGCGCACGATGTGCCCGAAGAATTGCGTCACCACGCGGGAACTGCCTTCCTTCGGGGTATGAATCGAATCCAGCCCTGCGCCAATCCAGTTGAACGGACGGAACAAGGTGAAGTTCAGGTTATCTTGCATGCCATAACCCCAAATAACTCGATCCATCAACTGTTTGGAACAAGAATAAATCCAGCGCGGCTTATTGATCGGGCCGCAAATCAACTCGGAATTATCCGGGTCGAATTCCTCGTCGTGACACATGCCGTATACTTCGGAAGTAGACGGGAAGACCAAATGCTTACCGTACTTCACCGCCGCCCGCACGATCGGCAGATTGGCCTCGAAATCCAGTTCGAATACACGCAACGGCTGCTTTACATAGGTAGAAGGCGTTGCAATCGCCACCAATGGCAGAATCACGTCGCACTTGCGCACGTGGTATTCCACCCATTCCTTATTGATCGTGATATCGCCTTCGAAGAAATTGAAACGCGGCTTACCCAACAGATCGGTAATCCGGTCGGTGTTCATATCCATCCCGTACACCTCCCAGTCGGTGGTTTCCAGAATACGCTTGGACAAGTGATGGCCGATAAAGCCGTTCACACCGAGGATTAATACCTTTTTCATTTCAATTTCCTGTCAGTTGAATTTAAATCGTTCCGCACCGTATTGCGCTGCAAATTCCTGCGGCGTCATTTCGACGCCATCCAGCTCGAAGCGTACCACACGCAGCACCCCTTGCCCGCAAATCGCGTACGCTTTACCTTCTTTCACATAGAAAGCCGGGGTTTCGCCGCTCACCGTACATCCGGTTACCAAAGTTTGCAGAATCCGCATCGGCTTGCCCAGCAGGCGCGTCGTGGCGCCCGGATACGGCGGCGCGACCGCACGCACCAAATTATGAATACTGCCGGCGTCCAGCGACCAGTCAATGATCCCGTCTTCCGGCTTACGTCCGCCAAAATATCCGCCTTGCGTCAAATCCTGCTTCAGCCGGGGGGCCGTACCCGCCAGCAAGGCGGGCAAACACGCATGCAAGGCCATTTCAGCCGCCACGGTCACTTTTTGAAACACCTCGAATGCAGTATCGTTCGGCAGAATCGGTACAGACTGTTGCGCCACGATATCGCCGTTATCCGGCTTCTCGGTCATGTAATGCAGGGTTGCCCCGGTCTCGGTTTCGCTTTTGATGATCGCCCAGTTTACCGGTACCCGCCCGCGATACTTCGGCAGCAGGGAACCGTGCATATTGAGTGCGCCGCGCTTGGGAAGTTCCAACAAAGCCGGCTTGAGCATCTCGCGGTAATAAAACGAGAAGAAGAAATCGGGCTGCAAAGCCCGGATTTGCTCAATAACTTCCGGCGTATTCGGATTATCCGGCGTAATCGTCGGGATGCCGTGCAATGCGGCCAGCTCGGCCACACTGTCAAACCATATATTCTCGTTGGGATTGTCGCGATGCGTTACGACCAGCGAGATTTTGACGCCATGCGCCAACAACACCTCCAGACAGCGCTTGCCGACGTTGTGATAGGCGAATACGACAGCACTAGTCATGGCGCTGTTCCAATACAGCCTCAACCAAATAGCGCGGACGGTGGCGCACTTGCTGATAAATCCGCCCGATGTATTCCCCCAGCAAACCGATACCGAACAACGCAATTCCGATCAGGAAAAACATCAATGCGAATAGCGTAAACATTCCCTCGGCTTCCGGGCCGATGACCAAACGGCGCACAACCAGGAACAAGAAAAACAGCGCCGAAAACACCGAAATCAGCATCCCCATCATCGAGAACCACTGCAACGGCACCAGCGAAAAACCAGTCATCAAATCAAAATTCAAACGAATCAAACTATACAACGAATACTTCGATTCGCCTGCCGCGCGCTCTTCGTGCCCCACCACCACCTCGGTCGGGTTACGCGCAAAACTATAAGCCAGCGCAGGAATGAAGGTGTTCACTTCCTTGCAGGAATTGACAGCATCGATGATATGCCGGTCATAGGCACGGAACATGCACCCTTGATCGGTCATTTTGATGCGGGTTATGCGTTCGCGCAGACGGTTCATCGCGCGCGATGCCCAATGCCGCCACAAGCTATCATTCCGCTGACGGCGAATCGAACCGACGTAGTCGTACCCCTCGTCCATTTTCGCCAGCAGCAAGCCGGTATCCTCCGGCGGATTCTGCAAATCGGCATCCAGCGTCACCACCCGCTGACCGCGACAATGCTCGAAGCCGGCCATGATCGCCATATGCTGACCGAAATTGCCGTTGAAGAGTACCACTCGGGTGACGTCCGGTCGCACCTGAAATTGTTCGCGCAAAATGGCAGCGGAACGGTCGCGACTGCCATCGTTAACAAAAACGATTTCGTAGGAAATGCCGAGCCCGTCGAGCGCCGGGTACAGGCGCGCAAACAGGGCACGCAGCCCCTGTTCTTCGTTATAAACGGGAATGACGACGGATAGTTGTGGATTAGTCATGAGCGGCATTTTACCGCAGAGCGCCCGGTTCGCGAAATCTCGGCGTCGGCTCTGTTTATCCCGCCAACACTTCCCGCACCGCGGCACAGACGCGCTCGACATCTGCTTCGCTCAGCGAAGGAAACATCGGCAAGGTCACGGTCTGCCGCCCAATCCACTCTGCCACCGGGAACATGCCCTCACAAAAACCGAGTGCGCGATAGAGTTTGAACAAATGAATCGGAGCGTAGTGAAAACCCAAACCGATATCGCGCTCTTTCATGCGCAACATAAAATCAGCACGGGTCACGCGCTCTGGCAAAATAATCTGGAACAAATGCCAATTGCTGTTTTCGAAATCCGCCACTGGCAGTTGCGCACCCGTTTGCGCCTCGAAATCCGGCCCGAACGTTGCAAAATAATGCTTTGCCAAGGCACGGCGGCGTGCAGTAATCGCATCCAGTTGGGCAAATTGTCCCAGCCCGATGGCCGCTGCCACATCGGTCATATTGTATTTGCCGCCCAGCACATCGACCTCGATACCATCTACGCCGCTACGGGTCACACCCTGCAAACGGTATTTCTCCGCCAAGGCGGATTCCTCGGGGGTATTCAGCACCAGACAACCGCCCTCCGAGGTAGTAATGTTTTTATTCGCCTGAAAGCTGAACGAAACGAAATCGCCGAACGCGCCGATGCGCTGCCCCTTCCAGGTCGAGCCGATGGCTTGCGCCGCGTCTTCGATCACGCGCAGATTGTGCCGCCGCGCAATGTCGTACAGCTTACCCATATCCACCGGCAACCCCGCCAGATAGACCGGGATAATGGCGCGTGTACGCGGAGTAATCGCAGCCTCGACCTTATCCAAATCGATATTGCGAGTCTTCGGGTCAATGTCGGCGAACACCGGCGTCGCACCGACTTCCAGAATCACGTTCGAAGTCGCCACCCAGGAAATCGGGGTGGTAATCACCTCGTCGCCGGGACCGACACCGGCAATCCGCAGGGCGATTTCCATGGTACAAGTACCGGAATTGAAGGTACGCACCGGACGCCCACCGAAATATTCCGACAGTTTCGCCTCGAACTCCTGCACCTTAGGGCCGCTGGTAATCCAGCCCGAGCGCAACACATCTGCCACTGCGGCAATAGTCGCCTCATCGATTACCGGTTTTGCAAAAGGAAGAAAAGTCGCCATCGAAACCTCGAATCGCGCGCCAAGTCAGGCGCGGGAAATAATTAAAACGCCGAGCATGATTACGCCCATGCCGACCACTTTAGCCGGATTAAACGCCTCATTGAACAGCCACCATGCGGCAACCGCATTCACAACATAGCCCATCGACAGTAATGGATAAGCAATACTAACTTGCACCCGCGACAGCGCCAAAATCCAGATCACCACGCCGAACACATAGCAGCCCATCGCGCCGAGAATATGCGGCTCAGTCGCCAGCTTCCAGCCGATTGGTAAAATATTCTCGCGACTAAACTCGAAATAGCCGATGCTGTTGGTTCCGGCTTTAATCAGAATTTGCGCCGCGACATTGAACATCACTCCGGTGAAAATCAATCCGAAATTAACCAGATTCACGGTTTGCTCACCACGATATGTTGATAATCTTTAAAAACAATCTTCATCGGCACACCCTGCTTCTCCAATAGGGGATACACATAAACCGGCATAATCGCCAAAGCGTGCGGCTGGTTTTGCCAAACCTTTCCGAAGGTTTCCAGATCCGGAATCCAGCGTTGCGGCTCTTGCAAGATACCGAAGTCCATTTCATCCTTATAAGCCACGAGCGTAAAGGTGTGCTTCAGGTAAAAGGTCAGCGTCTGCTCATAGGTCAGCACCGAATACAGCGGCGTTTCCGGCTTCACCAGGGGCTGGATCACCTTGGCGATATGCAACGCCGAACGCTCGCGCGCCGCCGTGTTGTAGCCGGACAACCCGACTTGCGCCGCCAATAACGAACAAAATGCTATCACGCTGACCGCCATCAGCTTATTGCGGCGCAGCACCATGCCGGAACCAAGCAACAAACCGAACAACATGATCCCGGCAGCCCCGACCAGCCACGGCACATAGGCAGCATACAAGGCCGCCTGATCGGGATTATTCGCCAGCTTCGGGGTTTGCGAGGCCAGCCCGATACCCAACGCCATCAACGGCACAAACGGCACAATCAGCCAGAACAAACGCTTACCGTCCATCTCGGCGAGTTGTTTACCCATCAGCAGCGCCAGTGCAGGAAACATCGGCAGCAAATAAGATGGCAACTTGGAACCGGACACCGAGAAAAATACATAGATGAAAACCGCCCAAACCAGCAAGAAACGCTGCGGGTTGAAGGTTTGCACCACACGTGCACTGTTGCGCCACGTGCGCAAGGCGGTATCGATCATCAACAGTGTCCAAGGCAACATCCCGATCAACAGAATCGGCACAAAGTAATACCAAGGTTGATAGCGACCCAGTTTTTTGGTGGTAAACCGGGTAAAGTGTTCATAGATAAAGAAGCGCTCGAAGAATTCCGGATTAGCCTTAATCACCAGCACGAACCACGGCACCGTAATCAGCAAAAACAGCGCCAATCCGCTCAGCCAGTGCATCCGCTTCCACACAGCAAAATCGCGCTGCGCCGCACTATAGATCACCAGCGCTGTGCCGGGCAGAATAATCCCCATCAGCCCTTTGCTCAGCACAGCCAGAGCCAAACCTGCCCATGCCAACAGCATCCAGTTACGCTGCGTTCGCGCATCGTGATCGCGGTACTGCGCCAGCAACAAACCGAAAATACCCAACGTCACGAAGAAGGTCACCCCCATATCGAGGGTATTGATGTGCCCCATCATCGCGTACATCCAGCTGCCGCCGAGCAGCAATGCCGCGTAATAGCCCGCCTCGCGTCCGAACAGACGCGAACCGGCGAACCAAGTCAGAAACAACCCGAGAAAACCTGTCAGCGCGGTCCAGAGCCGCGAAGTCCACTGATGCTCGCCAAACGCCTCATAGGCTACTGCTGTCGCCCAATATTGCAGAGGCGGCTTTTCGAAATACTTCAGATCGTTCAGCCGCGGCGTCACCCAGTCGCCGCTCGCCACCATCTCACGCGGAATTTCGGCATACCGGCCTTCGTCCGGTTTCACCAGCGTCCGATATTCCAGATTACCGAACCAGATCACCGCTACCAGAATCAGCAGCAACCCGCTCCAGCGACGCAAAATATGCTGCATCATGCCGGTTTCCTCGCAATCAGTAACAATGAGCCGCCCGCCGGAAACGACAGCCCCAGCGACAGCAGCCCGCGCTCGATACGCATCACACCACTCAGCACCGCATTCGTCAGCCTGCTTATTTTAAAACCAGCATCCATCTGATCTTCCGCCTCCGTTCCCGAGCGCTGCATCAAACGCGAGGCCAGCATCAACGGCAACAACAACGAGACAAATGATGTGACGCGCACCACCTCAAATCCGGCACGCTCAGCTTTTGCCACGAATTCGTTGCGGGTGTAGCGGCGCTTATGATGCGCATAGTCGTCCGTTTTGCTCCACAACCAGCGATGCTGCGGCACCGTCAGTACGACCCCGCCGCCTGGTTTACAGGCACGGTAAATTTGCGCCAAGGCCATCTCGTCATCATCAATGTGCTCCAGCACATCGTATGCACCGATAACATCGAACTCCGCCTGAAAAGGAATATGGCAGGCATCCATCTGGAACAGAAAGGCGCTCGGCACCCGCTTTCCGGCGAATGCCAAACCTTCGGTAAAAATATCGCTGCCGCTCAGCTTAGCGGACGGATATAAATTGCGCACCCCGGACAACACGAAACCCGTGCCGCATCCGATTTCCAGCACATTAGACGCCTGAGGAAAATAACGTTGCAACACATCCTGCAAAATCTCGTTCCGCCCGACAAACCAAAAGTGTCCGGCTTCCACCGCTGCATAGCGGGCGAACAAATCCGGATTAAAACCATCGTTCTGCGCCGCCAGATCGGGCGCGAAAGCCGGAAAACCGTCGCGCAACTGCGGCGCATGGCCGCAGGCAGGACAAACCCAGTCTGCGCTATCGAACGGTTTATTACAGGCTAAACACAACTTCATGCGGATGACTTTCCGGTATGTAAGGGCGGGACGCTCGGGCGTAATCGTGGAATTCTAACTTGCGCCCCCGGTTTCCTTCAACTCGGTACGCGCCCAGCCACGCGCAAAGGTAATATCCAAACGGTTACCGGGCTGCAATCCGGCACTATCGACAACAATTGCTCCCTGCGCATCACGCACGACACTGTAGCCGCGAGCGAGTACCTGTTGCGGATCGAGATGCAGCAAATGTTGCCGCAAGCCATCTAAATGCGCTTCGTGCAGTGCATTCGAAGCAGCATATGCACGGCGCAAACGTTGTGCTAACTGCTGCAACCCAGCCACCTGTTTCGCGGGCTGAATGCGCACCGCGGTCAACCGTTGCTGCAAACCCAGCAACCGCCAGTTAGACTGCCGAACCGCCTCTCGCCAGCTTTGCTCGAGGCGCTGTTGAACATGCGCCAAAGTCTGCAATTGCTGGTTGGCGCGTTGCGATGGATGGATCATGCGCCGCTGCAAGCAATCGAGTAACTGCCCGTCGCGCTCGAAGCGCCGTTCGATCAATCGACTTAAGTGCTGCGCACTGTGTTGCAGCTTTTGCAGCAAAGCATTTCGGTCCGGGGTAACCGCTTGCGCCGCAGCAGTCGGCGTGGCAGCCCGCCAATCGGCAGCAAAATCGGCAATGGTAAAATCGGTTTCGTGACCGACACCACTCACAACAGGAATCGGACATTCGGCAATCGCCCGCGCAACTATCTCTTCGTTGAACGCCCACAAATCCTCGATGCTACCGCCGCCCCGACAAACGATCAGCACATCGCATTCTGCCCGCTCTCCGGCAACCCGGATCGCCTGCGCAATTTTTTGCCCGGCACCCTCGCCCTGCACCGGTGTCGGGTACAGCAACACCGGAATACTCGGCATGCGTCGGGCCAGTGTAGTTAAAACATCGCGCAACGCTGCGGCCTGCGGCGAAGTAATCACCCCGATCCGGTGCGGGAATGTTGGCAATATTCGCTTGCGCACTGAATCGAATAAGCCCTCGCTTTCCAACTTGCGCTTAAGCAACTCGAATGCTTCATACAAATTCCCCACACCTGCCGGGCGCATTTGCTCCAGCGTCAGTTGAAAATCGCCGCGCGGCTCATATAGGGTCGCCAGCGCCAACACCTCCACCTGCATACCGTTTTTAGGTTGCCAATCAAGATGCTGGCTTTTATGGCGAAACATCACGCAACGCACCTGCGCTTGCGCATCTTTCAGCGAAAAATACCAATGGCCGGAAGCAGCACGCACAAAATTTGAAATTTCGCCGCGCACCCACAGCAAAGGGGCGTTGCGCTCAAGCAATTGACGCACCGCGAGATTCAGCTCCCCGACGCTCAACACCATGCCCTTACCCGCTGCGCTTAACTCAATATTCATCTTGACAACTCGCAATCATCCACAAGATGGCGTCGCTACGCCGTTTCATACACAATCGGACTACATCCGCCAGCACAAACAACGTAACCAATTGATTAAATTAGATCAAAAAGAATGCTCAAAAAATAAGCACTCCGTGAAAAACGGTTATTACATGCGGGGTTAAGCGCACTCACCGCAAATCATGCACAAAGTTATCCACAGGTTTTGTGCACAAGTAAAAAATCGCTTATCTCACGCTGCCTTACCGCGCGAATTACATTCTCCACTGGAGAAATCTTGCCCAAAACGAGTCGACGCGCTACAGTCTCGGCTTGTCGAATTTAAGCACAACGGAGACATCACGTGTTCGCTATCGTAGAAGCTGCCGGCTGGCCCATTTGGTTGTTGATTGCCGCCTCCATTATCGCCGTTGCCCTGATTGCGGAACGTCTGATCTATTTGCGCAGCAAGAACATTGCTCCGCCGACGCTGCTCAACGAAGTCGTGCAAGAATTGCGGCAGCACGGCGCAAACGAAGGCATGCTGGCGCAACTGTCCGAACAATCGCCGCTGGGACGCATCTTCGCCGCCGGCCTGAAAAACATGAAGAGCACGCCCGAGGTCATGAAGGAGTCCATCGAGGAAGCCGGTCGCGCTGCTGCGCATGACTTAGAGCGTTACCTGACCACTCTCGGCACCATCGCGTCGATCAGCCCGCTGCTCGGACTGTTCGGGACGGTGGTCGGCATGATCGAAATCTTCGGCGCGCAAACCGCAGCGGGCAACACTCCGGCGATTCTGGCGCACGGCATTTCGGTGGCGCTGTACAACACTGCTTTCGGTCTGATCGTTGCGGTTCCGAGCATGATTTTCTACCGCCACTTCCGCGCCAAGGTCGATAGCCTGACAGTCGAAATGGAACAGCAGGCCATCAAGCTGGTGGAAATCGTGCACGGCGACCGCCGCAGCTAAGCCACAAGGAACCGACGATGAACTTCCAGCGCGGACGCACTCGCGAAGAACCGGAAATCAATCTGATCCCGATGATTGACGTATTGCTGGTGATCCTGATTTTTCTGATGGTCACCACCACGTATGCTAAGTACGCCGAATTGCAGATCAACTTGCCGCAGGCGACGGGAGAAACCGCCGAAACGCAAAACAACCAGATCAGCGTCGCAGTCGATGCTTCCGAGCGCTACGCCATCAACGGCAATCCGGTTGCATTCAGCCAAGTGGAATCGCTGGCCGAAGCCCTGAAGAAATCGGCAGGTTCGCAAAAAGACCCGGTCATTATCATCAGCGCCGACGCCAAAGCACCGCATCAAGCAGTGGTCAATATCATGGAAGCCGCCCGGCAGGCCGGCTACGGACACATTACCTTCACCACGCAAAGCGCGGCCAAGTAAATGCACCGGTTGCAACATTACTGGTACTGCCGCGCCCCGATTCACCTGATTCTGCTTCCGCTCAGCGGGCTATTCGGCCTGCTGGCGGCGTTGCGGCGCCAGTTTTACCGGCTCGGCTGGCTATCCAGCGCCGCGCTGCCGGTGCCTGTAGCGATCATCGGCAATATCACAGTCGGAGGCAGCGGGAAAACCCCCTTTACTTTATGGCTGGCCGAATGCCTGCTCGAAGCGGGCTGGCATCCGGTCATTCTCAGTCGCGGCTACGGCGGCAGCCAACAAGCTGCACGCGCCGTTCAACCGGACGACAGCCCCACAGAAGTCGGCGACGAACCTGTACTGATGGCGCAACGTCGCCTGTGCCCTGTCTGGGTCGGGAGAGACCGACTTGCAGCCGGACAAGCCTTACTGAACGCCCATCCCGAATGCGACATCGTACTGTGCGATGATGGGTTGCAGCATTACCGCCTGCAACGCAATCTGGAAATCGTCGTGATCGACAACCGACGCGGATTCGGCAATGGCTGGCTGCTACCCGCCGGACCATTGCGCGAACCGCTGTCGCGCCTCGCCAAGGCCGATGCAATCGTGTTGCACGGCGGCACACCGCAAGCAGGACAATACGCGATGGAATTGCACGGTGAAACGTTTTACAACCTGCTGAACCCGCAGCAAACCGCCACGGCAGCCGACTTTCGAGGTCAGCGGTTGCATGCGCTGGCAGGGATCGGACACCCGCAACGCTTTTTCGATCATTTACACCGTCTCGGACTTGAGCCCTTACTGCACCCTTTCCCCGACCACCATGCGTATTGCGCAGAGGACTTAGCCTTCCCGGATGCCGACGCCATACTCATGACGGAAAAAGATGCGGTAAAATGTGCAGCCATTGCAACGGAACAATGCTGGGTACTCCGCGTGGACGCCCGCCTTGATCCCGCGCTATTCGAACATCTATTGGAAAGACTTTCGCCTCATGGACGCCAAACTGCTTGATATTCTGGTCTGCCCGCTGTGCAAATCCCCGCTGATTTACCGCAAAAACGAGCAAGAACTGGTCTGCAAAGCCGATCATCTGGCTTTCTCCATCCAGGACGGCATCCCCGTCATGCTGGCAGACGAAGCACGCAAACTCACACCCGAAGAAGTCGAGCAACTCCGTGGTTGATTTCCACGTCGTCATTCCTGCCCGGCACGCTTCGACCCGGCTGCCCGGCAAGCCCTTGCTGCCGATTGCCGGCAAACCGATGGTGGTTCGCGTTGCCGAACAAGCCGCACAAAGCGGTGCACAACAAATCTGGATCGCCACCGATCACCATGCCATTGCCGCCGCCGTTCATGAACACGGCTTCAAGGCCTGTTTAACGCACGAACACCACGCCAGCGGCACCGACCGCATCGCTGAAGTCGTCGAACAGCGCGGCTGGAGCGACGACACCATTGTCGTTAACGTGCAGGGCGATGAACCGTTGATTCCACCGTCGCTCATCCGCAGCGTCGCAGAGCATTTGCATGCGCACCCCGAATGCGCCATTGCCACCGCCTGCCACCCGATACATGACGAAGCCAGTCTGCGCAATCCCAATATCGTTAAAGCCGTGACCGATCAGAACGGCAACGCGATGTATTTCAGCCGGGCACCGATCCCCTACCCGCGCGATGCTTTCTCGCAAGGCGCACCGCTACCCGACGGCCTGCCCGTGTTGCGCCATATCGGCATTTACGCCTACCGTGCCGGCTTCTTACGCACTTACAATCAACTTGCGCCAACGTTAATCGAACAATACGAAGCCCTCGAACAACTACGCGCGTTATGGCACGGCTATAAAATCGGCGTCGCCGTAACACAAGACGCACCGCCAAGCGGTGTAGATACGCACGAAGATTTGGAAACCGCCCGCACCTTGTTTGCGGCGTATAATTCATAAAACTCAAAACTACGGAGCAACCATGAGACTGATTCTTCTCGGCGCACCCGGTGCTGGCAAAGGCACCCAAGCCAATTTCATTAAAGAAAAATTCAACATCCCGCAAATTTCCACCGGCGACATGCTGCGCGCCGCAGTCAAAGCCGGCACGCCGCTGGGCGTTGCCGCCAAGAAAATCATGGATGCGGGCGGTTTGGTCTCCGATGACATCATCATCAATCTGGTGAAAGAACGCATCAAAGAAGCCGATTGCGCCAACGGCTTTCTGTTCGATGGCTTCCCGCGCACCATCCCGCAAGCCGAAGCAATGAAAGAAGCCGGCGTACAAATCGACTACGTGGTGGAAATCCGCGTGGACGACAACGAAATTATTCAGCGCATGAGCGGCCGCCGCGTGCACTTGGCCTCCGGGCGCACCTACCATGTGGTATTCAATCCGCCTAAAGTCGAAGGCAAGGACGATGTCACCGGCGAAGAACTGGTACAACGTCAGGATGACCACGAAGACACCGTGAAGAAACGCCTCGCCGTTTACCACGAACAAACCAGCCCGCTGGTGGATTACTACTCGAACTGGGCGGACTCCGGCGAGGCTAAGGCACCGCGCTATGTCCTGATCCCCGGCGTGGGCAGCGTAGAAAACATCCGCGACGCAATCTTCAAAGCACTGGCCTGATATGCCGAGCAAACCGATTCTGACGCTGGACGATGCTAAGCGCGTCGCTGCAGCCGCCGAAGCCGAGGCGCAGCGCAACGGATGGAAAGTGGTGATTGCCGTCGTAGATGACGGCGGTCACCTGCTCTATCTGCAACGCAGCCACGACACCCAATTTGGCAGCGTAGAAACCGCCATTATGAAGGCGAACGCAGCGGTCGCTTTCCAGCGTCCGACCAAGGCCTCGGAAGATGCCGTACTGAGCGGTCGCCTGATTCATCTGGCCTTGCCTGGCGTCATTCCGGCGGAAGGCGGTGTGCCGCTGCTGCGAGAAGGCTGCGTCATCGGCGGGCTCGGCATTAGCGGTGTGCGCGCATTTCAGGACGGACAAATCGCTCAAGCCGGTGTCGATGCGCTCGATGCCGAGTAGACGCCCATGCGCTACGCACTCGACGGACTGGCTCCGCAACTGATCGGCGAATTTCATTTTATCGCCGACAGTGCCGATGTCATCGGCAACGTCACACTAGAAAACAACGTCAGCATTTGGTTCAACGCTGTGCTGCGCGGCGATGTCGAACCGCTCTACATCGGGGAAGGCAGCAATGTGCAAGACGGCGCGGTGCTGCACACCGATCCCGGCGCACCGCTTAGCCTAGGGACGAACGTCACCGTCGGCCATAAAGCCATGTTGCACGGCTGCACCATCGGCGACGGCAGCCTGATCGGCATCAATAGCGTGGTACTCAACCGCGCGGTGGTCGGCAAGAATTGCCTGATCGGCGCGAATGCGCTGGTTACCGAAGGCAAAGTCATCCCCGACAACTCGCTGGTACTCGGCTCGCCCGGTAAAGTCATCCGCACCCTCTCCGAACAAGAAATTGCGGCTATGCACGCCAATGCCGTACATTACATCGAGAATCTCCATCGCTACCGCAATACTTTGCGCCCGCTGACAGAATAAATCCCGCAGCGCCTGAAGATTTATCCGCAATCGCTTATAATTGCGTTTTCCGTATTTTCGTCCACATTTGAAGGAACCATTATGAGCGCGAACCAAGTCGGTCCCGGCAAGAACCTGCCGCAAGAATGCAACGTTGTCATCGAAATCCCGATGCACTCCGATCCGGTCAAATACGAAGTCGACAAAGAAACCGGCGCGCTGATGGTGGATCGTTTTGTTGCAACGCTGATGCGCTATCCGGCCAACTACGGCTACATTCCCGACACGCTGGCCAACGATGGCGACCCCGTAGACGTACTGGTCGTAACCCCGTTCCCGCTGGTACACGGCTCCGTCATCCGTTGCCGTCCGCTCGGCATGCTGAACATGGCTGACGAAAGCGGCGAAGATGCCAAGCTGGTCGCCGTGCCGGTGGACAAGCTGACCCCGCTGTACCGCAATGTGAAGACCCTGCAAGATCTGCCGGAAACGCTGTTGCAGCAAATCCAGCATTTCTTCGAAAACTACAAAGCGCTGGAACCCGGCAAGTGGGTGAAGGTGAAGGGCTGGGAAGGCATCGAAGCCGCCCATAAAGAAATCACCGACGGTCTGAGCCGTTACAAGGGCTAAACCATGACCGCACGCATTATCGACGGCAAAACAATCGCACAAGAAGTGCGTGCCGAATGGAAGCTGCGCGCCGATGCACTCAAAGCGCGCGGCGTCACTCCCGGTCTCGCAGTCATTATCGTCGGGGAAGACCCTGCCTCCAAGGTATACGTCGCCAACAAGGTGAAAGCCTGTGCTGAACTCGGCCTGCACTCCGAGCATATTTCCCTGCCAGCCGACACGACTGAGCAAGCTTTGCTGGACCGGATCGCCCAACTGAACGCTGACCCGTCCATACACGGCATTCTGGTGCAACTGCCCGTTCCTAAGCACATCGACGGGGACAAAGTGCTGAATGCAATCAACCCGGAAAAAGACGTAGACGGATTCCATCCCGTCAACGTCGGCGCACTGGCCACCGGCAACATGCGCTTCGCTCCCTGCACGCCTTACGGTTCGATGAAACTGCTGGAAAAGAGCGGTGTCAGCATCGAAGGCAAGCACGCCGTTGTTATAGGCCGCAGCAACATCGTCGGCAAGCCTATGGCGCTTCTGCTGCTACAGGCCAATGCAACGGTCACCATTTGCACCTCCAAAACCGTCGATCTGGCGAAGCACACCCGCGACGCCGACATTCTGGTGGTAGCAACTGGCAAGCCCAAGATGATTACAGGCGATATGATCAAGCCGGGCGCAGCGGTCATCGACGTCGGCATCAACCGCCTGCCGGACGGCAAGCTGTGCGGTGACGTCGATTTCGACAGCGCCAAAGAAGTCGCCGGCTGGATTACCCCGGTACCCGGCGGCGTCGGCCCGATGACCATCACCATGCTGGTTGCCAATACTGTGCAATCCGCTGAGCGCGCCGCCGCAAAGTAGCCAACCACCTAAACGGACGGGATTTCCCGTCCGTTTTCTTTGAAAGCCCCTCATGAATACCATCACCACCACCTCCGGCCTGCAATACGAAGACCTCATTGTCGGCAGCGGCGCAACGGCCAAGACCGGCAAGACTGTTCTCGTGCATTACACCGGCTGGCTGACCGATGGCAAGCAATTCGACTCCAGCAAAGATCGCGGCATCCCCTTCCAGTTTGTGCTCGGCATGGGCGAGGTCATTCGCGGCTGGGATGAAGGTGTGGCAGGCATGCAAGTCGGCGGCATCCGCAAACTCACCATTCCCCCTGCACTCGGTTATGGGCGCCGCGGCGCAGGACGAGTGATTCCCCCGAATGCCACGCTTGTTTTCGAAGTGGAATTGCTGGGTGTGTAATGAGTGCAGCTTCCCCCAAATAAAAAGGAGCCGTACACGGCTCCTTTTTATTTTAGTAACGACAAACCACTCAGCGGCTAGTGCCGAATTTTTCCGTCCTCATCCACGCTGGGTGCAGCCGTAACATTGCTGGCGGGTTGAACGATCTGGAAGAAGACTTCGTCCCGCTTGACCATACCGAGTTCGCTGCGGGCGCGCTCTTCAATGGCTTCGGAACCTTCTTTCAGGTCACGAACTTCAGCGTCGAGCAGGGCGTTACGCGCCTGCGTCTGCTGATTGATTTGCTTTTGAGCTTCCAGCTGCTGGTTAACCTCGCGCACCTTGAACCAGCCGCCCTTCCCGAACCACAGCGGGTACTGCAATAGCAGAATCAGGGCGGCAAGTATCAGAGTAACGAGGCGCATGAGGCTCGCTTACGCGAGTTGGTAATATGCCTCACGGCCGGGGTAGCTAGCGGAATCGCCCAGATCTTCCTCGATACGCAGCAGTTGGTTGTACTTCGCCATGCGGTCGGAACGGGACATGGAGCCAGTCTTGATCTGCAAAGAATTGGTCGCCACGGCGATGTCGGCAATGGTGGTGTCTTCCGTTTCGCCAGAACGATGCGAAATAACAGCCGTGTAACCGGCACGCTTCGCCATTTCGATCGCAGCGAAGGTTTCCGTCAGGGTGCCGATCTGGTTGATCTTAATCAGAATAGAATTGGCCAAACCTTGCTTGATGCCTTCGCGCAGAATCTTGGTGTTGGTCACAAACACGTCATCGCCCACCAGTTGCACCGAGTCACCCAAACGGTCGGTCAGCAGCTTCCAGCCGTCCCAATCGTGTTCGCTCATGCCGTCCTCAATGGAGATCAGCGGATATTTATCGACCCAGTTCGCCAGATAGTCCACGAACTGCGCGGAGGTCAGCTTCAAACCTTCGGAATCCAGATGGTACAAGCCGTCCTTGTAGAACTCGGAGCTGGCGCAGTCCACACCAATCGCCACATCCGCACCCGGCACATAACCGGCAGCTTCGATGCCTTCCACGATCAGTTGCAGAGCGGATTCGTTGCTCGGCAGGTTAGGCGCAAAGCCGCCTTCGTCGCCGACGGTGGTGGGCATGCCTTTTTCGTCGATCAGTTTCTTCAGCGCATGGAAGACTTCCGCACCGCAACGCAGCGCTTCACGGAAGCTGGATGCGCCGACGGGAATGATCATGAATTCTTGCATGTCGATGTTGTTGTTGGCATGCGCGCCGCCGTTGATGATGTTCATCATCGGCACGGGCATTTCCATGCGTGCAGCACCGCCCAGATAACGATACAGCGGCAGTCCGGCTTCTTCGGCGGCAGCACGTGCCACCGCCATGGAAACCGCCAGAATAGCGTTCGCGCCCAGACGAGACTTATTTTCAGTACCGTCGAGGTCGATCATGGTCTGATCGATAAAGGCTTGTTCGGAGGCATCCAAACCGATAATCGCTTCGGCGATTTCGGTATTCACATATTCGACAGCTTGCAGCACGCCCTTGCCCAGATAGCGGCTCTTGTCGCCATCGCGCAATTCAATCGCTTCTTTTTCGCCGGTGGAGGCACCGGACGGCACCGCTGCACGCCCCATCACACCGGATTCCAACAACACATCGGCTTCCACCGTGGGGTTGCCACGGGAATCCAAAATCTCTCGCGCCACTACATCAACAATCGCACTCATTGCTCTTCCTCAATTACACACTTTTCAGATTAACGTTCTCTTCGATCAAACCTTGCTGCTTGACGGTTGCATCCAGCACTTTCAGCGTTTGCAACAACGTCTTAATATATCCTAACGGAAAGGCGTTCGGCCCGTCCGACAATGCTTGCGCCGGATTCGGGTGGGTTTCCATAAAGATACCGGAAATTCCCGCCGCTACGGCAGCACGCGCCAATACCGGCACAAACTCACGCTGACCGCCGCTGGCCGATCCCTGCCCGCCCGGCAATTGCACAGAATGGGTGGCATCGAACACGACCGGACAGCCAGTGCCGCGCATCACGGCCAACGAACGCATGTCGGACACCAGATTGTTGTAGCCGAACGATGCACCGCGCTCGCACACCATGATGTTGTCCGCACCGCTGGCGGCACGCGCCTTGTCCACCACGTTCTGCATATCCCAAGGGGACAGGAACTGTCCTTTCTTGATATTCACCGGCTTGCCCGCGCTCGCCACCGCACGGATAAAGTCGGTCTGGCGGCACAAGAAAGCCGGGGTTTGCAGCACATCAACTACGGCTGCCGCCGCGGCGATTTCGTCTTCGTCATGCACGTCGGTCAGCACCGGCACGCCGATTTGCTTTTTCACGGTCTCCAGAATCTTCAGACCGGCATCCAACCCGAAACCGCGAAAAGACTTTTCGGAACTGCGATTCGCCTTGTCATAAGAAGATTTGTAAATAAACGGGATGGAAAGTTCCGTACAAATCTCTTTTAATTGTCCGGCGGTATCCAGCGCCATTTGCTCGGACTCGATAACGCACGGCCCTGCAATCAGAAACAGGGGCTGATTCAAGCCGACTTCGAATCCGCATAATTTCATTTGGCCGCCTCCTGCTGGTGCTTCAGCGCTGCTTCCACAAAGGCCTTAAACAATGGGTGTCCACCGCGCGGGGTAGAAGTGAATTCCGGATGGAATTGCACGCCGACGAACCACGGATGCAGGCTTTGCGGCAACTCCATCGTTTCAGGCAGATTCTCGCTCGGGGTACGGGCGGAAATCACCAAGCCGGCTTGTTCCAATTGCGGCACGTAATGGTTATTCACCTCGTAGCGATGGCGATGACGCTCGGTCACCTCTGCGCCGTAAATTTGTGCCACCAAGGTGCCGGCCTTGACCGGGCAGCGCTGCGAACCGAGACGCATCGTACCGCCCAGATCGGAATCCGCGCTGCGCTTCTCGACTTTACCATCGCGATCCAGCCACTCTGTAATGAGCGCCACCACCGGATGTTCGGTTTCCCGATCGAATTCGGTACTGCTGGCATCGCTCATTCCTGCAACATCGCGGGCGAACTCGATCACAGCCAGTTGCATACCGAGACAAATTCCCAAATACGGAATCTTGTTTTCGCGTGCATAGCGAATTGCCGCAATCTTGCCTTCCGTGCCGCGCTTGCCGAAGCCGCCGGGCACCAGAATTGCATCGAGGCCTTTCAGGCTGTCGATGCCGTTGGCTTCGATGCCTTCGGAATCAAGGTATTCGATTTTGACCCGGGTTTGCGTATGAATGCCGGCATGGCGCAACGCCTCGATCAACGACTTATACGACTCCGTCAACTCGACATATTTGCCGACCATCCCGATGGTCACTTCGTGCTTGGGATGTTCCAGCGCTTCGACCAGCTTGGCCCAAACCGACAGATCCGCCGGTTGCGGATTCAAATGCAAATCTTCGCAAATAATGCGATCCAGCCCCTGCTCGTTGAGCATCTGCGGAATCTTGTAAATGCTATCCACGTCCCAGACGGAAATGACTGCCTCTTCCGGCACGTTGGCGAACAGCGAAATTTTCGCGCGCTCGTCGTCGGGAATGCGGCGGTCGGCGCGGCACAGCAGCGCATTCGGGAAAATCCCGATTTCGCGCAGTTTTTGTACGCTGTGCTGAGTCGGCTTGGTTTTCAGCTCGCCCGCACTAGCGATATACGGTACCAAGGTCAAATGCACAAAAGCAGCGTTGCCGCGACCGAGGCGCAGACTCATCTGACGTGCAGCTTCGAGGAACGGCAGCGATTCGATGTCGCCGACCGTACCGCCGATTTCGACAATCGCCACATCGGGCGTACCATCCGGGAAGGCCGCTGCGCCGCGCTCGATGAATGCCTGAATTTCGTTGGTAATATGCGGAATCACCTGCACAGTTTTGCCAAGGTATTCGCCGCGCCGTTCTTTGCGCAACACGCTCTCGTAAATCTGGCCGGTTGTAAAGTTATTCGCCTTGCGCATTTTGGACGAGATAAATCGCTCGTAATGCCCCAAATCCAGATCGGTTTCCGCGCCATCTTCAGTCACAAACACTTCGCCGTGCTGGAAGGGACTCATCGTACCCGGATCCACATTGATGTAGGGATCCAGCTTGAGCATAGTGACTTTCAGGCCGCGCGATTCCAAAATCGCAGCAAGGGAGGAAGCGGCGATGCCTTTACCCAGAGAAGACACCACGCCGCCGGTAATGAAGATATATTTGGTCATGGGACGTAATGATACCGCAAAACCCCATTCCCCTCAAAACGGCATGTAGGATTTAACCGCAAAAAACAACAAAAAACCCCGCCATTGCGGGCGGGGTTTTTGCGAAGCCGGTAGCGCTTAGCGTACCTGATCCAAGCCGACCGAATTCGAATGAATGTCGACGTGCGAGGTTTCCTTCACGAACAGCATGCCAATCACAAAGGTCATCAGCGCGAAGCAGATGGGATACCACAAACCGTAGTAGATATCGCCCTTCCATGCCACCAGCGCGAACGACACGGTAGGCAGGAAGCCGCCGAACCAGCCGTTCCCGATGTGGTACGGCAGCGACATGGAGGTGTAGCGAATACGGGTCGGGAAGAACTCGACCAGCATCGCCGCAATCGGGCCGTACACCATGGTCACGTAGATCACCAGCAACACCAGCAGCACCAGCACCATCGCGTGATCGATATGGTTCGGATCAGCCTTGGTCGGGTAGCCCGCGTCCTTGATCGCCGCAGTCAGGGCATCGCCGAACTCCTTGCTCTTGGCCTTGAACACATCCTTTTCCAGCCCCGCACCTTCGAAGCTGGCGACTTCCTTGTCGCCCACCTTCACCATCGCTACCGAACCGGCCGGCGCAGCTTCATTCTCATACGAAATGCCAGCCTTCACCAGCGCACCCTTTGCGATGTCGCATGAACTCAGGAATTTCGCCTTGCCGATCGGATCGAACTGGAAGCTGCAAGTTGCCGGATCGGCAATCACATGTACCGGCGATTTTTGCTGCGCGGCTTCCAGCGCCGGATTGGCGAAGTGGGTCAGCCCCTTGAAGATCGGGAAATACGTCAGTGCCGCAATCAGGCAGCCTGCCATAATCACCGGCTTGCGACCGATCTTATCGGACAGCGTACCGAACACCACGAAGAACGGTGTCGCGATAATCAGCGAAGCGGCGATCAGCAGATTGGCAGTTTGCGCATCCACCATCAGCGTCTTGGTCAGGAAGAACAAAGCGTAGAACTGACCGGTGTACCACACCACCGCTTGACCAACCACCAGGCCGAACAAAGCAATCAGCACGAACTTCAGGTTTTTCCATTGACCGAAAGATTCAGCGATCGGCGCTTTGGAATGCGTACCCTCTTCCTTCATCTTCAGGAAAGCAGGCGATTCGCTCAAAGACAAGCGAATCCACAACGACACGCCCAGCAGCAGGATGGAGACCAGGAACGGCACGCGCCAGCCCCAAGTATCGAAGTCCGGACCGGTAAAGTTACGCGTCAGCAGAATCACGATCAGCGACAGGAACAGACCCAAAGTTGCAGTAGTCTGGATCCATGCCGTGTACGCGCCGCGCTTATTGCGGGGAGCATGCTCGGCCACATACGTCGCTGCGCCGCCGTATTCGCCGCCTAGCGCCAGACCTTGCAGCAAGCGCAAGCAAATCAGAATAACGGGCGCCGCCACACCAATGCTTTCGTAACTAGGCAACAGACCGACGATGAACGTGGACAAACCCATAATCATGATGGTGACAAGGAAGGTGTACTTACGCCCAACCAAGTCGCCCAGACGACCGAACACCAGCGCGCCGAACGGACGCACGGCGAAACCCGCCGCAAACGCCATCAAGGCAAAAATAAATGCTGTGGTTTCATTCACGCCGGAGAAAAACTGCTTGCTGATAACCGCAGCCAGCGAACCGTACAGATAGAAGTCATACCATTCGAACACAGTGCCCAGCGAAGAAGCGAAAATTACTTTGCGCTCTTCCTTGGTCATGCGATGAGTCGTCGAAGCCATAGGCTCTCCTCCCAAAATCAATCTTGATTAAATTCGTTATTTGCTACAAGCCTTACCGACGGCAAGGTGCATCAGCATATCATGAATTACCGCACAACCAATAGTCATGCGGCATTTTGACGCACCCCGGTGCAACCGGGGTGCTCAAGCGGCGTACTAAGCCGCAAAAGGATGACGCAATACAATGGTTTCGTCGCGGTCAGGCCCCGTAGAGACCATATCCACCGGCACCTCGCAAATCTGGGCGATACGCTCCAGATAGTTGCGCGCTTCCAGCGGCAAGTCTTCATAACGCTTCACGCCGACCGTGCTGGCACCCCAACCCGGCATTTCTTCGTAAACCGGTTCGCAGCCCACCAGCGCATCCGCACCAACCGGCAAAATGTCGCTGTACTGGCCGTTAATGTTGTAACCCACGCATAAGCGCAGCTTCTGCACGCCGTCCAGCACGTCGAGTTTGGTCACGCACAAACCGGACACCCCGTTAATCTGAATCGAACGCTTCAATGCCGCCGCATCGAACCAGCCGCAACGACGCGCACGCCCGGTAGTAGAACCGAATTCGTGCCCTTTTTCCGCCAAATGCTTGCCGATTTCATCGTCCAGCTCGGTCGGGAACGGACCCGAACCGACTCGCGTGGTATAGGCTTTGGTAATGCCCAGCACGTAATGCAGCATTTGCGGGCCGATGCCGCTGCCGCTGCAAGCCGCACCAGAAATACAGTTGCTCGAAGTCACGAACGGATAAGTACCGTGATCGATGTCCAGCAGCGTACCTTGCGCGCCTTCGAACAACAGGTTTTGCCCGGCCTTATTGGCATCGTACAGTGCGCGCGGGACATCCATTACCAGCGGCTTGATGCGCTCAGCCAACGCCAGCGTTTCATCCAGCACTTGCTGGAAATTCACGGTTGGCGCATTGAAATAATTCTTCAGCACGAAGTTGTGGTAATCCAGCACTTCGCCAAGTTTTGCGGCAAAGCGCTCACGGTGCATCAAGTCCTGCAAGCGAATCGCGCGACGCGCCACTTTATCTTCGTAAGCCGGGCCAATACCGCGTCCGGTTGTGCCGATCTTAGCCGCACCCTTAGCAATCTCACGCGCCTTATCCACGGCCTCGTGATACGGCAGAATCAGCGGACAGGCTTCGGAAATTCGCAGACGGCTGTACACATCAACACCTGCCGCATCCAGTTGATCCATTTCTTTCAGCAGCGCTTGCGGCGACAACACCACGCCGTTGCCGATGTAGCACATCACATGTTCGCGTAAAATACCGGAGGGAATCAGGTGCAAGACGGTTTTCTTGCCGCCGATCACCAGCGTATGACCGGCATTATGGCCGCCCTGAAAACGCACCACGCCCTGAGCATGATCCGTCAGCCAATCGACGACCTTGCCCTTGCCTTCGTCGCCCCACTGCGTTCCGATAACTACTACATTCCTAGACATAACGATTCCCGATTCGTGTATTTCAAGATTTCAGAGCCTCAACCTGCCAGACGCCGTCGCGTAAGGTCAGTTCGCGGTCACAATTCAATTCGGCGCAATGCGCCCGGTCGCCGGACAAATCCACCACTACCGTTTCGCCAGCTGCACGCAGTTGCGCAATCTTTTCTTGCAAAGAAACGTCACCACCCGACGGAGCGAGTATTCCCATCGCGCACGGCAGCGGTTGCAACAATTGGTATAGCTGGCGCAAATCCATGCTGAAGCCGGTGGCCGAGCGGGCACGCCCGAAACTCGCCCCCAGATCGTCGTAGCGTCCGCCCAGCGCAATCGCATCGTGGCTGCCCGCATGATAGGCCGCAAACACCATGCCGCTGTGATAATGATAGCCGCGCAACTCGGCCAGATCGATGCCGATATTCTGCGCCAACGGTTGCAAATGCGCCGCTGCTTGCTGCAATTGCCCCAGCGCCTCGCGAATTTCCGGCAGATCGGGCAGCAGGGTGCGGGCGCGCTCCAGCACGTCGATCCCGCCATACAATTCGGGCAAGGCGCGCAAAGCCTGTCGCACGTCGCCCGCCAAATTCGCCGTCAATGCTTGCACGGCCGGCACATCTTTGTTTTGCAGCGCGCCGAACAGCGCCGCCTCCAAATTGCCGGGCAACTGCGCATGGCGCACCAAGCCGCGGAACACCGCCACATGCCCCAGATCGAGATGCACACCTTGCACCCCCACGGCCTCCAAACCCTGCAACATGAGGCGCTGAATTTCGAGATCGCTTTCCAAACCGCCGTGGCCGTACAACTCCGCCCCGATTTGCAGCAATTCGCGGGTGCGGGTCAGTCCGACCGGCTGCGTATGCAGCACGCTGCCCGCATAGCACAGACGCGTCACGCCCTGACGGTTCAGCAAATGCGCATCGATGCGCGCCACCTGCGGCGTGATATCGGCGCGCAATGCCAGCGTGCGCCCGCTGAGCTGATCTACCAGTTTGAAGCTGCGCAAATCCATATCGCGGCTGTCGTTAATCAACAGCGACTCGGCATACTCCAACAACGGCGGCGCGACCAACTGATAGCCGGACAACCGCAACAAACTCAGCACCGCGCTGCGCATCCGCTCGATATGCCATGCCTCCTCCGGCAGCATATCCTGAATATATTCCGGCAATAACCAGTTTTGCATTATTTCATCCACACAATCACCAACAGTCCGACCAGCATCATGGTCAGACCGAGGAAACGAATTTGCCCATCTTGCATCTGCGCAATTTTGCGCAAGGTTTCGCGCCAGGCTATCGGAAACAGGAAAGGCGTCAACCCTTCCAGCACCAACATCAGGCCGAACGCAGCCACCCAATATTCCGTCATAACCGCTTACTTCGCGCCCTTGGCCGCCCCTGCACCCTTAAAGTGCTTAAAGAATGCCGAACTCGGATCCACCACCATCACGTCGCCCTTATTCTTAAAGCTTTGCTTATAGGCTTCTAAGCTGCGATAGAACGAGAAAAACTCGGCATTGCGACCGAATGCCGCCGCATAAATCGCTGCAGCCTTGGCATCGCCCTCACCCTTAATCTTCTGCGCATCGCGGTAGGCTTCCGCCAGAATCACTTCGCGCTGCCTGTCTGCATCGGCGCGAATTTTTTCGCCTTCCGCATTACCGGTCGCCCGCAATTCGTTCGCCACGCGCTTACGCTCCGCCTCCATGCGACGGTAAATCGAATCGCTGATTTCGGTCGGGAAGTCGACGCGCTTCAGGCGCACATCCAATACCTCTACACCGATTTTACGCGCATCGGCGTCTACCTTCTGCCGCACCACGTTCATCACCTCGTCACGCTCGCCGGAGATCACTTCGTTAATGGTGCGCTTACCGAACTCCTCGCGCATGCTCGAATTGACGGTCTGCATCAGACGATTTTGCGCCACAGTCTCTTCACCACGCACACTTAGGTAGTATTGCTTCACATCGGCAATACGCCATTTTACGAACGAATCCACCAGCACGTTTTTCTTCTCGGCAGTAATAAACCGCTCCGGCTCAGATGTATCGAGCGTCAAAATGCGCGAATCGAAGTAACGCAGGTTTTGCACCAGCGGAATTTTAAAATACAAGCCCGGTTTAGTTTTAACGCTGACAACTTCGCCGAGCTGAAACACAATCGCTGTGCGCCGCTGATCAACTACAAATAAACTCATGCTCAGCAAGATCACCGCACCGACCAGTGCGATCAGCAGATTTCCCGATTTGTTATTCATTGACGCCCCCCTCTTTCGCGTGTCAAACCGCCTTCACGCGTACGCTGAGCATCGGCAGCAACCGGAGGTGCAGACACATCAGCCGCGGACTGGCGCACAGAAGCGCCGGCCGCCTCCGGCAGCGCCGGCGCGCCCGCATTAGTACTCTGAATCAATTTATCCAAGGGCAAATACAACAAGCTATTATTGTTGCGCTGATCCACCATCACCTTAGTAGTATTAGTCAGAATCTGCTGCATCGTATCGATATACATCCGCTCGCGCGTCACTTGCGGTGCTTTTTCATATTCAGTCAGCACCTGCTTAAAGCGATTCGCCTCACCCTCGGCATTCGCAATCACGCTCTGACGATACCCCTCGGCCTCTTGCATCAAACGCGCAGCGGCACCTTTAGCTTTCGGCACCACATCGTTGGCATACGCCTGACCTTCATTTTTCTGCCGTTCGCGATCCTGCCCCGCATTTACCGCATCGTCGAAAGCCGCCTGCACTTGCTGGGGCGGCTGAGCATTCTGCATAGTGACTTTGCTGATGACGATACCGGATTTATAACGGTCGAGGATTTCCTGAATCAACTTGGTTGTTGCGGCAGCCACTTGTTCGCGTCCTTCGTACAACACGAAATCCATTTTGTTTTTGCCGACCACTTCGCGAATTGCGGTTTCAGCCGCTTGACGCACGTTCTCGGCCTCAGACTGCAGAGAACGTCCCGTCCCCTCTCCGATTGCGCGGTTGTTAAACAAATAATCGGCCGGATCTTTCAGGAAATACTGCACGGCAAACTGAATATCGATGATATTCTCGTCGTCCGTCAGCATCAGCGACTCTTTCAGATTTTTGTTACGCGCATCTCCGCGGAAACCCACTTCCACTGTGCGTACCTGATTCAAATTGACCAATTCCACCGACTCAACCGGAAAAGGCAGATGCCAGCGCGGCCCCGGCTGGGTAATTTCCACATACTTACCGAACCGCAACACCACCCCGCGCTGCGTCGCATCGACAATATAAAAGCCACTGGCCAGCCACACCAGCAGCACAATCATCAAAATCAGACCCGCGCCGCCGCTGAAATTGCGCGGTGACGGCATAGAATTCCCACCGCCAGCATTACCGCCACCCTTTTTTCCGCCAAGCAAAGACTCCAGCTTGCGGTTCAGATTGCGCAGCAATTGCTCCAGATCAGGCGGGCCGCCGCTATTTTTATTTCCCCACTGCGGATCGTTCAGTCCCATGTCTCGTTACTCTCCGTTGTTTCACTCTCCTGATCGACGCTTGCGCGCGCATCGCGCACCTCGACCAGCGCCTCGCGCAACAAATCCAACCCCTCTCCGGTTTTGGCGCTCAGACGAATTTGTTTAATTTTACCATACTCGTCCCGCTCGATACCGGCAGGCAATCCGGTCAGGTCGGTTTTATTCAGTACCAAAATCTGCGGAATGTGATCCGCCCCGATTTCGCGCAGCACTTTATTCACCTCGGCCACCTGATCGTCGCGCACCGCATTGCCCGCATCAACCACATGCAACAGCAAATCGGCCTGCACCGTCTCCTCCAACGTGCTGCGGAACGCCGCAACCAGCGTATGCGGCAAATGCCGGATGAAACCGACCGTGTCAGACAGCACCACCTGCCCCGCTCCGGGCAAAAACACCTTGCGCGAAGTCGTATCCAGCGTGGCGAACAACTGATTCGCTTCGTACACGCCGGCACGGGTCATACGGTTAAACAAAGTGGATTTTCCTGCATTGGTGTAGCCGACGATGGAGACCGACAATACTTCTCCGCGCTGGCGCGCACGCCGCCGCACTGCGCGCTGCTTTTGCAGTTTCGCCAGCCGCTCCTTGAGCAAATCGACCCGTCGGTCGAGCTTGCGGCGGTCGGTTTCCAGCTTGGTTTCGCCCGGGCCGCGCAACCCGATGCCGCCCTTCTGTTGACCGAGTTCGGCACCGATCCCAGTCAGGCGTGTAGAAAGATAGCGCAGCTGCGCCAACTCGACCTGCACCTTACCTTCGTGGCTTTGCGCCCGCTGGGCGAAAATATCCAGGATCAAAGCCGTACGGTCGATAACACGCGCCTTGAGCCGATTCGTCAAGTTACGTTGTTGGGCGGGGGATAAATCGTGATTAAAAATGACTGTCGACGCTTCGTGCAACGTCAGGGCGTCGGCAACTTCCTGCACCTTGCCGCTGCCCGCATACAACGCAGGATCGGGGCGCTGGCGGCGCCCCTCAATGATAGTCGCGACCTCAACCCCGGCACTTTCCGCCAGTAGCCGCAACTCCTCCAGACTTTCCGCGTAATCCGTATCGCCGAAGTCCAGACTGACAAGCACGGCGCGCTCCGCGCCTGCCAGAGTATCCTGCATCAGTCGGCGTCGGTATGAATATTGACGGCGCGCGCCGGAACGATCGTCGAAATCGCGTGCTTGTACACCATCTGCGTCACCGTATTCTTCAGCAACACGACGTACTGGTCGAAAGAATCGACATGACCTTGCAACTTAATGCCATTCACCAGGTAAATGGCCACCTGCACGTGTTCCTTGCGCAGTGCATTCAAAAACGGATCTTGCAGTTGTTGACCTTTGGCGCTCATAGTGACGAATCCTCTCGTTCTTGTTTTTTGGGGCAGTAACTGTACTTGATTCTGCGCCGGACTGAAAGTGTCTGCGCAATTTTATTGCTTTACGCAATTCCGATAAGAGTGCATACGGCGACAAAGGTTCCCGAAAACGGGGCGATACGACTTAACTTAGCTGCGTTTTGCAATCCATACAGCGAACAACCCGAGCAGGGCATACCAGACCAACGACCACTCCGGGATGCCGAGCCCCAGAAATGCCCAGCCTTTCTCGGCGCATTCACCGGAACCGTGCATCAGTTCCTGCCACACTTCGGCCATTGGAAAGTGTTGCAACATGTAATCCAGACCGGGGCCGCAAGCCGGCACCTGATCTTTCGGCAGATGCTGAAGCCAGATATGCCGGCCTGCCACCCCTGCACCGGCCACGGCGAGCAGAAACAGCACGCCACTATATACCCAACGCCCAGTACGACGCGGATTGTGCAGACCGGCAACGAAGAACACCACGCCCATCGCAATGAATACCACACGCTGTATCATGCATAGCGGGCAAGGTTCCTGATGCTCGACATACTGCAAATACAGCGCCGCGCCGAACAAGGCCGCCACGACCGCCGCACCGAGCAAATACCCCCAGCGTCCCGCCGCCATGCTTCTTGCCATCATTCCGCCTCGTCCATCCACATTGTCTGAATCGCCTCCAGCACTTTCTCGCCGCCGCGTTTAGGATCGTCGTCAAAGCCGTCCAGCTCCAGCACCCAGTTATGCAAATCGGTGAACCGCACAGTCTTTGGATCCACGTCCGGGAATTTTTCAACCAAGGCAATCGCGATTTCTCGCACATCCACCCATTTCATTTGTGCCCCTCTTTCGCCAAATTGATGGTGTATTTGGGGATCTCGATTACCAGATCGGCTTCATCCACCACCACCTGACACCCCAGACGCGAGGTTGGTTCCAATCCCCATGCTTTGTCCAGCATATCTTCTTCCAATTCGTCGGCCTCGTTCAGCGAAGCGAAACCCTCTCGCACCACTACGTGACAAGTGGTACATGCGCACGACATTTCGCAGGCATGCTCGATCTCAACATCGTTACGCAACAGCACATCGATCAGATTCTCTCCGGCCTGTGCCTCCAGCACTCTACCACTGGGACACAACTCAGGATGCGGCAACACGATCACTTGCGGCACTTCACACCTCCAGTTCAGACAGCTTGCGCCCGCTCAGCGCCAGCGAAACATTACGATCCATGCGCGCCTGCGCAAAAGCAATCGTTTTTTCATTCAATGCAGCCACCGCCTGCTTAATTGCAGACGCATCGCCGCTCTGCATAATTGTGCGGGTAGACTCCACTTGCGTTTCAATTGAAGCCCGTCCGGCAGCATCAAGCAAATCGCTGTCCTGCGCCAAGGCATTGAGCACGGCATCGACCAATTGCTGCGCTTCGACCTGCTGCTCACGCAGCATACGCGCTTGAACATCGTCCTGCGCATGGACATTCGATTCCTGCAGCATACGCATAATCTCGGCATCGCTCAGCCCATAAGACGGCTTCACTGCTATTGCCGCCTCACTGCCCGTACTTTGTTCGCGTGCGCTGACCGACAACAATCCATCGGCATCCACCTGAAAGGTCACCCGGATGCGTGCTGCGCCCGCCACCATCGGCGGAATACCGCGCAGCTCGAATTTAGCCAACGAGCGGCAATCGCTCACCAATTCGCGCTCGCCTTGCACCACATGGATGCTCATCGCCGTCTGTCCATCCTTGAAGGTGGTAAAATCCTGCGCCCGGGCTGTAGGAATCGTACTATTGCGCGGAATTACCTTTTCCACCAGCCCGCCCATGGTTTCCAACCCCAGCGACAGCGGCAATACATCGAGCAGCAACCAATCGTCTTCTCCGCGGTTGCCCGCCAACACATTAGCCTGAATCGCCGCCCCCAACGCCACCACCTTATCGGGATCGAGATTAGTCAGGGGAGTTTGACCGAAATATTCGGCCACCGCGCGTTGCACTTGCGGCATGCGGGTCGCGCCGCCAACCATGACCACACCCTTAATATCCTCCGGCTTCAGCCCTGCATCACGCAAAGCGCGACGCACCGGCTGCAAGGTGCGTCCAACCAAATTGCGACTCATTGCCTCGAATTCGCTTAACGTCAGCACAGTATCGACCACTTCACCGCTACTCAATACCGCGGTTACCCGTGTTTCAGCGTGCTCCGACAACTCTTCTTTGGCTGCGCGGGCGCGCGTCAACAGCAAACGCACATCTTGGGCAGCCAAAGCCGACAAATTGTTTTTCTCCAACAACCAGCAATAAATCCGATGGTCAAAATCGTCGCCGCCCAGCGCCGAATCGCCATTCGTTGCCAACACCTCGAATACGCCTTTCGAAAGACGTAATACAGAAATATCGAACGTCCCACCGCCCAAGTCGTACACGGCATACACACCCTCGGCTGCATTGTCCAACCCGTACGCAATGGCTGCTGCTGTAGGCTCGTTCAGCAAGCGCAAGACATTCAGACCGGCCAGCCTTGCAGCATCCTTGGTAGCCTGACGCTGTGCATCGTCGAAATAAGCCGGAACGGTAATCACCGCCCCCACCAATTCGCCGCCCAGCGTCACTTCTGCGCGGGCGCGCAATACTTTCAAAATTTCGGCGGATACCTCGACCGGACTTTTCTCGCCGGCCACGGTACGCAAACGCACCATTCCCGGCGCATCCACAAAGCGATAAGGCGAACCGGCGATTTCTCCGATGTCTTTCAGACCGCGCCCCATGAAGCGCTTCACCGACACAATAGTATTCACCGGATCGGCGCTCTGCTCCAACTGTGCCGCCTCACCCACATGCACTGCGCCGTCAGGAAAATAACGCACCACAGACGGCAGCAAGGCCCGCCCGGTATCGTCGTTCAGCACCACGCTGATGCCGTTGCGCACCGTCGCCACCAACGAATTGGTCGTTCCCAGATCGATACCGACCGCCAGCCGGTGTTCGTGGGGAGCCGTGCTCATGCCCGGCTCTGCAATCTGTAATAAAGCCATCAGGAATCTATCGCATCGAAAGCGGAAGCGATTTCTTCCGCCAGTTTTTCCAGAAAGCGCAACTTGCGCACATCGCCCGCCGCCGCCTCGTACTGTTGCGTACGGTCGAGATTATCCGCCAATCTTTGCTCCAGCGCGCGGACTTCATGCTGCAATCGGCGCTCCAGCGCATCCAGCTCTTCGGCATTGCCGGTTTCGCGCGCCTCCTCGATCGCCTCGCGCCACTCCATCTGGTCGATCAAAAACTCGGCCGGCATCGCAGTATTGGTTTCTTCCTGCGTGTCTACGCCATGCAAGCGCAGCAAATAGCGCGCCCGGTTCAGCGGACTGCGCAAAGTCTGGTAAGCCTCATTCACGCGTGTCGCCCACTGCATCGACAACCGGCGTTCGGATTCAGGCAAATGCGCAAACTTATCTGGGTGTACCTGCGCTTGCAGGCTGCGGTATTGCTGCTCCAACACCGGCTTGTCCAATTCGAAACGGCCAGGCAAGCCGAACAGAGTGAAATAATCTTGCTGAAAATCGAAAGCGGGGTGCATCAGACTTTAAAACTTTCTCCGCAACCGCAGGTATCCTTCACGTTCGGATTATCGAACTTGAAGCCCTCGTTCAACCCTTCCCGGGTATAGTCAAGCTGCATACCATCCAGATAAGGCAAACTTTTCGGATCGACCAGCACTGTCACGCCGTTGCTCTCAAAGCGCACATCATCCGCTGCAGCTTCGTCGGCGAACTCCAGTTTATATGCCATGCCGGAACATCCGCTGGTGCGTACGCCGATGCGCAGACCGATGCCCTTGCCCCGCTTGGTCAAAAAACCCAGCACATGCTGCGCCGCTTTCTCAGTCAACGTAATCGACATGATCTCACCCTTGACTTTGCTGCTTACTCTTGTAATCGCTGACGGCGGCCTTGATGGCGTCTTCGGCGAGGATCGAGCAGTGAATCTTCACCGGCGGCAAGGCCAGCTCTTCGGCAATCTGGGTGTTCTTGATCGACAGCGCTTCGTCCAATGTCTTGCCTTTCACCCATTCGGTTACCAGCGAGCTGGAGGCTATCGCGGAGCCGCAGCCGTAGGTCTTGAATTTGGCGTCTTCGATGACGCCGTCTTTGCCGACTTTGATTTGCAGTTTCATGACGTCGCCGCAGGCGGGGGCACCTACCATGCCGGTGCCGACGTCGGCGTCGTCTTTGCCGAGGCTGCCGACGTTGCGGGGGTGTTCGTAGTGGTCGAGTAGTTTGTCGCTGTATGCCATGGTGGTCTCCGTTGTGTGCGCGTCAGTGGGCAGCCCATTGGACGCTGTCGAGGTCGATGCCTTCCTGGTACATTTCCCACAGGGGGGAGAGTTCGCGCAGTTTGCCGATTTTGTCTTTGAGCAGTTGGATGACGTAGTCGACTTCGGCTTCGGTGGTGTAGCGGCCGATGCTGAAGCGGATGGAGCTGTGTGCAAGTTCGTCGCTGCGTCCCAGCGCCCGCAGTACGTACGAGGGTTCGAGGCTGGCGGAGGTGCAGGCGGAGCCGCTGGAGACGGCGATGTCTTTGATCGCCATCATGAGGGATTCGCCTTCGACGAAGTTGAAGCTGACGTTGAGGTTGTGCGGAACGCGTTGTTCGAGGTCGCCGTTGAGGTGGACTTCTTCCATGCTGGAAAGTCCGGCCCACAGGCGGTCGCGCAGGGCGCGGATGCGGGTGTTCTCTTGGTGCATTTCCTCTTTGGCCAGGCGGAAGGCTTCGCCCATGCCGACGATCTGGTGGGTGGCGAGGGTGCCGGAGCGCATGCCGCGTTCGTGTCCGCCGCCGTGCATTTGGGCTTCGAGGCGGACGCGGGGTTTGCGGCGAACGTAGAGGGCGCCGATGCCTTTGGGGCCGTAGGTCTTGTGCGCGGAGAAGCTCATGAGGTCGACCGGCAGTTTGCCGAGGTCGATGTCCACTTTGCCGGTCGCTTGCGCTGCGTCGACGTGGAACAGGATGCCGCGTTCGCGGCAGAGTGCGCCGATGGCGGGAATGTTCTGGACGACGCCGATTTCGTTGTTCACGTACATGACGCTCACCAGAACCGTATCCGGGCGCAAGGCGGCGCGCAGGTGTTCGAGGTCGATCAGGCCGTTGGGTTGCGGGTCGAGGTAGGTGGCTTCGAAGCCTTGCCGTTCGAGTTCGCGGACGGTGTCGAGGACGGCTTTGTGTTCGGTCTTGACGGTAATGAGGTGTTTGCCTTTGGTCGGGCCGTAGAAGTGGGCCGCGCCTTTGATGGCGAGGTTGTTGGATTCGGTGGCACCCGAGGTCCAGACGATTTCTTTGGAGTCGCAGTTGACCAGCGCGGCCACTTGCTCGCGGGCTTGCTCCACCGCTTGCTCCGCTTCCCAGCCGTAGGCGTGCGAACGGCTCGCCGGGTTGCCGAATTTCTCGCGCAAGTACGGCATCATCGCGTCAACCACGCGCTCGTCTACCGGCGTCGTCGCCGAGTAGTCCATGTAGATCGGGAAATGCAAACTCATCCTGCCTCTTCCTATCAGACCGGCGCTTGCGCCAGACCGTTGTTTGTTTTGGACACAGAAATCGGCACGACCTTGTCGGCCTGCGCCTTGATATTATCCACACACTGCTGCAAATTGATCGCAGCCAGATGTCCGTAGATCACCTCGCTCAGCCCCAGCCACAATTCGTGCGTCAGACAGGCTTTATCTTCCTGACAGTTACCCAAACCGCCGCATTGCGTCGCATCCAGCGGTTCGTCCACTGCCAAAATAATGTCGGCTATGGTAATCTGCGCGGCAGGGCGTGCAAGACAGTAGCCGCCGCCCGGCCCGCGGACACTTTCGACGATCTTATGCTTGCGCAGCTTGCCGAACAACTGCTCCAGATAAGACAGCGAAATTTTCTGGCGGTCGCTGATGGCAGCCAGCGTCACCGGGCCGCGCCCGCCGCGCATCGTCAAGTCCACCATCGCCGTTACCGCGAAACGTCCCTTTGTCGTCAGCCGCATCGTTTACCCCTGAATAGTCAGTATAGAACAGGGGGTAATCATAGAATTCCCGAACAAATTAGTCAACTATGCGATCCAGATATTTCGGATCGAATTTATCGGCCGTCGCCCGCTCTTCTTCGGTCTGTACGCCGAGCTTTTCCAGTTGCGCCACGATCCACTCGATCCGCTCATCGACCACCGCAGTATGCCCAATCAAGCCGTGCAACGCTTTCGAAACCGGATCGTTCTGATCGTTGCCAATCCCATAAGGATTGAAACCGCTCTTACCCGCCTCGTCCAGAATGCGCGCCGGAATGCCGACCGCCGTCGCACCGGCTGGCACATCTTTTACCACCACGGCATTCGAACCAACTTTCGCGCCATCGCCGACAGTAATCGGCCCCAATATTTTCGCGCCCGCACCGACCACTACGCCGTTACCCAGCGAGGGATGCCGTTTACCCTCTTTCCATGAGGTACCGCCCAGTGTCACACCATGGTACAAGGTCACATCGTCGCCGATTTCTGCGGTTTCTCCGATCACCACTCCCATGCCGTGGTCGATAAAAAAGCGCCGGCCGATGGTTGCACCGGGGTGAATTTCGATACCGGTCAGTGCACGTCCGAGGTAAGACAGAAAACGCGCCAGCCATTTTAATTTCGCCCGCCACAGCGTGTGCGCCATACGATGCACCAAGCGCGCATGAAAACCCGGATAGCATGTGACGACCTCAAAGACATTCCGCGCCGCAGGATCGCGCGCGAATACGCTTTGAATATCTTCTCGAATGCCTTTGAACATAGGTTACTTCTCTCGGTTACGTGCGTGGTATTGCGCGGTTTCAGTGAGAATACCGCGCAGAATATTAATTTCTTCCTGCTCCGGACGCGCCCGAGCGTACAACCGGCGCAATTTGTGCATTAAACGGGTCGGCTGCTTGGTTTGCATAAAGCCGATTTGCACCAGCGTTTGCTCCAGATGCGCGAAGTAACGCTCCAACTCTTCGGTTTTAGCCGGCACCGATTCCGGCAACTTAATGCCTGCGTCCCCTGCGGCCAAGCGCAACTCATACGAAAGCACTTGCACTGCGGCAGCCAGATTCAGCGAACTGTACTCCGGATTAGCCGGGATGCGCACCATAATCTGACAACGCGCCGCCTCTTCGTTGGTCAGCCCGGACATTTCCGTACCGAACAACAACGCCACCGGATGCTGGGCTGCATGCGCCGCGATCAACGGCATCGCTTCGCGCGGCGCCAGCAATGACTGAGATATATCGCGCACCCGAGCCGACATGCCCGCCACCAGCACCGTACCTTCCAGCGCTTCTTGCAAGGAGTCGCACACCACAGCTTTTTCCAACACATCCACCGCACCGGAGGCCATCGCTTCGGCTTGAGGGTCGGGAAAATGCTTAGGATTGATCAGATATAAAGCCCCCAATCCCATGGTCTTCATCGCCCTGGCGGCCGCGCCAATATTGCCCGGATGGCTAGTGTGACTCAGCACGACCCGCACGTTGCGTAAAATGTCCTGTTTCTCCAAAACCCAATTCCCACTAAAATACGTACCTTGGTAATTCTTCGCTCATTCACAGACAGGCTGAACAACATGCATCCGATGCTCAACACCGCGGTCAAAGCCGCACGCCGTGCCGGCAATCTTATCCACCGTGCCGCAGGCAACCTCGACCACCTGACCGTTACTAAGAAGTCGCACGCCGACTATGTCAGCGAAGTGGATCGCGCCGCCGAGCAAGTGATTATCCAAACCCTGCTGGAAGCCTACCCGAACCATGCAATTTTAGCAGAAGAGAGCGGCAACCACGGCGAATCGGAATACGTCTGGATTATCGACCCGCTGGACGGCACCACCAACTTTCTGCACGGCTTCCCGCAATATGCAGTTTCTATCGCCTTGATGCAGAACGGCGTCCTGACGCAAGCCGTCATCTACGACCCGAACAAGAACGACTTGTTCACCGCCACCCGCGGACGCGGTGCCTTCCTGAATGATCGCCGCATTCGTGTCAGCAAGCGCGATCATCTGATCGATGCACTGATCGGCACCGGCTTCCCCTACACCCGCTTCGAGCACATGGATGCCTACATGAATATTTTTCAGGATCTGATGCAGAAGACTTCCGGCCTGCGTCGCCCGGGTGCCGCTTCGCTCGACTTGGCCTATACTGCAGCCGGTCGCTATGACGGCTTCTTTGAGACCGGATTGAACGTCTGGGACATTGCAGCAGGCTGCTTGTTGATCACGGAAGCCGGCGGTCTAGTCAGCGACCTGCAAGGCAACGACTCCTTCCTGAAAACCGGCCACATCTGCGCAGGCAATCCGAAAATCCACGAACAAATGCTGCGCACTATTGCCCCGCATTTGACCGACGGACTGAAAACACCCGCTGCTTAACCTCACGCCGTTACGCGTTCGCGTAACGGCAGTTGGTTTCTCTGATCCGGCTGGCACCTGCCAGCCCGATTAGAGCAAAACCCAGCATCAATGCCATCCCGATCCGATAATTTTCCGGCGTGTAAACGCGCGCGCCTTCGATCAAGCGGCCATCCCAATAACGATCCATCACCCAGCCGCACAACGGTTGCAGAATACCCGCTCCCAAAAACGATCCCGTGTTCACCAGACTGGTCGCCATGCCCGACAATGCTGGCGAATTCACCTCTTTCGCACTGGCCCAAGAGAGCGTAAAACCTGAAGCACAACATCCCATGACGAAGAACTGTACATAACTCCACGGCTGCGGAATCTGCCACAAGCCAACGATCGGCAGCCAGCACAACACATACAGCAGCGAACCACCCACGATCAGCGACTTACGCTTCCCAAGACGGTCGGACAACAAACCGCTGCATAGCGCGCCCGCCGCAAACCCCATCAGCAGCAGCGTATTATGCGCACTAGCGGCTTCGCGGGTCATCCCCTGCACATCGCGCAAATACGGCACGGCCCACAACCCGGCGAACGCGAACAACGTACCGGCAATTCCGAAATTCGGGAAAAATCCCGGCCAAGTCGCACGATTACCCGCCACCTGCTTCAGGCCATCCCACCAGTGTCCGCCGTGTTTCGGATGCGGCGGCAACCCCTCTAATTCGCGCAGAGAAGGCAAGCCGACCTCATGCGGGTGATTGCGCACGAATAACCATACTAGTAGCGCCAGCAGCAACGACAGCGCGCCGACTCCGGCAAACACGTTACGCCATGAAGTTTGCGTCACCAGCCAAACCAAAGGCGAGGCCGACAGAATAGCGCCGACATTTCCGAGCAAAATCGACAACCCGCCTGCCGTACCGAAATGCCGGTCGTGAAACCACACCGCATTCACTTTCATCAGCGCAATGAAAAATACCGAAACCCCAAGACCGACCAGCACCCGCCCTACCGAAGCCAGCCATAAAACATCGGCATAGGCGAAAATCAGCGAACCGACACCGGACACCAGCGCTCCCGCCGTGACGATGCGCCTCACCCCCCAAGTATCCGCCATCACCCCCACGGGAATTTGCATCAGGGTGTACACGTAGAAATACATCGCCGCCAGCGCACCCAGCGCAGCCCCACTGGCATGAAAATCGCGTTGCAATTCACCGGCAATCGCCGCTGGTGCCATGCGATGAAAAAAGGCCAGCATGTAACACAATGCCAGCAAACCGAACGCCATCCAGCGCAGTTTCCGTATTTTATGTTTTACCATACAGCACTAGCCCACCTTCAAGCTGTTATACAACACAATCATTTAGTGCGTAGCTTCAAGTACGGCCTCCACTACTTGCCTATTGGCAAAAGCCTTAAGATTGCTCACGAAAAAATCGATGCTCGCAGGAACAGTATTGAACTTAAGCAGGACAGACTGACCAGACTCGTCGACTGAAACAGCGGGATTGACAGCACCCAAACGAGCCGTAACAGTTATATGACCGCAGCTATCAATGCATTCCAACCTTAAACAGCAATTTTCCGCAAAGTCGAGATTCACAGCATCCCCATGTACGCGCGGAAACCCAGCCAGCTTGTTTGACAGCGACTCTAAATCATTAACGTACCCCCACCATGTTGCCTCCCCGGCAAATCGATGGTTTGATGCCACAGCTTCAAAACCGACGATTCCGTCACCGTCATCATGGCAGACAAGCGACAAGTAGAACCCTTTCATTTTCATCATTGATCAACCTGAAATGCAATCCACCTAAAAAAGAAAGGGGGCTTACGCCCCCTTTGCTTATCTTCACATCGTTTAGCCGCGGCGCGTGGTACGGTTGCGCGTATTCGCACTTTCCATCCATTTTTTGATGCGGTTGGCATCGCCGACACGGGTGTTTTTACCCCACGAATCCAACAGCACAATCACCACCGGGCGCTGAGAAATTTTGGCTTCCATTACCAAGCAGCGTCCAGCTTCGTTGATGTAGCCGGTTTTGCTGACGGCAATGTCCCACGATTCATTCTTCACCAACGGGTTAGTATTGACGTAGCGCATGGAGCGACGTCCGGGCAAATCCACTTCATAGGAGGTGCTGGTGGTAAAGCGACGGATCGGCTCATAAGCCTTGGCGGCCGACACCATCTTCACCAAATCCTGCGCGGTCGAAACGTTGGCGCTGTTCAGGCCGGTAGGATCGAAGAAACGGGTATCTTTCATACCGAGTTCGCGCGCCTTGGCATTCATTTTCGCCAGCGCCGCCTCGGTGCCGCCCGGATAGGTACGCGCCAGCGCGGATGCAGCGCGGTTTTCCGAGGACATCAGCGCCAGCTTGAGCAATTCGGCGCGGGTCAGCGTCATGCCGGGACGCATACGGGAATGGGTACCTTTCAGAGTATCGATATCATGCGAGCTGATAGCGATCTCTTCATTCATTGGCAACTTAGCGTCCAGCACCACCATTGCAGTCATCAGCTTTGTAATCGAAGCAATCGGCGCAACGGTATCGGCATTTTTAGTGTAGAGCGGGCGCTGCGTTTTTTCGTCGTAAATCAATGCAATATTGGAATACAGACGCGGCGAGGAGGTTTTTTTCAAGACAGCCGCTGTCAGTTCGTCGTCGCGATCAGCCGCCGGAGCCGCAGCCCAAGCTGCTTGCGCCAGCATAACTTGCCCGGCCAACATTAAAACCCACAATTTTTTCTTCATACATCCTCCTGACAACCGATCCGCGCCAAGGATACCGAAATCTTCTAAGAATTCAAGGGGTGAGGCGCATCTTTTTAAGAAAATTCTGCAAAATCAGTCCCTCCTGAAATCAGAAATACCGAAATCGGTTATTCCAGCGAATCCGTATGTTTTTCCTGCTGCTGCAATGCCCACATTTGCGCATACACGCCACGCTTCTCCAGCAGTTCGCGGTGCGTACCGCGCTCAACGATCCGGCCTTTATCCATCACCAAAATCTGGTAGGCATCCACGATGGTGGAGAGGCGGTGCGCAATCACCAGCGTGGTGCGGTTTTTTGACGCCATGCGCAGTTCATCCTGAATCGCCCGCTCCGATTTAGAGTCCAGCGCCGAAGTCGCCTCGTCGAAAATCAGAATGGCCGGCTGTTTCAGCATGGCGCGGGCAATCGCCACCCGCTGCTTTTCGCCGCCGGACAATTTCAAGCCGCGTTCGCCGACCAAAGTCTCATAGCCCTGCGGCAAACTCTCGATGAAGGCATGAATATGGGCCGACTGCGCGGCCTGCAATACCTCTTCGCGGCTGGCATTCGGCCGGCCATACGCAATGTTGTAGTAAATCGTATCGTTAAACAGGACTGTGTCTTGCGGCACGATGCCAATAGCCGCGCGCAGACTAGACTGGGTCGTCTCGCGGATATCCTGCCCGTCGATCAGCACGCTGCCGCGATCCACATCATAGAAACGGAACAGTAAACGCGACAAGGTGGACTTGCCCGCTCCGCTCGACCCGACCACGGCCACGGTCTTGCCTGCCGGAATCTCGAAACTGACATCGTCCAGAATCTGCCGTTCCGGGTCGTAGCCGAACGAAACATGCTCGAAACGTACCACCCCGTTTTGCAATTTCAACGGATGCGCATGCGGTGAATCTTGTATCTCTTGATGTTCGCGCAGCAGACCGAACATCTTCTCCATATCGGCCAGCGCATTCTTAATTTCCCGGTAAACGAATCCCAAAAAATGCAGCGGCATATAGAGCTGCAACATAAAAACGTTCACCAGCACCAGATCGCCAACCGTCATCGTACCCTGTGCCACTTCGCGGGCAGCCATCAGCATCAAGACCGTGATGCCGATGGCAATGATCGTACTTTGACCCGCGTTCAATGCCGCCAGCGAGGTTTGGTTGCGCACTGCCGCGCCTTCCCACTTATCCAGATGCTCGTCGTAACGCTGCGCTTCGTAACGTTCGTTGCTGAAATATTTCACTGTCTCGTAGTTCAGCAAACTATCGATAGCACGGGTGTTCGCCTTGGAGTCCAGATCGTTCATGGTACGGCGGAACACCATGCGCCATTCGGTGATAAACAACGTAAAAACGATATAAATGAACAGTGTTACGAAAGTTATTATGGCGTACCAAGGGTTGTATTTACTGAACAGGATAATCGCCACCAACACGATTTCGAGCAGGGTCGGCAGAATATTGAATAGCATGAAGGTCAGCAGAAAGCTGATGCCGCGCGTCCCGCGCTCGATATCCCGCGACATACCGCCGGTCTGCCGTTCCAAATGAAAACGCAGGCTCAGACTGTGCAGATGCACGAACACCTCCAAGGCCACCCGGCGAATTGCCCGCTGCGTGACTTTGGCGAAGATTGCATCGCGCAACTCGCCGAATAACGTACTGAACAACCGCAGCAAGCCATAGCCGACGATCAGCGCCACCGGCACCGCCAGCATCGCCTGCGGTTTGCTCATCTCATCGACGACATCCTTAAGCACGAGTGGCACTGCCACATTGGCGAGTTTCGCCAGCACCAACAATACGACAACGGCGGCGACGCGTCCTTTGAACTCCAGCAGATACGGAAACAAAGTGCGGACTGCGCCCCACTCGCTCCCGGCGGACGGGATGAAAACAGTAGAAGATCGTTGCATGGGAACCCCGGAAAGCCCGACCCGGTCTTACGACCGGAGCCGGGCAATGCATGAAATGCCCGAATTATACCGTGACGCCCGGCTGGGCTGGCAGGCTGATTTGCTGCATCGGCTTACCGTAGTGGTAGCCCTGCGCGAAATCGACGCCCATCGTACCGAGAATAGCGGCGGTTTCTTCGTCCTCGACAAATTCTGCCACCGTCTTCAAACCGAACGCCTTCGCAACCATGTGGATGTGGTGCACCATCACACGGTCGCGCTCGTCGCGGGCGATCTGGCGCACGAAGCTGCCTTCGATTTTGACGTAATCCACCGAGAGATACTTCAAGTACAGGAATGACGAAAATCCGCTGCCGAAATCGTCCAGCGCGAACGCCACGCGCTGTTTGCACAACTCGTCGATCACCTCTTTGACCTGCGTCATATTGGGCAAGGCTTCGCGCTCGGTGATTTCGAGCACCAGATTGTCGCACGCGATGCCGCGATCCGCCGCCAATTGCGGAATGGAACGCATCCACGCCACGTTGTTGAAAGTACGCGCCGACAGGTTGAAGAACATCTTCGCCTGCGGATGCGTCTCTTTCAGCAGCGCCAAACGATCCAGCGCCTTTTCGAACACCCGCACATCGAGCTCTTTACTCATGCCAAGGCTTTCCGCCGTTTCGATGAATTGCCCCGCCGAGAACCAGACATCGCCCTCACGGATGCGCGCCAGCGACTCGAACGCGACCACCTCGCCGCTGTACACATCGACAATCGGCTGAAAGAAAGCTTCAACGCGGTCTTCACTCAAAGCACGCCGCAGAAAATCGGCCTGCCGGAAGATACTCATCTCGCTATTTTCCTCGCTGGATCCTGCGCCCAGCACCTGATTCTTGCCGCGGCTCTTCGCCTTATACAGCACCACATCCATCGCCGTCAGCAATTCGGCTTTGGTCTTGCCGTCCAGAGGATAATTCACCACACTGAAACTACCCGCCATACTGACTTTGCCAACCGGCAATTCAAGATTGCTGTTGCCAAGCGTATGGTGCAATTTGTGCGCCACCTGCAAGCCGCTCTCCATCGGGGTTTCCGGCAAAATGACCGCGAATTCGTCGCCGCCCAGTCGCGCCATTACATCCCCCTTGCGCAGACAAGCCTCCAGCAACAGCGCCAGTTTTTTCAGTGCCATGTCGCCGACCGGATGGCCGTAGGTATCGTTGATGAACTTAAAATCGTCCAAATCGGCCATGATGATCGAAAACGAGTGCCCGTGGCGCTCGGCACGGATAATTTCGTAATCGAGGAATTCTTCGAACTTACGGCGGTTATACAAGCTGGTCAGCGGATCGCGCACCGACAATTCCTGCAAACGGTAGTTGTAATCTTCCACCGTAGACATTAATCGGTTGAAATATTCGGACAAGCGGCGCAACTCCACAATCCACTGCCCGCCCTCCACACGATGGCTCAGATTCATATCCTGTGTAATGCGCTGAATCACGTTGACCAGATCGGAAATCGGGATCGCCACCAGATAACGCAACTTCACATACAGTGCGATGAAGACCAGCCCCAACACCAAGAAGGTATAGCCCACAATGGAATTCAACACATAGTCGAGCGAAACCTTGATCTTGTGTACCGGATAGGTAATATCGATCACGCCGTGCACCGCCCCTTCGTATGACTGGGTGTGACAGGTCAGACATTCCTTGGTTGCGCGCACGGGATACAGATAGCGGATCGAACCGCTGCTGGGAAACAGCGTCACGTCCTGACCGTCTTGCAGTGCCGCTTGCAAAGCGGCGTCCTGCGTAATCCGCTCATGCTCGCCAGCCATTTCGCCGAATTGTTTTTCCACCGCCGCACCACGGTAGACACGCACGGCCAAGCCTTCCGGCATGGCCGAATTCAGGCGGTCGATTACATCTTTGATTTCTTCCTTATTCCACCCCTTGCGCATGGCGGAATACAGACTTTGAAACACCAACCCGGAAGCCTGCCGCGCATCCTCGCGCGCCAGATCGTGAACGGCCCGCTCCCGCACATAACCGGACAATACGAACACCAACACGAAGGCGAAGATAAGAGACACTGCCGATAGCGCAACCAGCAGCTTCCCTAGCGTAATTTGTTTAATCAGGTTGGCGAATTGTTTCATATCCCCTGCCGGGTTGCATACTTCGCAAAAATATCCTACGGGATTATAGGACTATCTTGAGCGGCCCGACAATCGGAAAAACCTTACACCGCACGTCAGACATCGTCGTCGCCGCGCGCCTGCCCGACCAGCCCGGTCAGCAAACGCATGAACGCATAACTCAAGCGCATCACCAGGCGCATCGCCACGCCGTGCCGACGCCACTCCGCCTGATGCACCCGTACCGCGCTGTGCGACATCTGATCGAACAAATCAGCACGCAGCGAACCCGCGAATCCCGCATCGCGAACGACCAAATTCGCCTCCCGCGCCAGCCACAGGCTGAAGGGATCGATATTCGAAGAGCCGACCGTTGCCCACTGCCCGTCGATCACGGCCACTTTGGCATGCAAGTAACTCGCCCGGTACTCGTAAATCTCCACCCCGGCGCGTAACAGCTCATCGTACAGCGCCAGCGTCGCATAGTGTTGAATACGGTATTCGACTTGCCCCTGCAACAGCAGTGTTACGCGCACCCCGCGCTGTGCTGCGCGCAAGAGCGCTTGCCGAAACCGGCGTCCCGGCAGAAAATATGCATTGGCGATCAATATTTCCTGTTGCGCTAGATTGATCGCCATCCGGTATGCATGCTCGATGTCGCGCCGGTGGCGCACATTATCCCGAACGAGCAGCGCCACCGGCGCGGAATGTTCCGCCTCTTGCGGCTTTTGCCGCAGCCGGGGCGTACGCCGACGACGCAGACTGCTCCAGCTTACCAAGTTCCACAAACGCCCCATTGAAGCATGGATTTGCCGAACCACATCGCCTTCGACGCGCACAGCATAATCCATGCGCGGCGCATCGGCATTCGGATGCCCGGTTAAATCGTCTGCAATATTGATGCCGCCGACAAAGGCCAACCGCTCATCCACCAACACCAGCTTGCGGTGCATGCGGCGCAGCCGGTGACGCCGTATTTTCCATCGTGCCGATTCGGGACGGTAATACAGCGCTTCCACCCCGGCTTTGCGCAAACTCTCGACCCAGTTTTGCGGTAGTGCGGCAGAACCGAAACCGTCCATCATGACATAGCAGCCTACACCCCGCCGCGCCGCGCGTTTCAATGCATCCGAAACCTGCCGACCTGTTTCGTCCGCCGCATAAATATAGGTTTCCAGATAAACGGACTGCGTTGCGGCATCGATCGCCGCAATCAATTCGGGGAAATATTCTGCGCCGTTGCGCAGCAGCTTTAAGCGGTGACCTTCTATCTCGAAGGTCTGCATCATGGCAGATGAACCTTGGCGGACAAGGCCGCATGGTCGGAAATTTTGTTCCAGGGATAGCGGGCATGCACCTCGCCGTGACGAACCTGCAAACCGCGAACGTAAATCCGGTCAAGCTGCAATACCGGCAGCCCGGAAGGGAAGCTGCGCGCCAACTTCCCCTTGCACGACTCGAACACCTCCTGCAACCCGAGTTCTTGTGCCAACAAACGGCTGGCATGGTTGCGCCAGTCGTTGAAGTCTCCGGCAATTATCAGCGGCGCCTCATCCGGTACTTCCGCGCGTATGCGCTCGACCAGTGCGCTCATTTGCAGACCGCGTCCGCGCTTGAACAGGCCGAGATGTACGCAAATACAGTGCAGCGGTACGTCGTGCTGCGGCATATCGATCTCGCAATGCAGCATGCCGCGACTCTCAAAACGGTGTGCAGAGATGTCGAGATTATCCCAATTCGAAATCGGAAAGCGGCTAAGAATCGCATTGCCGTGGTGTCCGGCATCGTAGACCGCGTTCTTGCCGTAGGCATGGTGCGGCCAAACCGCATCCGCCAGGAATTCGTATTGCGGTTGCGCCGGATAATTCTCGAAGCGCTCAGGGTGCAGACTATGCTCGCCCAACACTTCCTGCAAAAACACAATGTCGGCATTCAAATCGCACAATCGCTCACGCAGCTCGTGCAACACCATCCGCCGGTTGAAGCGCGAAAAGCCTTTATGAATGTTATATGTGGCGATGGTAAGATCGATCATACGGTCAGCCGTTAAGCATTGCCGATCCCACGCGTAGGCAGGTTGATCTGTTTAGCAAAATCCAGCATGCGCTCGATACAAACCTTGGCGCGACGCCCCATTTCCGGCTCGACCAGAATTTCGTTCCTGCCCGTTTCCAGCACCTCGGCCAAATTGCGCAAACTATTCATCGCCATCCACGGACAATGGCTGCAACTCTTACAAGTTGCGCCCGTCCCTGCGGTCGGCGCTTCGATAAACACCTTATCCGGACACAACGTGCGCATCTTATGCAGAATACCGTTGTCGGTCGCCACGATAAATTCCTTGGCATCCATTTGCTGCGCCGCCTTGATAATCTGCGTAGTCGAACCGACCGCATCGGCCAGTTGAACAATCGCACGCGGCGATTCGGGATGCACCAGAACTTTCGCACCGGGGTGCTTGGCCTTCAGCTCGATTAATTCTTGTGCCTTGAATTCATCATGCACGACGCAAGAGCCCTGCCACAACAACATATCGGCTCCGGTTTGCTCCTGAATATAGCTGCCCAAATGGCGATCCGGCGCCCACAAGATTTTTTTGCCCTGTTCTTTCAGGTGACGCACCACCGGCAAGGCGATCGAACTGGTCACCATCCAATCGGCACGTGCTTTCACCGCAGCACTGGTGTTGGCGTAGACCACCACGGTACGGTCAGGATGCGCATCGCAAAAAGCGGAAAACTCATCCACCGGACACCCCAGATCGAGCGAGCACTCGGCTTCCAGATCGGGCATCAGCACCCGTTTTTCCGGATTCAGAATCTTGGCCGTTTCGCCCATGAAACGCACCCCTGCCACCACCAGCGTTTTCGCCGGATGTTGATGTCCGAAATTCGCCATATCCAGCGAATCGGAGACCATGCCGCCGGTCGCTTCGGCCAAGTCCTGCAATTCGGCATCCACATAGTAGTGCGCGACCAGCACTGCATCTTGCTCTTTCAACAGCCGCTTAATGCGGGCAATTAATTCCGGCTTCTCCTCTTCTCTAACCGGTAAGGTACGCTTCGCCCACGCCTCCGAAGTCGAGCACCCCGGGTGGTCGTAGGGAATCTGAATTAAATTATCTTGCATCGGTTATTCCTTTTTTCCTGCCCGTAGCGGCAACTCTAAAATCGCCGCACGGTTGCTCGGAGAAAACACGGCCTCTGCCGCATCCTGCCACGGCAACCACCGAAAGTTCAAGTGTTCGCGCGGCGACAGTTTGACAGGCAAATGCTCCGGTAATTCCAAACCGAAAACATGCTCGGTATTGTGGGTAGTGCCAGGCGGATAGCGATGCCGCCATTTGGCATAAATTTCATATTCGTTCGTCACCTGCCAATCGGTCAGAACAAACCGGCACGCATCCAGACCGGTTTCTTCCCCCGCCTCGCGTATGGCCGTTTCGCGCAGCGTTTCTTCGCCATCGCGGCTACCGGTAACCGATTGCCATAACCCGGGGTGATCGGCCCGCTCCAACAACAACACATCAAGATCGCGTGTATAGATTACCACCAGCACCGAGACTGGCTGCTTGTAACCCTGTTTCATGCGCAAATAAATATCCAGAACGGCTTACCTTGCGACGCCCAAAACGCCACGGTATCGGTCAGAATCGCCTGCAAAGTCTCATAATCCGAGTCGTTCAGACCGAAATGTTCCTCGCCATGCCCAAGCATCAACACATAGCCAGGTGCCGACACCCAAGACAAATCTCCCAGCGCATCGGCCAAAGCATCCCAGTTATTGCCAAACCACTCCGGCGCACGCACAGCTTGAGCCAGTGCCGCCAGTAGCGCCCCCTTGCCGTGCACGGCGGATAAATCCGCCTCCAGCAAAGCAAACCCTACCTGCTCTGCCGCAATCCGCACCGATTCCGGCGCACAGTTCAATTGATAAATGCCGGATTCGGCAACGTCCTGTAAACGCGAGGCGAGCTGGTCCATGTTCACTCCCTGATGCGCTGAAAACTGCGGTAATGATCGGCGCTGTAGTAGCACTCGACCGGCTGTCCGCAAACAATGCGCCGTGCCCCCCGGTTTCGCTCTCCCGGCGTCGGCACGGTATATTCGCGATAGTAACCGCGCGGATGCGATGGCAAACGGTGTTCGTAATTGCCGAATACGATCCCGTCGCGCGGATAAGGAAACGGCCCACCCTGCCGGATGAGCCGTAATGTTTCCTGCGCTTCGTGCGGCAGCTCAGCTACCGCAATTTGCGGAATAGTCTCAACAGCGAATTCGCGCGCCGCTGCATACGGCATCGCCAGCAATAACGCCAGCAGCCACAGACAACGCACGAGTCCGCGCATCGATCAGCCCTTGCTGACTTCCACCGAAGTCTGGTTTTGCTGACGCAGACGGATATGCAGCTCGCGAAGCTGTTTTTCGTCCACACTGCTGGGCGCTTGCGTCAGCAAGCACTGCGCACGCTGCGTCTTCGGGAAGGCGATCACATCGCGGATCGACTCTGCGCCGGTCATCATGGTCACAATGCGATCCAGACCGAAGGCCAGCCCGCCGTGCGGAGGGGCGCCGTATTGCAAGGCGTCCAGCAAGAAACCGAACTTGAGTTGCGCCTCTTCCGCATTGATATTCAGCGCGCGGAACACTTTGCTTTGCACTTCTTCACGGTGAATACGCACAGAGCCGCCACCGATTTCCCAGCCGTTCAATGCCAAATCGTAGGCTTTTGCCAAACATTTGCCGGGATCGCTTTCCAGAAATTTGACATGCTCGTCTTTCGGCGAAGTAAACGGATGATGGCACGCCGTCCAGCGCTTATCGTCTTCGTCGTACTCGAACATCGGGAAATCCACCACCCACAGCGGTTCCCAAGCCTTACCGTTCACATACCCCTTTTCATGACCGATCTTGCTGCGCAATGCACCCATTGCATCGTTCACGACCTTGGCTTTATCAGCCCCGAAGAAAATCAGGTCGCCGTTCTGTGCGCCGGTGCGTTCCATAATGGTGCGTAGCGCGGTTTCGTTCAGATTTTTTACGATGGGCGACTGCAGACCATTTTCGTTCAACTGCGTCACATCGTTGACCTTGATGTAAGCCAGCCCCTTCGCACCATAGATGCCGACGAACTTGGTAAATTCGTCGATTTCGCCACGCGTCAACACACTGCCGCCCGGAATACGCAATGCTGCCACGCGACCGTCCGCCGCATTGGCCGGGTTGCTGAACACCTTGAACGCCACGTCTTTCACCGCGTCGGTCACTTCGGTCAGTTCCAGCGTTACACGCAGATCGGGCTTATCCGAACCGTAGCGACTCATCGCTTCCGCGTGGGTAATGCGCGGGAACGGGTTTGGCAGTGCGACGTCCATCACCTCCTTGAACACCGTGCGGATCATGTCTTCCATCAGCGCCATGATTTCGCCTTCGCTGAGGAAGGAGGTTTCAATATCCACCTGCGTAAATTCCGGCTGTCGGTCAGCGCGCAAATCTTCGTCGCGGAAACACTTGGTAATCTGATAGTAGCGGTCGAAGCCGGCCACCATCAGCATTTGCTTGAACAACTGCGGCGATTGCGGCAACGCGAAAAACTCACCCGGATGCACGCGCGATGGCACCAGGTAGTCGCGCGCACCTTCCGGCGTGGACTTGGTCAGCATCGGCGTTTCGATGTCGATAAAACCTTTGCCGTCCAGATAGCGGCGGAACGCCATGCTGGTTTTGTAACGCAGCATCATATTCTTTTGCATTTGCGGACGGCGCAGATCCAGCACGCGGTGCGTCAGGCGTACGTTTTCCGAAAGGTTTTCGTCGTCCAACTGGAACGGCGGGGTCACCGAAGCGTTCAGCACTTCGATTTCGTGGCACAGCACCTCGATCTCACCGCTGGTAATGTTCGAATTAGTCGTGCCTTCCGGACGGCGACGCACCTTACCGGTAATGCGCAGCACGAATTCGTTGCGCACCGATTCGGCCACTTTGAACATATCGGCGCGATCGGGATCGCATACGACTTGCGCCAAACCCTCGCGGTCGCGCAAATCGATGAAAATCACCCCGCCGTGATCGCGGCGGCGATGCACCCAGCCGCACAGAGTGACGACTTGGTCGAGTTGAGAGGCATTCAAATGTCCGCAGTAATGGGTACGCATGGTTTAATCAGTTAGCAATAAATTCAGAAAATCAATTCGGCAGCGTCTGGCTGGCCTGTTGTTCCGGCGCCGCCACCACTCCCATGGAAACAATCGATTTCAGCGCCACATCGACGCTCATATCGAGTTCGATCACATCCGCCCGGCGAACGTAAAAATAAAAGCCGTTGACCGGGCTGGGCGTAGTCGGTATGAATACCGCCACATACTCTTCATGCAGCGCATGCGACACTTCGCCCGGCACGCCGGTTTGGAAAGCCAGCGACCATGCTTCAGGATGCGGATAACGCACCAGCAGCACCTTGCGAAACGATTGCCCGTTGCCGGACAACAGCGTATCGCTGACTTGCTTGACGCTGTTGTAAATCGAATTCACGAACGGTATGCGACGCAACAAACCGTCCCAATAGACCAGCACGCGCTGACCGAACACATTTCGCGCCAGCAGACCGGTACCGATCACCACCGCCACGGTCAGGATTACCCCCAGCCCCGGGATGTGCATGCCCAATACATTATCGGGATGCCAGGCTTTCGGCAGCAAGTTCAGCGTCTGATCCATTGTCGAAATGGTCAGATTAAGCACCCACAGGGTAATCCCCAGCGGCACCCACACCAGCAGACCTGTCAGCAGGTATTTTTTCATGCGTGACCGCCCGCCATCGGGCATGCGCAACAACTGCCGCAGGACGCCGGCTGCGCAGGTACGCCACTACCGATTTTCGACACCACCCCAGCAGCGGATAGTTGCTTGGTAAAAGTCTCCTGCCCGCACTCCGGACAAGCGGTCAGAGGCGCATCGGCAATCTTTTGCATCACATCTTTTTGTGCGCCGCAGCTCGTGCAACGGTATCCGTACATAGGCATTCAGACCTCCTACAGCAGCAATCTCAAAGTCAAAGCAGCGCATTATATCAAACGCAAGCCTTTCACACCCATCCCGTCACTGACAAGTTGCACGCAAACATTGCTAATAGGCATTGCTTCCGGGAGAATTAGCGCATTCTAATGCATCTCATTCAGGCCTTATGACCGCAGACCACACTTTCGATACCGGCATCGTCGCCGACTTGCGCGCGCAACTCGACCGACACCCCGTATACAGCGCTGTACGCACACTGGAAGACCTGCGCTGCTTCATGCAGCACCACGTCTATTCGGTATGGGACTTTATGTCGGTTGTGAAATACTTGCAGCAACATATCGCGCCGACCGCCTATCCGTGGAAACCGCGCAGCGCACCAGCCATACGCTATTTTATTAACCAATTAGTTCTGGAAGAAGAGTCCGATCAAGGCCTGCCCGACGCAAGCGGCCAACCCACCTACGCCAGCCACTTCGAACTCTATTGCAGCGCCATGCGCGAGGTCGGCGCAGACCCGTCTCCGGCATTGCACTTCGCTGAAATCGCCGCCGACCGCAGCATCGAAACCGCATTGGCGCGCAACGACATCCCCGAAGCCTCGCGCCGTTTCGTGCGCAGCACCTTCGATTTTCTGGCAAGCGACAAACCTCACGAGGTCGCCGCCGCCTTCGCGCTCGGCCGCGAACACATTATTCCGGGAATGTTTCGCGCTTTTCTGGCGAACATGGGCATTACCGAGCAGGATGCCCCTGCATTTCATTACTACCTGAAACGGCATATTTATTTGGATGCCGACTTTCACGGCCCGATTTCGCTGCAACTTCTCAACGAATTATGCGCAGGCGACCCTGCCCGGTTGCATGAAGCCGAAAATGCCGCCCGCGCCGCCATCGAGGCCCGCATCGGCTTTTGGAATGGCGTCTTGCAACAACTGACAACGAACAGCACTACCCCCAAGCCACACCAAACAACAAGACTGTAGTTTACGAGGGGTACCTCTCGATCAGCTCAATCAAATAGCCGTCCGGGTCGCGCAAAAACGCGATCACCGTCGTGCCGTGCTTCATCGGCCCGGCTTCGCGCACCACCTGCCCGCCCGCCTGACGAACCTGATCGCAATACGCCTTGGCATCCTCCACCTCCAGCGCAATATGACCGAACGCATTGCCATGCTCGTACTGACTCGTATCCCAATTGTAGGTTAGCTCAATAGCGGATTGCTCCGATTCATCCGCATAACCGACAAAAGCCAGAGTAAAACGCCCCTCCGGATAATCTTTGCGGCGCAGCAAGCGCATGCCCAACACTTGGGTATAAAACCTGACCGAACGATCCAAATCAACCGTACGCAACATAGTGTGCAAAATTCTCATAACCGACCTCTCGCAAAATGGCAGGCGCTGAATATATACAAATCGAACAGGCAAAAAAATCCCCCAAGCATCAGCTTGGGGGCAATCCAGGTCCAAAAGGGAGATTGGACGCCTGCTCAATCAGGGAGGAGGGTGAGCAGGCAACGACAGAGATGTCGTTCATACACCGTTAGTCACCGAATTTTTTTGAAAGTTCCAGGAAAATTAAAATTTTTCCTGGAGAGAAAAACAAAACACACAACACACTGTTTTGTTTACATAAAATGGTGCCCGGAACCGGAATCGAACCGGTACAACTCTTTCGAGTCGACGGATTTTAAGTCCGTTGTGTCTACCAATTTCACCACCCGGGCTTGGGGATTTTACTACCAACTTTCCATTTGTTTTCAATCAGTTATTATTGACAATCCAAAGAGCCAAACTGATTAAAAACAGGCAAAAGGTATATAACGAAAATATATAAGCCCATACCACAGCCGTACCACTCAAAAGCATTCCTAGTTGGTAGAATGCAAAATTGGAGCGTTTCTATGCATAAGCATAACTAGCAAGTGAATTTTACATCATCTCTACTAGATGGGCTAACACTTCAAAAAATCCGATCATCATAGATCAGTCGTTTCGATAAAAAATTCACACACTCAGAATAAGAAAATGGCTTGCTGAAAAAGTATCCTTAGGCATATTCGCAGCCAAATTCCCTAACGAACTTTAACTGCTCTCTGTTTGGTTCACTTCAGCCACCGATTCCAATCCAAATGCTTTGGCTATCTGAAGGATAGCTTTAACCACCTCTGCATCCCCGCTGTTAAGCAGCATATCCCGCACCAAAGAGCGGCCGCCACAACTAAATCTTTCCGATTATTTAGATAATACGATCAACACTCGATCGCGAGGCAACGGGACTCGGCCCGCATCGGATGATCTGCCCTCACCCGCCGGTCATCGACATGACGCGGATAATCTTATCCGGCTGCTCGGCAAACTCATGCCGTTGCGGCTTCAGCTCGATAGCGCGGCGTATCGCGTTATCCAGTTCGTCATCTCCGACACCTGCGCGCAAGAGCGGACGCAGCGCGACTTTATGCTCCTGCCCCAGACACAGATAAAGCGTGCCATCCACTGACAACCTGACCCGATTGCATGTTTCGCAAAAATGCTGCGACAGGGGCGTGATGAAACCGATGCGGTTTTTCCCATCCTGCGAGACCAAATAGCGCGCGGGCCCGCCTCCCTGCACCAGGCCGTCCAACAAACCGAAGCGCTCTTGCAGGCGCCGGCGGATAGGTTGCAAATCCACATAGCCGGCATTGCGTCCCGTATCGCCCACCGGCATAGTTTCAATCAGCCGTAAAACAAAACCGTGACGAAAGCAAAACTCTGCCATCGCGTCGATTTCGCCTTCATTGACTCCTGCCATCACAACCATATTGATTTTGATGATCGAAAATTCACACGATTTCGCCGCCGACAGCCCCTCCAATATGTGCGCCAGCGCATCGCGCCGCGTAATACCGTGCAATCGCTCCGCACAAAGCGAATCGAGACTGACATTAATCCGGTTAATGCCCGCCGTTTTAAGATCGGCCGCATGCTGCGCCAGTTGCGTGCCATTGGTGCTGAGCGACAGATCCGCCACGCCGGGCAGCCGCGCAAGCCGCGCCGCCAGACCACTCACCCCCCGGCGCAACAAAGGCTCGCCGCCGGTGATTCTGAAACGATACGTTCCCATGCGCGCAAAAGCCGCGACAACGCGCTCGATTTCATCGAAAGTCAGCCAATCCCGCGGCTCTTCATAATCGCTGAAACCCTGCGGCATACAATAACTGCACCGCATATCGCAACGGTCGGTCACCGACAGACGGAGATAGTCCACGCGCCGACCGAACCGATCCTGCAATGATGCGCTTCGGCTATAACCTGCAACTTCGGGCAGCTCAAAACATTCCCGATCCGACAACAATTTTCCGGCTCCGGCAGGGCTTTAATACCCGTATTAAGCGAGTCGCAACAGCAATACGCCGTTCTCGACCTTCACATCCAGCGTTTTGGTGCACCCCTTGTCCGGCGCAACAGCCTGCCCGTCCCCCAGGCCAATATTCCATCCGTGCAGAGGACAAGCCACGGTTTGTCCGAAAACGATACCCTGCGAAAGCGGCCCGCCTTTGTGCGGACACTTGTCATGTAAAGCGAACACGCGGTCGTCGTCCGTGCGAAACAGCGCAATATCGCCCTGTGCGGATTTCACGACACGCGAGCCGAGCGGCGGGATGTCCTCCAAATTTGCCACGGGTTGCCAGTTTTCCATGATGTTTTCCTTATCGAATTGTGAGGGGTGCGAATTCGCGTTGATCGACATTCCCGACCGCCCAGGGATCTTTTTCTTCCTGTAGCGCATAAAGTAAGCGCGCATACAAAGCCTTGCGATTGGCAGCATCTTCGATAACACGCTGCTTCACATACTCCAATCCCACCCGCTCGACATAATGTACGGTACGATCCAGATAGCGCGCCTCTTCGCGGTATAGCTGGAGAAAAGCGCCGGCGTATTCCATCACTTCCTCGGCGGTTTTCACTTTAACGAAAAACTGGGCGACCTCGGTTTTAATGCCGCCATTGCCCGCCACATAGATTTCCCACCCTGAATCCACCCCGATCACACCGACGTCCTTAATCCCGGATTCGGCGCAATTGCGCGGGCAGCCGGAAACGGCAATTTTCACCTTATGCGGCGCATACATCTTCCATAATGCGCGCTCGATCTCGATCCCCAGCTGTGTCGAATCCTGCACGCCGAACCGGCACCATTCGCTGCCCACGCAGGTTTTTACGGTACGCAATGCCTTGGCATAGGCATGACCGGAAGGCATGTCCAGATCGGCCCAGACCTTAGGCAAATCCTCCTTCTTAATACCGAAAAGGTCGATGCGCTGTCCGCCTGTTACCTTGATCGCGGTAATTTTGTATTTATCCGCCACATCGGCGATCCGGCGCAATTGCGCGGCATTCGTCGTACCGCCCCACATGCGCGGCACGACGGAAAAGCTGCCGTCCTTCTGGATATTGCCGTGTGCGCGTTCGTTAATGAAGCGAGACTGAGGATCGTCTCTCGATACGCGCGGATGCGCGCATAGCAGATAGTAATTGAGCGCCGGACGGCAGCTTGCGCAACCGTTGGGAGTCCGCCATGCAAGGGACTGCATAACTTGAGGAATCGAAAGCAAGGTTTGCTCGCCGATAGCCTTGCGAACCTCTTCGTGCGTCAGGTCGGTGCAACCGCACATCGGCTTGGTTGCCGCCAACTGCGGTGCATACGCCCCCCCGACGGCAGAAGCGAGGATTTGTTCTACCAGCCCGGTACAAGAACCGCAGGACGCGGATGCCTTGGTGTGCTTGCGCACCTCGTCCAGCGTAAACAATCCTTGTTCCTTGATCGCCCGGACAATCGTACCTTTGCAGACCCCGTTACACCCGCAAACCTCCATCTCATCCGGCATGTCTGCCGCACTGTTCTGTCCCTGATGTCCGGTATTGCCCAAATGCGACTGCCCGAACAACAAATGATCTCTGATTTCCGAGACGTTCTTGCCGTCGCGCAGCAACTGGAAATACCATGAACCGTCCTTGGTATCCCCATACATTACCGCACCGACCACTTGATCGTCGCGCAACACCAGTTTTTTATATACGCCACCCGCGGCATCGTGCAACACAATCTCTTCGGTGCCATCGTCTCCGATGAAGTCTCCGGCAGAGAATAAGTCAATGCCGGTAACCTTGAGTTTGGTCGAAGTTACCGAGCCTTCGTAGCGGGCAATCCCCATACGCGCCAGATGATTCGCGCACACCTTGCCTTGCTCGAACAGCGGCGCCACCAGCCCATACGTCGTACCGCGATGAGACACGCACTCGCCTACCGCATAAATACTGGGATCATAAGTCTGCATAGTATCGTCCACGACGATGCCGCGATTGCAATAAATTCCGGCAGATTCGGCCAGTGCGGTATCGGGGCGGATGCCGACCGCCATCACCACAAGATCGGCGGGGATTTCGCTGCCGTCCTTAAAACGTATTGCGGAAACGCGCCCCTGCGCGTTCCCGACCAGTTCCTGCGTCTGTTTTTCCAATAAAAACTTCAGCCCTTTCGCTTCCAGTGAACTCTGCAGCATTTTTGCCGCCGTACGATCCAACTGACGCTCCATCAGCCAAGGCATGAGATGCACCACCGTCACATCCATCCCGCGCAAAGCCAATCCGTTTGCGGCCTCCAGCCCAAGCAGCCCGCCGCCGATCACCACTGCATGGCGGTATTTCTGCGCCGCCTCGATCATCGCATTGGTATCGTGAATATCCCGATAGCCAATGACCCCTTCAAGCGCCTTACCCGGCACCGGCAAAATAAAGGGCGTAGAACCCGTAGCCAGCAGCAATCTGTCGTATTCCGCCACAGTACCGTCTTCGGCACGCACCGTTTTATTGAAGCGGTCTATGCGCACAACCTTCTTGCCCAGATGCAGCCTGATATCATGCTGCGCATACCAATCGAGATCGTTCAGGATAATGTCTTGCAGTTGCTGCTCGCCCGCCAGCACCGGCGACAGCATGATGCGGTTATAGTTGGGATACGGCTCTGCGCCGAAAACGGTGATGTCGTACATATCCGGCGCAAGTTTGAGTAACTCCTCCAGCGTACGTACCCCGGCCATGCCGTTACCGACCATGACTAGTTCCATCTTTTTCATTTTTCAGCCCCTTCTCTCGTAGTCGTCAATCGTTTTATTTCCGGCACGCACGAACCGCACTGCGTACCGCATTTCAACTTTTCCTGAATGGCCGGCAAACCCAGGCCGCTTTCAACCTCGCGCAAGATTTCCAATTCGGACACATCTAGGCAGTTGCAAACGATGCGCCCGCGCTGCGACTGACCTGCCGGGGGCGCTTTCAGCGGCGCCAGCAGCCATGTCCGCAAAGATTGCGCATCGGCCCCCTGCGCGATCATTTCTTTCAGCCAGTCGCGCGCAGCGGTTTCCCCGGTCAGGCGCACGCCGATCAAACGGTCGTTTTGCATCAGCGCACGCTTGGATATGCCGCGCCGCACATCGCTGTAGCGCATTGTCTGTTCCGGATCGTCCAATCCGAGAACAGCGTCGATTTGCGCCAATAACTCGTCCGGCACAGCGCAGGCATGTGCCGCACGCAATACCACCAACTCTTCGTCGCGCCCGTACAAACTCAGTGCGCTGTAGTCGAAATTCGAAAGTAGCGCTTGCAAGCGATCCATGCGGCGCAACGCATCGCCATGACGCATCGCCACCATCTGCCAGGGCAAATTCAGCTTTTCTACTTGCACGGCGGCATGCTTAAGTTCGGGTTGTTTCGATTGTGCGTCGAACGCCGAGACAGTCATCGCATTCGCGCCTGCCCCACTCATGAACCGACTCCCCCAGTGCATGGGAAAAAACACCTGCCCAGCACGCATTTCAGGTGAGGCGGCCACACGTACATTAATCCTCCCGCGCCGGCTGGCGACTCTGGCTATATCGCCGTCCGCCAGACCGCGTCGCGCCATGTCGCCGGCATGCATGGAGAGCAGCGGTTCTTCGGCATGACTGAACAGTCGCCCCACGCTGCCGGTACGGCTCATACCGTGCCACTGGTCGCGCAACCGTCCGGTATTCAGATGCAAGGGATAGCGCGCATCGGTGTCTTCGGCGACCGGCGCGTAAGGCGTCAACGCAAAGCAGGCTTTGCCGTCTGCTGTCGGAAACCGTCCGTCTTCATAGAGACGCTTACGCCCCTGCAAGGCGCCCTGAGGGAGCGGCCACTGTTGCGGCCCGGCGCTTTCCAGCAACGCATAGCTCAGTCCGCCGATATCCAGATCGCGACCGATGGTGGTTGCGCGGTGCTCGTTAAAAACGGCCTCCGCATCGGCATATGCAAGTACATTCCGCTTATTCAGCCGCGGTGCGAGCCGGGCGGCAAAATCCACCCCGATCCGCCAGTCGCAGCGCGCCTCGCCGGGCGGCGGCACGGCCGGGCGCACGCGCGAGATACGTCGCTCCGAATTGGTCACCGTTCCTTCCTTCTCGCCCCAAGTCGCTGCGGGCAATAGCAGGTCGGCATAGCGAACGGTATCGGTATTGAGGAACGCCTCCTGCACCACCACAAATTCCGCCGCCTCCAGCGCTTCCCGTATCCGCCCCTGATCGGGCATGGACTGCGCCGGATTGGTGCAAGCGATCCACAGCGCCTTAATCTCGCCGCGTCGCACCGCCTCGAACATTTCCACAGCCGTCGCACCGGGCTTGTCCGGAATATCGGGCACATTCCACAGTGCCGCGACTTCCGCACGGTGCGCAGGATCGTCGAGATTGCGGTGACCGGACAACAGATTGGCCATGCCGCCCACCTCGCGCCCGCCCATTGCGTTCGGCTGTCCGGTGAGCGACAGCGGTGCAGCCCCGGGTTTACCGATCTGGCCGGTAGCCAGATGCAAATTGATTAACGCAGCATTTTTTTGCGTACCGCGTACAGACTGGTTCAACCCCTGACAATACAGCGACAGCGTAGGCCCCTGTGCGAACCAGCGCGCCGCCGTCACGATTTGCTCCGCCTCAATCCCGCACACGGTCGCGGCATATTGCGGCGTATATTCGCGCACGAGGTCTTTAATCCGCCCGAAGTCTTCGGTGTGCGCCTCTATGAATCCCTTGTCGCACCAATCCTCCCAAAGCATGACATGCAGCATCGCGTTAAACAGGGCGACATCGGTGCCGGGAAGAATATTCAGATGCAAGTCCGCCGCAGCCGCCGTATCGGTGCGACGCGGATCGACCACCACCAATTTCAGCTCGGGATTATTCTTACGCGCCTCTTCAATGCGGCGGAACACAATCGGGTGCGCCCAGGCCGTATTCGAACCCGCGATGAAAATACAACGGGCATGGTCTATGTCCTCATAGCATCCGGGCGGCGCATCCGCCCCCAGTGTCGCTTTGTATCCCGCCACGGCGGACGACATGCAAAGACGCGAATTGGTGTCCACGTTATTCGTGCCGATCAGCCCCTTCGCAAGCTTGTTGAATACGTAGTAATCCTCAGTCAGCAACTGCCCTGAGAGATAGAAGCCGACCGCATCCGGCCCATCTCGCCGGATAATCTCGGCGAACCTGTCCGCCACCGTGTCGAGCGCCGTTTCCCAGCTCACGCGCCGGCGCACTGCATGGCGCGAATCGCGCAGCTCAGGATGCAGTGCGCGCAGCTCGTCCCGCGCAGTCAGGTGGAGTGTCGAACCTTTGCTGCACAGCCGCCCGAAGTTGGCCGGGTGAGCCGCATCGCCGCGGACGCCGGTGATGCGGCTGCCGTCGGACTCGATCACAACGCCGCACCCCACACCGCAATAACAACAAGTCGAGCGGGTTTCAGTTAGCAACTCTTCTGCACTCATGGCTCGAAAATGGATTTCCGCGAAAAAATATGGACCTCGCAACCCGGCTCAATCGCGGCGAACGGCCCCGCAGGCGCATCGTTTACCGTACAAATCACATGACGCTCGTCGAGTTCGTCGGCCCACCTGTCGCTGCGCTGGCGCAACGACTCCAGCACTTGCGCCAGCGTGCATCCGCCTGCGGGGAGTGCCATGCGCTCGGCCGTCGTCATGAGAAATTCGCTGGCGCGACCGAAGTACAAGATCGCAACCTCTTGCCGGTTGGCGCGAAAAGCGAATAAACGTTCGAAAAACGTCGTCATCACGGTTAGGCGGCCTTCTTCGCCTGTTTCTGATACAGGAATTCCAGCACCGCACCGCGCAATTTGTGATAGGCCGGGTCGTTCGCCAGCGCCAGCCGGTCGCGCGGCTTCGCCAAATCGACTTCGAGAATTTCGCCGATCGTAGCCGACGGGCCGTTTGTCATCATCACAATGCGGTCGGACAGCAATACCGCTTCGTCGACATCGTGCGTCACCATCACGACCGTACTTTGCGTGGCGGCTACGATTTTCATCAGTTCATCCTGCAAATGCGCGCGCGTCAGCGCATCGAGTGCCCCGAACGGCTCATCCATCAGCAACACCTTAGGCTGCATCGCCAATGCGCGCGCAATGCCGACGCGTTGTTTCATGCCGCCGGAAATTTCGTGCGGATATTTCTTTTCCGCATGCGACAAATGCACCAACTCAAGCGCCTCCAGCGTCCTTTGCCGCAGCTTATCCGCTGCCTCGCTGTCGCCGAACACGCGTTCCACGCCAAGATAAATATTGTCGAAACACGTCATCCAGGGCAGCAGCGAGTGGTTCTGAAACACCACGGCGCGCTCCGGCCCGGGGCCGACGATTTCGCGCTCGGCGCAAAACAAGTACCCCTCGCTGGGCCGCAATAACCCGGCGATCAGGTTCAGCAGCGTGGACTTGCCGCAACCGGAATGTCCGATCAGCGTGATAAATTCTCCGCGCCGGATGTTCAGGTTAACGTCTGCAAGTGCAACGAACGGCCCTTGCTTGGTATCGAAAGACATTTGCACATCTTCGACGAGAACATATTTCTGAGTAACGTTCATGGCGATTCCTAGTAACTGAATTTCTTAGCCAGTGCGATCAGACCCTGCTCCAGCAGCAGCCCGACGATCCCGACTACGAAAATTGCAATGATGATGTGCTCCACGTTCAGGTTATTCCACTCGTCCCACACCCAGAAACCGATACCCACGCCGCCTGTCAGCATCTCTGCCGCCACGATAACCAGCCACGCCGTACCGATGGAGAGACGAATGCCGGTCAGCATGTAGGGCAAGGTCGCCGGAAACAGGATTTTGGTGAACACCTTCCATTCGGACAGGTTGAGCACCCGGGCCACGTTGAGGTAGTCCTGCGGCAATTGGCGCACCCCCATGGCTGTGTTGATAATCATCGGCCAGATGCTGGAGATGAAAATGACCCAAATCGCAGCGGGATTCGCTGCCTTGAACACCAGCAGCCCGATCGGCAGCCAAGCCAACGGCGACACTGGCCTCAACATGCTGACGATGGGCGCGGTCATCTTGTCGAGGAAGGTGAAACGTCCGATCATAAAACCGAGCGGAATACCGATCACCGCTGCCATGCCGAACCCCGTGCCGACGCGCTTCAGCGAGTTCCAGATATTCCAGCCTATCCCCTGATCGTTCGGCGTTTTCTGGTAGAAAGGATCACTGAACAGCTCCACTGCCGAACGCCAGGTTTTCACCGGCCCCGGCAGCGTCTCGCTGGTCTGCGCCACAATGCTCCAGAGCAGCACGCATACGCCGATCCCCAGCAAAGGCGGCAGCAGCATGGTTACGAAGAATTGTTTTATCTTGGTAATCATGCTCGCACCTTAAAGCCGGCCGCATATTTTTTCGGATCCTTTCCGTCCCACACCGTCCCGTCTATCAGCTTACTGCTGCGCATCACATCCTTAGGCACCGGCACTTTCACTTGCGACGCAGCCTGTTTATACAGTTCGACCTGATTGATCTTTTTAGCGACGCCCAGATAGTCGGGGTCGTCCTTGAGCAAACCCCAGCGCTTGTGCTGAGTCAGAAACCACATACCGTCCGATAGGTAGGGGAAATTCACCGCACCGTCGTTGTAGAACTTCATATAGTTCGCATCGTTCCACTTGCGACCGAGTCCGTCTTCGTATTTCCCTTCCAGGCGCTGATCGATCACGTCCACGGGACAATTGACATAGGACTTATCGGCGATGATTTCGGCAACCTTGCGGCGATTGCCCATTTCATCGATAAACTTCGAGGCTTCCAAGACCGCCATAATGAGTGCGCGCGCCGTGTTGGGATATTTTTGCGCGAACTCGCCGGTGCAACCCAATACCTTCTCCGGGTGATCTTTCCAGATGTCTTGCGTGGTCGCAGCCGTAAAGCCGATCTTGTCGTAGATAGCACGGTTGTTCCACGGTTCGCCGACACAGAAACCGTCCATGTTGCCGACCCGCATATTCGCAACCATTTGCGGCGGCGGCACGGTAATGGTTTTTACATCGCTGAGCGGATTAATGCCGTGACTTGCCAGCCAGTAATACAGCCACATGGCATGGGTGCCGGTGGGAAAGGTCTGCGCAAAGGTGTAATCGCGCTTCTCGGCATCCACCAGCTTTTTAAGCGCTGCACCGTTGGTCACGCCCTTATCCTTAAGCTGGTTGGACAGCGTAATCGCCTGACCGTTGTTATTCAGCGTCATGAGTACCGACATATCCTTTTTACTGCCGCCGATACCGAGATGCACGCCATAAACGAGACCGTACAACACATGCGCGGCATCAAGTTCGCCGTTCACTAGCTTATCGCGCACCGCCGCCCAAGAAGCCTCCTTGGAGGGGACGATTTTGATACCGTATTTCTCGTCGAACTTCATCACCGAGGCAATCACCACCGAAGCACAGTCGGTCAAAGGAATGAACCCTACCTTCACTTCCTTTTTTTCGGGAGCATCGGAGCCTGCCGCCCAAGCCGCATTGCGTACGCCGGGCGGCACCATCGACATCAGCGCCGACCCGCCCAGCAGCCCCAGTCCGTTCTTCATAAAATCTCTCCGGTCACTTTTGAATTCGTCACTCATCGCATCGCTCCTCGGTTAACAACAATAAAAAAGGCATCGCACCCGCAGAAAACGCATTTCCGCGAGTGGACGCCTGTGTCCTTATCCGACCGATCTTGGCCGGAATTTTCAATTTTCAGTTCGACCCGCCGTTGGGCCGCCACCGCAATTCAATAAGCAATAACCGTACCAGCTATATCAGCAACTCTGCCACCGCCACCAACTGCCGCGCCACGTCCGCCACCTTCAACCCCCTATCCATCGCCATCTTGCGCAACGCCTGATAGGCATCTTCCTCCGACCAGCCGCGCTGTTTCATCAAAATACCCTTGGCACGGTCTACATCCTTGCGATCCGCAAGCAACGATTCGGCTTTTTCAAGTTCGCGCCGCATCGACTGAAATTCGTTAAAGTGTGCAACAGCCACATCCATAATCGCGCGCAAACGCTCGCCTTTAAGCCCGTCCACTACATAGGCGCTCACCCCGGCGCGGATCGATTCCCGAATCTTTTCGCTATCATCTTCGTGCGTAAACAACACGATAGGCCGCGGCTGATCCCTGCCGATCGCGCATAAATGCTCGAGCGTATCGCGGTCGGGAGAATCCACATCGAGAATAATAATGTCCGGCTGCAGTTGGCTCACCAGACCCGGCAGATCGGCACTGGTCGCCACGTGCGCGGCCAATCGATAGCCTGCCTCATGCAAAGCATGTTTGAGCATGGCTGCACGCTCAAAAATCGGATCCACCAGCAAGACCCGTAACCCTTTTTCTATTATTTTTGACTTCATATTTGCTGTGACAGCAAATTCTATGCCAATTGAATTAAGGCGATTCCGTACACCATCCGCCAGCGCATGCACCAAAATAGCGCCTACTCTATGGACAAATGCTCCATTCTGTATCCAACAGCGTGCGCATAAAATCGGGATAAACCTCATCCCCCCAAGTTTTAACTAGCACGAAAAGACTGGGGCAGGTCAGTGACCTTCCGGCACAAGATTTACCGCTCTCTTGGAGAGCTTCAAGTCGATTTGGATGAGTGCCTGGCGTATTACAACAATGACCGAACGCTTCAGTGGAAGATGTATTGCGGGCACACACCGATACAAACGTTGATTGACGGAAAGGGGGCGTGGAAGGATAAAATCACTGCACTGAACAGCTGAATCTGGACTGACAGTCACTTCGTCAAATCGGGTACGGTGCTCAGCACTCAGGCGAATAATTCGCGCCATGCTCCCGGCTGGAGTCCGTCCAGCGTCCAGTCGCCGATCCGATAGCGGATCAACCGCAACGTAGGAAAACCGACCGCAGCAGTCATGCGGCGCACTTGGCGATTTTTACCTTCGCGGATGGTTAATTCTATCCAGCTGGTTGGGATGGCTTTACGTTCGCGAATTGGCGGATTACGCGGCCATAGACCTTCCGGCTCATTGATCACACGCGCCTGCGCCGGCAATGTTGTACAGTCCGGCAGCTTTATGCCGCGCCGTAGCTGCTGCAATGCGGATTCATCAGGAATGCCTTCAACCTGCACCCAGTACGTCTTCGGCAGTTTGTGCTTAGGATCGGTGATGCGATGCTGCAATTTGCCGTCGTCGGTCAGCAATAGCAGGCCTTCGCTGTCGGTATCGAGCCTTCCGGCGGGATAAAATGCCGGAAGCACGATATAATCCGCCAGCGTAGGATGCATGCCGTCGCGGCTGAATTGGCAAATCACGCCATAAGGTTTGTTAAACAGCAGGATGCGGCTCATCTCGAAATACTCACGAAAGCGGCGATGTTACCGCAAGAAGCCCATTGGAGAGCACTCAATATGTACCAACACATCAAGATTCCGTCCAACGGTCAGAAAATCACCGTGAATGCTGACTTCACACTGAACGTGCCCGATCAACCGATTATCCCGTTCATCGAAGGCGATGGCACCGGTGTGGACATTACTCCGGCAATGCGCCGCGTGGTGGATGCCGCCGTGGCGAAAGCCTATGCCGGTAAGCGCCAGATCGCATGGATGGAAGTCTACGCCGGGGAAAAAGCCTTGAGCGTGTACGGCAACGATACTTGGTTGCCGGACGAAACGGTTGAAGCGGTACGCGACTATGTGGTTTCCATCAAAGGCCCGCTGACCACCCCGACCTCCGGCGGCATCCGTTCGCTGAACGTGGCACTGCGTCAGATGCTCGACCTGTACGTCTGTCTGCGTCCGGTGCGTTGGTTTAAGGGTGTGCCCAGCCCGGTGAAGGAACCCGGCAAAGTAGACATGGTGATCTTCCGTGAAAACACCGAAGACATCTATGCAGGCGTGGAATGGGAAGCCGGCTCTCCGGAAGTAAAAAAGGTGATCGAATTCCTGCAAAAAGAAATGGGCGTGAAGAAAATCCGCTTCCCGGAAACGTCCGCCATCGGCATCAAGCCAGTCTCGGTTGACGGCAGTGAACGCCTGATTCGCCGTGCGATTCAGTACGCGATCGACAACAATCGCAAGTCGGTGACCTTGGTGCACAAGGGCAACATCATGAAGTTCACCGAGGGCGGCTTCAAAAAGTGGGGCTACGAAATCGCCAAGCGCGAATTCGGCGGCGTGGAAATCGACGGCGGTCCGTGGGTCAAGCTGCCGAACGGTATCGTCATCAAAGATGTGATCGCCGACGCTTTCCTGCAACAAATTCTGCTGCGTCCGGACGAATACGACGTAATCGCCACCATGAATCTGAACGGCGACTATATTTCCGACGCGCTGGCTGCCGAAGTCGGCGGTATCGGTATCGCCCCGGGGGCGAACCTGTCGGACGATGTCGCTATGTTCGAAGCAACCCACGGCACCGCACCGAAGTATGCCGGCAAGGACTACGTGAACCCCGGTTCGCTGATTCTTTCCGCCGAAATGATGCTGCGCCACATGGGCTGGGCTGAAGCCGCCGACCTGATTATCAAGGGGATGGACGGGGCCATCGGCGCAAAGACCGTTACTTACGACTTTGCCCGTCTGATGGATGGTGCAACACAAGTTCCCTGCTCTGCCTTCGGCGAAGCCATCGTGCAGCACATGTAAACTGCTTTAACCGACAAAAAAGCCCGTCTAAGACGGGCTTTTTTGTCGGTCGCATTTGAGCGTCATTTCAAATCAAGTACATCCTGCATATCGTACATACCTGCGGGATTAACTTGCAGGTAGCGCGCCGCACGCAAAGCCCCGAGTGCGAATGTCGCCCGGCTGCTGGCTTTATGGGTGATTTCGATGCGCTCACCAATACCGGCGTACAGCACGGTATGGTCGCCAACGATGTCGCCGCCACGCACGGTGGCAAAACCAATCGTAGACGGATCACGTTCGCCGGTTACCCCTTCACGACCGTAAACCGCGCATTGCGACAAATCGCGCCCCAAAGTTCGGGCAACGACTTCGCCCAACCCCAGCGCAGTACCGGAAGGTGCATCCACCTTATGACGGTGATGTGCTTCGATGATTTCGATGTCGTAGCCGTGCGACAGCACGCGCGAGGCGGTTTCCAGTAACTTAAACACCAGATTTACACCCACGCTCATGTTCGGCGCAAAAACAATGCCGGTTTCTTGCGCAGCCGCACCCAAAAGCGCTTTTTCCTGCGCATTGAAGCCGGTCGTGCCGATCACCATATTCACCTTATGCTTGCGGCAAATTTCCAGATGCAGCAGCGTTCCCTCCGGGCGGGTAAAATCGATCAGCACATCGGCGTTCTGCAATGCCTGCTCGGCATCGGCACGCACCGTCACCCCGCGCGCGCCGCCGAATTCAGAAGCGTCTTTACCCAAGTTAGGGCTGGAAGGATGTTCCAGCGCAGCATGCAACACCAGGTCATCGGCCTGCGCCACGCACTCCAGCAACACCTTCCCCATGCGGCCGGTAGAACCGGCAATCGCCACTTTAATCTTGCTCATTCCTTGTTTCCTTGAATAACCGGGCCGTCCTCAAGACGCGCCACATTATCACCTTCGAAAAATACGGTCAGGCGGCGCTGCTCGACCAGCTTGCCCTCCCGCTCGAAGCGATAGACATAATCCCATCGGTTTGCGTGGAACGGATCGCTGACCAGCGGGGTACCCAACGCTGCGCGCACCTGCAAACGATTCATCCCGACCTTTACTTGTTCACGCATATCCGGCGTGATCTGGTTGCCTTGACGAATATCGATTTTGTGCGCCACGAACGAGGGCGCCTTCGGCATACTGCTATCGCTGCAAGCAGCCAGCAACAGGGGGAAAATCAACCATAACGACTTGATGCGCATGAGAACCAACCTAGTGATAATTTCCGGCATGATACCGCATGCCGACGGCAAACTCTAACCGCTCGCGCCCGCTAAACCGCGATACCGAGCATCTCGGCTGCATGGCGGCGCGTTGTTTCGGTGATCTGTACGCCGCCCAGCATGCGGGCGATTTCTTCGACCCGCTCAGCTTCGCTCAGCGGACGAATCCCGCTCACCGTCATCCCCTCATGCACCGACTTGCTGACTTGCCACTGGTGATCGGCCATCGCTGCCACCTGCGGCAAGTGCGTGACGCATAGCACCTGACGGCGCCCGCCGAGTTTCTTAAGCAACTGCCCGACGATTTCCGCGACTCGCCCACCGATGCCGGTATCCACCTCATCGAATATCAGTGTCGGGACGCTGGCCACTTCGCTCAAAGCCACTTGTATCGCCAGACTGATACGCGACAATTCGCCACCCGAAGCGACCTTAGCCAAATTGCGTAACGGCATACCTGGGTTGGCGGAAACTTGAAACTCGATATTTTCCAGCCCGCCCACCTGACCTTCCGACAGCGGCTGCAAGGCTACTTCGAAACGGCCGCCCTGCATGGCCAATTTTTGCATCGCCGATGTAATTTCCATCGCCAAACGCCCAGCGGCTTCCGCTCTGCCGACGCTCAATTGCTGCGCCGCCTGTTGGTATTGCCGGTGTGCCTCCTGCTCCTCGCGTTCCAGCGCACCTTCGTCGCTGCCATCACCGATTTCTGCTAGCCGCCCCGCTATACGTTGCAACACATCCGGCAGATCCTCCGGTGCGCCCCGGTACTTGCGCGCGGCAGCCACAATATCAGCAATCCGTTCTTCTACCTCTTGCAGCGCCTGCGGATCGGCATCCAGCCTTTGCTGGTAGTGCCGCAGTGAATAGACGGCTTCCTGCAATTCGTTTTGCGCACTTTCCAACAAATCCAGCGCCTCGCGCAGCGCAGGATCGTAGCCCACACCTTCGCGCACTCTCGACAGCAGTTCGCCGAGCTGACTCAGGCACGCTGTCTCCGATTCGCTTAACACCTCGACACCGAACTGGGCGGTTTCCAGCAGGCTTGATGCATGCGACAAACAAGCGTGGCGGCTCTGCAGATCGCCCCACTCTTCCGGCAAAAACGCCAAGGCTTCTAACTCGTTGCGCTGAAACAGCAGCAATTCGCGCTCATCGGCCAAGGCTTGCGCATTCTTCGACAACTCGATACGGCGTCGACGCAAAGCCTGCCAAGCCCGGTAAAGCGCCGCGACGTTTTCCGCCTGCGCGCCCAGCCCGGCATATCCGTCGAGCAGTGTGCGCTGCGCATCGGCGCGCAATAAAGCCTGATGCGCATGTTGACCGTGGATATCCAGCAAAAACGCGCCCGCTTCGCGCAACTGCTGCTGCGTCACAGCAGCGCCGTTGATAAACGCCCGCGACCTCCCCCCGGCATCCAGCACACGACGCAACAGACATACGCCTTCATCGCCTTCCAGCCCTTGTTCTTGCAACCATGCCTGCAAGCCCGGCACGGCTGTTGTATCGAATTCGGCGGCGATCTCGGCGCGCGCCGCACCGTTGCGCACCAACGCCGCCTCGCTGCGCTCACCCAGCGCCAACGACAGCGCATCGATCAAAATGGATTTGCCCGCCCCGGTTTCGCCGGTCAGAGCGGTGAACCCGGACTGAAAATCCAGATCAAGGGAATCGACGATCACAAAATCGCGAATACTCAGAAACCTTAACATTTACAGCGTCTTATTCCAGAGCAACTTTTCGCGCAGCGTGTGGTAATAGCTATGACCGACCGGATGCAGCAGACAAACCGGGTCGGGATGGCGCTTGACGACCAGCTTGTCGCCCTTGCGCAAATCGAACCAGCTATGGCTATCGTAACGCACGCGCAGATCATCAATGCGGTGCAGCAAAATTTCGATTTCGGAACTGCCGCGCACCACGATCGGGCGATTGCTGAGTGCATGCGGACAAACCGGCACCAGCGAAATCACCTCCAGTGCGGGATGCAAAATCGGCCCGCCGGCCGACAAGGCATAGGCGGTCGAACCGGTCGGCGTAGAAACGATCAAACCGTCTGCACGCTGGCGGTACAAATATTCCCGGTCGATACGCACTTCAAATTCGATCATGCTGCTGATGTTGCCGCGGTGCAACACCACCTCGTTGAAAGCCTGAGCGGCAAATACCTCATTGCCGTCGCGTTCCACTCGCCCGGTCAGCAGCATGCGTTGCTCGGTGACGAATTCACCGTTGAGCATCGCCGCAATGCTGCGGCGCACGTTTTCGATCGAAAGATCGGTGAGAAAACCCAGCCGCCCCTGATTCACCCCAACCAGCGGCACCTTACAAGGTGCCAGTGTGCGGGCAATATTCAGCATCGTGCCGTCGCCGCCCAGCACCACCGCCAGATCGGCCGATTGCCCGATTTCTTCCAGCGACATCACACGATAAGCACTCAAATCCAGATGCTCGGCCGTTAATGCATCCACCACGACCGACATTCCTTTTTGCGTCAAAAACTCGGCCAACCGCAGAAAAGGTTCTGCGATTTCGGGCGTTTTGTACTTTCCGATGAGGGCAACGGTCTGAAAGGGGAATTTCATGAGGGACGATTAAACCATAACAGGGCTTTAATGACAAAGGCGCGTCATATAAAATTGAGGCATGCTTAACGAACGCGCCCAAATTTTATAAAAACACTGGTTGAACGGTACATCAGCGATGGTCAGCCGGTCGGTTCGCGTTCGCTGCAACAGTTTTCCGGTCTGGATGTCAGCTCTGCCACTGTTCGCAATGTAATGGCCGACCTGGAAAACATGGGGCTTGTTTCCAGCCCGCACACGTCTGCCGGACGCATTCCCACCGCGCAAGGTTACCGCCTGTTCATCGACACCATGATGGTCACCAAGCCGCTGGACAGATTCGCGTTACGCCAAATGGAAACCCAACTGATCCCGGACAATCCGACCCGTTTACTGACACAAGCTTCCAACTTGTTGTCCGAGCTGACGCATTTTGCCGGCGTGGTTGCCACCCCGAAACGCAAAACGGTCAAAATCCGGCAAATCGAGTTTCTACGCTTGTCCGAGAAACGGGTGCTCTTGATTATCGTCATGCCGGACGGCGAAGTGGAGAACCGCGTACTGCTGACCGAAAAAGATTATGCGCAATCGCAACTCACCGAGGCGGGGAATTTTCTGACGCAACACTATACCGGCCGCACCTTTCAGGAAGTCCGCCAGCACATTCAGCACGAACTGAAACAACTGCACCACGATGTGAGCACGCTCATGACGGCAGCGCTGGCCGCAGGAGATGAGGCCGTAGCCCGCAAGCACGAAGACTACGTCATCAGCGGCGAACGCAATTTGTTGCATGTGCAAGATTTTTCCGCCGACATGACGCGCCTGCGCAACTTGTTCGATGTATTCGAGCAGAAAACCCAGCTGATGCAATTGCTGGAAGCAGGCCGTAACGCAGAAGGCGTGCACATTTTTATCGGCAAGGAGTCCGGGGTTTCCAATCTTGACGACTGCAGCATCATTACCGCCCCCTACCTTGCCGACGGCCAGCCGGTAGGCACACTGGCCGTCATCGGCCCAAAGCGTATGGATTACGAAAAATTGGTTCCCATCGTGGATATTACTGCCCGTCTGCTGGGCAACGCACTCTCGCAAACCGCCTGAATCTTTCCATTAAGCCCGCCATGAACCAACCTGCCGTACCGGAAGCCGTCAAACATACGCCGATGATGGCGCAATACCTGCAAATCAAAGCACAGTACCCGGACATGCTGCTGTTCTACCGCATGGGCGACTTTTACGAGCTGTTTCACAGCGATGCCGAACGCGCCGCCAAACTGCTCGACATCACCCTCACCCAGCGCGGCGCATCCGGCGGACAGCCGATCAAAATGGCCGGTGTTCCTTATCACGCCGCCGAGCAGTATCTGGCGCGGCTGGTCAAATTAGGCGAGTCGATCGCCATCTGCGAACAAGTCGGAGACCCCGCCGCCAGCAAAGGGCCAGTCGAACGCAAAGTTGTACGCATCGTTACTCCGGGCACAGTGACCGATTCCGCATTATTGGAAGAAAAACGCGATTGCCTGCTGCTAGCACTACAAGCCCGCAACGATCAGGTCGGGCTGGCTTGGCTAAATCTGGCTTCCGGGCAATTTTTTGCCAGCGAAACCGATTACATCAATCTTTCCGCCGAACTGGAACGTCTGCAACCTTCGGAAATTCTGTTTCCGGAAGGCACACGATTGGATAACGGTTTGCATGCCGCCCAAAAACCCTTACCGGTCTGGCACTTCGATCTGGAAACTGCGCGCCGAACGCTGTGCCAACAATTCGGCACACTGGATCTGGCCGGTTTCGGCTGTGATCATCTCTCCCTGGGGCTGGAAGCCGCCGGTGCACTGCTCGGATATGCGAAGCTGACACAGGGGCAAAGCATCGGACACATTCGCGGTTTACAGGTCTATGCCGCCGACCGTTTCGTGCATTTGGATGCTGCTACCCGGCGCAATCTGGAAATCACGCAAACCCTGCGCGGCGAACCCGCACCGACCCTGCTTTCGCTGCTCGACACCTGCGCCACCAACATGGGCAGCCGTTTGCTGCATCAATGGTTGCACCATCCGTTGCGTGATCGCGCGGTGCTACTCGCCCGCCTCGATGCCGTCGATCAGCTCGGCCACGGCTTCTCCGCTTTGTACCGTGCGCTGCGCCCCTGCGTGGATGTCGAACGCATCACTGCACGCATTGCCCTGAAAAGCGCCCGCCCACGCGATCTTTCCGGCTTACGCGACACCTTGGCGCAACTACCGGAAGTGTTGACGCTACTGCAGAGCTGCCGTTCGCCGTTGCTCGACGATCTGTCCGCCGCCCTCTCCACGGACGGAACTCTGTTCGACTTACTGTCGCGCTCTTTGCGCCCAGAGCCGGCCAGCATCCTGCGCGAAGGCGGGGTGATTGCCGATGGCTTCGATGTCGAGCTGGACGAATTGCGCGGCATTCAGACCAATTGCGGCGAATACTTATTGGAACTGGAAACCCGCGAACGCGCCCGCACCGGCATCGCAACGCTGAAAGTCGAATACAACCGGGTACACGGCTTCTATATCGAAGTAACGCATGCTCAGGCAGCGAATGTGCCGGACGATTATCGTCGTCGGCAAACGCTGAAAAATGCCGAACGCTATATCACCCCCGAACTGAAAGCCTTCGAAGACAAAGCGCTCTCGGCCAGCGAGCGGGCACTGGCACGCGAAAAGTATTTGTACGACCAATTGCTGGAACAATTGGCCCCGGCGATTCCGGCATTGCAGCACCTCGCAGCGGCGATTGCCGAACTGGATGTACTAAACACCTTCGCCGAACGTGCCGCCGCATTAAACTTCACCGCGCCGCGCTTCACCGATGACGCGCAACTGCATATCCGCGGCGGCCGCCATCCGGTTGTCGAAGCGCAAGTCGAGCAGTTCATTGCCAACGACTGCGTACTGCACGAACAACGCAAACTGCTGTTGATTACCGGGCCGAACATGGGCGGTAAGTCGACTTACATGCGGCAAGTCGCACTGATTGCGCTGCTGGCGCATTGCGGCTCTTATGTGCCTGCGGACGAGGCCGTATTTGGCGCGCTGGATCGCATCTTTACTCGTATTGGTGCCTCCGACGATCTCGCCAGCGGCCGGTCGACCTTCATGGTGGAAATGACCGAAGCCGCCAACATTCTGCACAACGCCAGCGAACATAGCTTGGTACTGGTAGACGAAATCGGGCGCGGCACCTCCACCTTCGACGGGCTGGCGCTGGCCTACGCTATCGCGCGCCACCTGCTGGAGCACAATCGGAGCTACACGCTGTTCGCCACCCACTATTTTGAACTGACCAGACTGTCCGAAGAATTCCGCCAACTTGCCAATGTGCATCTGGCTGCTATCGAACATCAGAACAGCATAGTCTTTTTGCACAGCGTTAACGATGGCGCAGCCAGCCAAAGCTACGGCCTGCAAGTCGCTGCGCTGGCTGGCGTACCGCAAAATGTCATTCGGGTCGCCCGCAAGCAACTCCGGTCGCTGGAGCAGCAAAGCGCCGGGCACAGCCCGCAAGGCGACCTGTTCGCCGCTGCACCGCCTGAACCGGAACCGCCGGAAGAACACCCACTGCTGGAAAAACTGCGCACGCTGCAACCGGACGAACTCAGCCCGCGGCAGGCCTTGGATTTACTTTACGAACTTAAACGCAGCGTCTAAACGCTCCCCAGCAAAAAGGCCCGCGACTGCGGGCCTTTTTGCTGGGGATCAACACTGCTTAGTGGTGATGACCGCCTTCGCCGTGTGCATGCCCGTGCGCCAATTCTTCCGGCGTTGCCGGGCGCACGTCGGTCACGGTGCAAGCAAAAGTCAGCGTCTTGCCGGACAGCGGATGATTACCGTCGACCGTCACTTCGTCGTCAGTCACTTCGACCACGGTATAGAGCATGAAGTCATCCTCATCCTCGCCTTCCGCACCGCCTTCGAACTGCATGCCGACTTCGACGTTTTCCGGGAACAGGCCGCGCGGCTCGGCACGCACCAGATCATGGTCGTATTCACCGAAGGCATCGTCCGGTTCCAGCGTAACAATGCACTGTTCGCCGGGTTCAAGGCCGTGCAGGGCTTCTTCCACCAAGGGAAAAATACCGTCGTAGCCGCCATGCAGGTAGCTGACCGGATGTTCGGTTTTTTCGATCAGCACACCGTCGGCATCGGCCAGTTCGTATTGAAGAGAGACGACGGTATCTTTAACAATTTTCATTTAAGTTCCTTTATGAGTTTAAGCACTTCGGCAGGATGTCCGTGCGCATGCACCCCGTACATCACATGCTGCAATTTACCCTGTTTGTCGATAATAAAGGTGGAACGCTGTATGACATGCTTCTTGTGTCCGTCCACTTCTTTTTCCTGCAAAACGCCATATTTCCTGCATACCCGGCCTTCCGGATCAGCCAGCAGCAGCACGGCCAAACCGTATTTATCTCGAAATGCAGCATGGCTAATGCAATCGTCGCGGCTGATACCAATCACCGCCGTCTCCAGCCGCGTAAAGTCGGCCTCGAACTCACTAAATTCTTCGGCTTCCATCGTACAGCCCGGAGTGTTGTCCTTGGGATAGAAATACAGTACTACGTTCTGCCTGCCGCGCAACGAAGTTAAAGCAAACATTTCCATGTCGGCGTCGGGCAACTCGAACTGCGGCGCATCCATTCCGGTTTGTAATTGCATACGCATCCTCCCGTGCATGCATTCTAACTGCGGATTTCGTCCGCCGTAAAATTATTTTTGCATAACATGCATAGCGCTATAATCGCTCCATGAATACATCCAGCACTTTCCTCGGCGGCCTGTCGATCGACCAGTTTCTGCGCGAATACTGGCAAAAAAAACCTTTGCTTATCCGGCAAGCTTTCCCCGGCTTTGCGGGTTTGCTTAACCCGAAAGAACTGATCGCCCTAGCGTGCGACGAAGATGTGCAAGCCCGGATTGTCAAACAACGCAAAGGGGAGTGGGAATTGCATCACAGCCCCTTTACTCCGGCCGAAATCGCTAAGCTCGGCAAAGGCGTCTGGACGGTGCTGGTGCAAGGCGTGAACCATTATTTGCCGGAAGCTGCCGACTTATTGAAGCATTTCAAATTCGTACCCCATGCGCGTCTGGACGACCTGATGGTCAGTTACGCACCGAAGGGGGGCGGAGTCGGCCCGCATTTCGATTCCTACGATGTATTCTTGCTGCAGGGCTATGGACACCGCCGCTGGCAGATTTCAACACAAGAAGATCAATCGCTGATCGAAGGTGCCCCGCTGCGTATTCTGCAAAACTTTCAAATCGAGCAAGAATGGGTACTAGCGCCGGGCGACATGCTGTACTTGCCCCCGCATTGCGCCCACAACGGCATTGCCGAAGACGATTGCATGACTTACTCGATCGGTTTCCGCACTCCTGCCTATCAAGAACTCGGCGAGCAATTTCTGGTTTATCTGCAAGACCGAATTTGCATTGATGGCATGTACGCCGACCCTGGCCTGAAAGCGCAATCGCACCCTTCGGAAATCGGCGACGACATGCTCGACCAAGTAGAAGGGGCAATCCGCCAGATTCGCTGGGACCGGGAAGATGTCGCCAACTTCCTCGGCTGCTATTTAAGCGAACCCAAACCGCACATCTTTTTCGATGCGCCTGAAGAACCCTTACCCCCCGCAAAATTCAAGCGCGCCGCACAAACGCACGGCCTCGAACTGGATCTCAAAACGCAAATGCTTTGCCAAGGGCACAGCATATTTATTAATGGCACCTCGCAAACGCTGAACGAAACCGACTACGCCACCCTGCGGGAATTGGCTGATGCGCGCACACTCGCCACCGGCCCGCAGCTTACGGACGGCGCATGGGAATTCCTCTACGAAGCCTATGTCGACGGTTACCTGACGCCCCTTTCGCCGAAACCCGGCAAACGCCATGGCTAGCGATCCTCGCCACACCACGCTCAATGGTTCGGCCGATTATCTGGCGGCGCTGAATACGCTCTGCAGCACCGCCGGACATGAACTCTGCTTCTTCGACAAAAACTTCGAAGGCACCGGCTTCAACAGCGAACTGCGCAGCCAATTGCTGCGCGATTTTCTACTGGCGAACCCCTCTAACCGTCTGCGCGTACTGGCTCACGACACCCGGCATCTAGAGCAATACTGCCCGCGCTTACTCGCGCTCCAGCGACAGTTCGGTTATGCCGTACATATTTATCAAACTCCGACACATTTTCGCCATATTTCCGAACCCTTTGCTGTTGCCGACAGCCTGCATTACGTCCGCCGATTTCATTTCGACGATCTGCGCGGCATACTCGCCATCGACGACCCGGAAGAGGCTCGCAAGCTGCATGCACGGTTTGAAGAATTATGGTCGGCCTCGCACCCCGCCTTGTCCGGCAGCCCGCTCGGACTATAGGTAAAATCGCTGAAAAATCTGCAAGATGTGCTGGATTTTTTCAAGAAACTTGATAAAATATGTCGTCTTTCGCATTGGTTATTCAGCGCGAAGTGAACGGATTAGCTTTTGTACAACTCTGTAAACTAAAGGAAAACAAATGAAACGCTCTGCTCTGGTTGCTGCCCTGTTGGCTCTTTCCTTGACCGCTTGCGGCGAAAAGGCTGCTGAAACTGCTGCTCCGGCTGCTGCTCCGGCTCCCGCTGCTGAAGCCTCCGCTCCGGCTGCTGCTCCGGCTGCATCCGAAGCTGCTGCTGCTCCGGCTGCTGCATCCGAAGCTGCTCCTGCTGCGAAGTAATTCGGCAAGCAATAGCTCAACAAAAAGCCGGCAATGCCGGCTTTTTGTTTTGGTGCAACGACTTTAAATATCCGCCTACGCAACCGTCCGCTCAGGCAATCTCCCGCCAATCCAACCCCTCTTCCTGCATCGCCACCGCCACCCACTCCGGGGTACAGTTCAACGCACGACAGACCGCAGCAACGGCCAAATCCGGGGAATTATTCTGTTGACTGAGATGCGCCGCCACCACGTGCTGCAAATGCCCGCACTCCAACCGCGCAAGCAGCGCCTCCGCCTGATCGTTGCTTAAATGTCCATATCGACCGCCGATGCGCTGCTTCAAGCGGTATGGATAATCCCCGCCCTGCAACATCGCCGCATCGTGGTTGAATTCCAGCACCAGCGCATCGCAACCGCTCAGCATGGTTTCGATGTGCGGCGTGGTACAGCCGACATCGGTAAGCACACCCAAGCGTCGCGCTCCGTCAGAAAAAACGTATTGCACCGGCTCGCCAGCATCGTGTGGCACAGGATAAGGATGCACTTCGACATCGCCGATGGAAAACACTTCGTGGGGATTGATTTCATGTACGACGCAAGACGCTGTCGATGCCGATTGCGTGCGTAAGGTGCCGTGCGTCAGCCAAACCGGGAGCGCATATTTACGTGCCAGACGAAACACGCCGGAGATATGATCGCCGTGCTCGTGCGTCACAACGATGCCGCTCAACCCAGCGGCAGCCTCCCCCAGACGCGCCAGCCGGCGCTCGGTTTCGCCGAGCGCGAAACCACAATCCATCAGCAAGCGGGTTTGCCCCGCCTGCACGAGCAGCGCGTTGCCTTCGCTCCCGCTACCGAGTGAAGCAAACCGCATCACGAAAGTGCGCCGGATTACTGGCCCAGATTGCGATAAATCTTATCGATAATCTTCGCAGCTTCGGAATCGGCAGTGCCGTCCGCGTTGCTAGCCGAAACCTCGCTGCCGCCGCTGATCGCGCGCACTTTAACGCGATAGCGCCCGCTCGGCGCAGTCGAAATCGCTTCGTCTTTACGCCAGAACTTCAGGCGGTCGAACCAACTGCTCTCGTCGCTCCCCTGATTCAGGTAAATGATGCCTTTTTCCGCATCGCGATCTGCAATTTCCAGCCCAGCACTCTCCAAAGCACGCGCCACTTTGCGCCACACGCGTTCGACCGGCTCGTTCAGCACGATGACCTTGCCGTCGTTACCGACGCTCTGCAAATGCGCATCAGCACCGGAAACAGTCGGCACGACACCTGGCTTGGCTGCCTGATTGGCTTCGGCTGCGGGCTGCACACCACCGAGCCGCGCCATCATTTTTTGCAGCATTGCAGCTTCGGTTTCGGGATCTGCCGGACGCAACTGCCACTTGGAGCTACTCTTATCCGCATCCAACACCTCTTCCATACGGCGATGTGTCAAATAGATTTCGGTATTGCCATTCTTGGAACGTTCCAGACGCACCCGGAACTGATCTTTCTCGCCGGAAGAATAAATACTGTCCAGCACGCGTCCGAAAAAGCCGCGGACACCGTCTTGCGGAATTTTGGCGCGGCTATCCATCCACTCGGTTTCCATCAGGCCGGCCTGCGCATTTTCGCTCTTCAGCGTAAAACCCTGCTCCAGCCAGAATGATTTGACGTTTTCCCAGACATTCTCGGCGCGATCTTCCGCCACCAGCCAGCGTTGGGTTCCGCTACGTTCCAAGTGTACCTTGGCGGTTTGCGGCAGCACCGCACCCGCACCGGGAGCGCTGCCAGATGAGCCGTTCTTTGCAAAATCGGAGTAACTGGCCGCCCCGCCTTCGCCACCGGCGTAATGTCCGTCGAGCGTCGGCGCAGTCATATCCGGCGGCACTTCCAGCGCGGCAACGCGCCCGGAACCGGCTTTGTAATCGACTTTCTTGCTTTCAAAACCAAAGCTGCTGCAACCGGATACAAACAGCGCCAACAACAACGCCGAAAAGGACTTTGCTTTCATTTGCTTGACCGCCTTTGCCATTACAAAACTCCCGCCAATCTCATCGCTTCTTCCACTACCGGATGGTAGCCCGGGCTCAATTCGGTCAACGGCAAGCGCAAAGTGCCGCCGATCTTACCCATACGCGCCACCGCCCACTTTACTGGGATCGGGTTAGCTTCAACAAATAGTTTGCGATGCAATTCCAGCAAGCGGAAATTGATTTCACGCGCCTTTGCCACCTCACCGTTCAAACCGGCCGTGCACATTTCATGCATCAAGCGCGGCGCAACATTGGCGGTCACCGAAATCGTACCGTGTCCGCCCAGCAAAATCAGCGCCAGCGTGGTTGCATCGTCGCCGCTGTAAACAGCAAAATCCTTCGGTGCACGGCGCAACAAATCGCTGCCGCGTTCCAGATTACCGGTCGCATCCTTGATGCCGACAATATTCGGGATTTCGGCCAGACGCAACACGGTATCGTTACTCATGTCCGCCCCGGTACGCCCCGGCACGTTGTACAAAATGTGCGGCATACCCACTGCCTCGGCAATCGCGCGGAAATGGCGGTACAAACCTTCCTGAGTCGGCTTGTTGTAATATGGCACGACCGTCAGCGAAGCATCGGCACCCGCCTTCTTCGAGAAAGAGGCCAGCTCGATAGCTTCCTTGGTGGAATTCGCGCCGGTTCCGGCAATGATCGGGATACGTTTGGCGGCATGTTCGACCGCGACCTGAATCAGCAACTCATGCTCTTCCACGTCTACGGTGGGCGATTCGCCGGTAGTCCCCACCACCACAATCGCGTCGGTGCCTTCAGCGATATGAAAATCGATCAGTTTGCGAAAAGAGTCGAGGTCGAACGACCCGTCTTCCAGCATAGGGGTGACAATCGCAACAATACTGCCTGTAATCATCGTGTTTGCCGCTGCAAAGTTCAAAAAACACATTTTAACCGAATCGCCGCGGTATTGCGTTACAAAAGACGCCCGGCTGTGGAATAATCGGGGCATTGTGAAAACGAAGTCAGAAACACACCCGCTCCCGCTTGCCGACCTGCCGACCGGCATCCCCGCCGTGATTGCGGGCATCCACACCGAGGAAGCGCTGCATCAGCGCTTGCAGGCGCTCGGCTTCCGCACGGGGAAACTTATCGAAATCATCCGCCGTGCCCGTTTTTCCGGACCGTTGCAAGTCAGAATCGGCACCACCGACGTCCTGCTGCGCAAAACTGAAGCGGCACAAATCATGGTGCGCCCGGTATGAAACGCATTGCGCTGCTGGGCATGCCGAACACCGGTAAATCGACTCTGTTCAACCGTTTGACCGGAGGGGCTGCACGCGTAGGCAACTGGCCGGGTGTGACCGTCGAATTGCTTAGCGGCAAAATCCTGTTAGGCAGCGACATGGTCGAAATTATCGACCTTCCCGGCATTTATGACCTCCACGGCTTTTCCGAAGACGAGCAAGTGGTTCGCCATTTTCTGCACGACAACATCCCCGACTTAGCCGTCGTAGTACTGAACGCCACCCAGATCGAACGCCAGCTCAGCCTGCTGTTACAGCTTAAACAGCTCAATCTGAACATGGTGGTGTTACTCAACATGGCCGATGAGGCACGCAAATTCGGCATCACCATCGACGCCGAGAAAATGAGCGCCTCGCTCGGCATCCCAATCTACCTGATGAGCGCCAAATACGGTCTCGGCTACCCGGAAGCGCTGAAGGCGGTCGGCAAAGCGCTGCGTTACCCGACGCCGGGCATGGCCGAACAACTGCGCCAGCAACTCGAAACCGACGGCCATATCGAACAGGAAATGGCGCGCATCCTCGGTCACGCAGTGCAAGTCCCTGCCCGTCTGCCCGACAACCTGACTCAGCGGCTCGATCACTGGATGCTACACCCGTGGCTCGGCCTACCGATCTTTTTCGGCATCATGTATTTGCTGTTTCAAGGCATATTTTTGCTTGGGCAGCCGTTGCAGAATCTCGTCAATCTGGCCGCCGGCTGGTTCCGAGAAGCGGCCCTGGCACCGCTGCTCGCCGCTTCGCACCCTGCGGTACAAGGCTTGTTACTGGATGGCGTTTACAATGGCTTCACCACCGTCGCTGCCTTCGTGCCGATTATCGTCCTGTTTTTCCTATTCATGGCCATTGTGGAAGACACCGGGTATTTATCGCGCGCGGCTTTCCTGATGGACGCGCTGATGGCGCGGATGGGACTGGACGGACGCAGCTTCGTCATGCTGTTGATGGGTTTTGGCTGCAATGTGCCCGCCCTGATGGGCACCCGCGTGATGCGTTCGCGCAGCTTGCGTTTGCTCTCGATGCTGGTGATTCCGTTTTCGCTGTGTTCCGCACGCCTGCAAGTGTTTTTATTCATCAGCGCGGCGTTGTTCTCGGCAAAAGCCGCCCCGCTGGCGCTGTTCAGCCTATATCTATTCAGCTTTGCCGCCGCAATCCTGACCGCTCTGCTATTCAAAAAGCAATTTCCCAATAACGAGCCGTTCGTGCTGGAATTGCCGCCCTATCGCTTCCCGACCCTGCGCCAGATGGCTATGCGCGGGTGGCACGAAGTCACACACTTCCTGCGCCGCGCCAGCAAATTTATCGTCGCAGGCGTCGTATTAGTCTGGCTGCTTACCAACCTGCCGACCTCTGCTGCACCCGGTAGCAGCGACACCTTTGCCGGCATGATCGGCGCATGGCTGCATCCGTTGTTCGCGCCCATCGGCATCAATCAGCAACTCACAATCGCGCTGATTTTCGGGTTCGTCGCCAAAGAAATCGTCATCGGCTCGCTGGCGGTGATTTACGGCCTGAGCGGGGAAGCGCTGAGCAATGCCCTGGGACAACAGCTGGACTGGGTACAAGCATACAGTTTCATGCTCTTTACCTTGATTTACACACCCTGCCTATCGTCCATCGCCACCTTGCGCAGCGAATCAAAAAGTTTGCGCTTTACCGCATTTTCGCTACTCTGGTCGCTGATGCTGGCCTGGCTGGTCAGCTTCGCGTTCTACCAAGGCGCCCGCGCACTCGGCTACTAAGCCGGCTCCTGCCGCTCGATCAGCATTGCATCGCCGTAGCTGAAGAAACGATATTGCTGCGCCACTGCCTCCCGATAGGCCGCCAATAGCGCCTCCATCCCACCGAAGGCGCAGACCAGCATCAATAACGTCGATTTCGGCAAGTGGAAATTAGTCAGCAAGCGATCCACCACTTTAAAACGGTAACCGGGCGTAATAAATATCTGTGTCTCTCCTGCTCCGGCTCGCAACTCGCCGCTTTGCGCCGCGCTTTCCAAAGCACGCAAACTAGTCGTCCCCACCGCGATTACGCGTCCGCCGCGCGCTTTCGCCTGCCGGATCGTCTCAACCGTCTGCGCCGGAATCTCATAACGCTCGCTGTGCATCGTATGCTCATGCACATGCTCGGCACGCACCGGCTGGAAAGTACCCGCCCCGACATGCAACGTCACATAGGCAATTTGCGCGCCCTTAGCACGCACCACATCCAGCATAGCATCATCGAAGTGCAGCCCGGCAGTCGGTGCAGCAACCGCCCCCGGCTGGCGAGCGAACACCGTTTGGTAACGCTGCTCATCCTCAGCATCCGGCGCATGCGTAATATAGGGCGGCAACGGCAAGCGCCCATACTGCTCCAGCACCGTCCAGACCGATTCCGGCGTATCGAAGCGCAAACGATAGAACGCGCCCTCACGCCCAAGCACCGTTACTGGCAAATATTCGGCCAAAGTCAGCCGGCTGCCGGGCTGGGGTGCATGGCTGGCGCGCATCTGCGCCAACACCTCATGTTCATCCAGCACACGCTCGACCAGCACCTCGACCCGCCCGCCACTTTCCTTGACGCCGAACAAGCGCGCCTTCAGTACCCGAGTGTCGTTAAGCACCAAAACATCGTGTTCGCCGACCAATTCAGGCAATTCCGCAAAAAGGCGGTGCGCCAATTTTGGCCCGTCCACATGCAGCAAACGGCTCGCTCCGCGCCGCTCGGGCGGATGCTGAGCAATCAAATATTCCGGCAGATCAAAGTCGAACTCGTCGGTGCGCAACGCCATTCCTCCAAAAAGATGCGCATTGTAGCTTGATGAAGCGCAATATTTCATGGATAATTCGCGCCTTCCCTAGCCGGGATGGCGGAATTGGTAGACGCGCCGGACTCAAAATCCGGTGTCAGAGATGATGTGAGGGTTCGAGTCCCTCTCCCGGCACCACAACACCCAAACCCTCAGACTCAACCCCAGCACAACAATCTGGTTTTAAATAGTTTTTTCGGATACACTCTCCGCCACCTTCCATATTCTTCCGCAAACATCCACAATCTTGCGGGGGCACGAATGGGGGCATCAGAAATTATCTGGGGGCACTATGGCGACAATCACCAGCAAGTTATCTGACGTTCAAATACGCAATCTCGGGCCACGAGAAAAATCGTATAAGGTATCTGATGGTAACGGACTGTATCTTGAAGTCCTTCCGTCCGGCACAAAATCTTGGCGATTCAAATACAGATTTGGCGAAAAAGAGAAGCGCCTTGTATTTGGAACCTACCCAGAAGTTAGCTTAAAAGAAGCTCGTGAACGCACAGATCATGCGCGCCGCTCACTACGCGACCACATTGACCCCAATGAACTTATTAAAGCACGCAAACTTGCTATTATAGAATCTAGTAAACCCGTTGAAACATTCGAACTGGTTGCCCTTGAATGGCATGCCAAGCAATCCAAGCGCTGGTCGGAAAATCATGCGAGTCGTGTTCTCGCGCGCTTACAGCGCGACATATTTCCTGAAGTCGGAGCAAAACCGATTGCCGATCTATCAACAATAGATGTATTAAAAACCCTCCAAAAAGTTGAAGATAAAGGCACACACGAACTCGCACACCGGCTTGGGCAAGTCGTTAACGCAGTTTTTCGTTACGCAGTTCAATCTGGAAAAATTACCTATAACCCTGCAAGCGACATCAAAGGCGCACTCTCTCCAAAGCCTCCAGTCAAACATCGCGCAGCGATGACTAGTCGCGACGAAGTAAGTGAACTACTGCGCAAAATCGAGTCCTACGACGGCGAAGAAATTACAAAACTTGCTCTCAAACTCTCGACTCTCGTTTTTTTACGAAGTGAAGAGTTACGCGGCGGCCGCTGGGATGAAATCGATTTTCAGAAAAAGGAATGGTTAGTACCAGCTTGGCGCTGGAAAAACAACCTAACCGGCGAGGTTGGGGGCGGCATGAAGATGAAATCCTCCCACATTGTCCCCCTCTCCAAGCAAGCAATTAAAGTTTTGCTGCAAATCCAAGAGCTAGGGCTCAGCGATACCTTGATCTTCCCCAGCACTACTAGCGGCAGGGGACAAATCATGTCAGAAAATACTTTGCTTTATGCTTTATACCGGATGGGTTACCGGTCACGTCAAACCCATCATGGCTTTCGAACCATTGCGTCCACCATACTAAACGCATCGCGTCAGCCGAAATGGAGCGCAGATGCTATCGAACGCCAATTGGCGCACAGCCCCGAAGCGAAGAACCCAATTCGAGACGCTTACTTGCGACACGAGTTTATCGATGAAAGAACAGAAATGATGCAATGGTATGCAGACGAACTCGACAGAATTTCTCAGGGGGCAACAATTTTAAATTTTAGAAAAATCGACTGATTAGTGCTATAGCGCTGCCTATGGAAAGAGAAATCGGGGAAACATCAAAATTCAAGCATTGTGGCGGTGCCATCAGTGTTGATTTTTCGTGAATGGAGGTACGTAATGAAAAAATATTCTTTCTTGCCTTGCTGTCTCTCGTCTTCAGCCAAAACCACGCAATAGCTAGCGGTACAACAGTTATTGAGTTTGTGACGGGGTTTGCACGTGCTTTGGCGTGGCCTCCCGATGGAAAGCTCATCGCTGCGCTTGGGAGAGACAACTTGTCGATTTACGTGTAGTAGTCACGACTTGATCTGACAGTTACCCGATTTGATCGAACCGACTGTCAGTTCAGATTCATCTGTTCAATGTGGTGATTTTATCGTGCCACGCCTCCTTTCCCGCAATTAAAGTTTGCATCGGTGTTCGCCAGCAGTTATCCAGATCGGCCTGCAGCTCCTCGATCGAGTTGTAAATCTTGCGCCGGAACGTAACCTGATAGAACTATTTTGTGGAAGCGTTTGTATTGACCCAGTGAAAACCTGCTCAGGTGATAAACTCGAAAGGAGACAACGTGAGCACGGTAATGGAAGAGGAAATCAAACGGTGGACGGCCAAGCGTAAGAGCGCGTTGGTTGTTGAGATAAT
>JBFLXR010000030.1:0-11715 GCA_040757065.1 Pseudomonadota bacterium
GATGAAAGACGCCTCCTCTATGTCGGCATGACGCGGGCTCGGCACCGACTGATCCTGAGCAGCGCCATGGAGGAAGGGTTGGAGTCGCGGTTTCTGGAGGAAGCCGGACTAGAGTGAAATGCGTCGGGTTTGTGCGCTTTTGACCCGTCGAAATGGCGCTGTCAGTCGGTAGATTTTTGGCAACTACCAGCAACTACCGGAAATGCGATGCGTACCATTTCAGATGACGAATTCCTTTCAGTAGGTAGAGTTCTTATCAACCGGAAGCAACTTCTGAAGATCGTCCCTTTATCCGAACGAACCATCCTCGAGATGGAAAAGCGTGGCGAATTCCCTAGGCGTTTCGCGATCACTCCACGCCTGGTTGCATGGGATCTGCGGGAAGTCGAGGCTTGGATTGACGCAAGGAAGGAAGCTGCAGTACAACCGCTGGCTCCTGGGCTTCAACCGGCCTAGTAGCTTGTTGCGCCCAATGGTTGATCATGTCGGCCCAATCCTGCATCATCGCTCGGCGCTGCTCAGCGTATTCCGCCTTGTTGTAGACCGCCCGGACCCCTTTTTGCTCGTGAGCAAGACACTTCTCGATCCAGTCGGTGTTGTAACCAGCTTCATGCAGCAATGTGCTAGCCGTTCGACGCAGGTCATGGGGACCAAATTTTCCGAGAGGCTTTCCATCCTTCTGCGCTGCCTTGTATGTCAGCGTCAGCACCTGATTGAAGGTTGCGCTGCTCATCGGCAAATCCGAGTCGTAGCGCGATGGAAGGACGTATTCTGAACCACCCGCAAACGTTTTAAGCGCGACTAGGATATCGAGCGCTTGGCGCGATAGATAAACGTTGTGGGGCATCCGGCGCTTCATCCTTTCTTTTGGGATCGTCCAGACAGCCTCACTAAAATTCACCTCCGACCATTTCGCATTGGACAACTCCGACTTACGGACCATCGTCAGCAACAGCAGTTTGGCTCCAGCGCGAAATTGCGGCGATGTACCGATACGATCCATGTACTCATACATTAAGCCTATCTCTTCTGGCGATAAGGCACGATCACGAGGCTGGAACTTCGCGATGGTCGATGGACGAACCTCCTCAGCCGGATTCTTGACCTTCTGTCCGCGCTCATTGGCCCAGCGATAAACCTGCAACACCACCTCCCGTGCGTGGACAGCGGTCGCCGGGGCCCCCCGGTCGACGATCATATCGGTTAGTTGCCGAAGGTCATCGTCCGTGATCTCCGTCAGGCGCTTGTTGCCGAACGGTCGTTTCAATTCGCGCTCGTAGATGGCTCTACGCATATCGCGTGTGGACTCGGCCATCTCATACCCACGCAGCCATGCCTGCGCCCAATCGTCGAATGATTTCGAGGAGCTGTCCTTCTTCTTCGCCCTTGCCTTCGCTTGAGCTGGAGACTTGCCAGCAGCAATCAGCCTCTTCGCCTCGTGCAACGCCACACGCGCCTCAGCGAGAGTCATACCACCAGCGCCGTAGCGTCCAAACGTGATCGTCTCGTACCGACCATTGATCGCATAGTCATACCGGAACGAAATGGTTCCTGCGGGGGTGACAGCGACATAAAGCCCCTCCCGGTCACGGACTTTGTAAAGCTTATCACCAGGTTTCAGGTTGCGTAGCCGGGTATCAGTAAGCATTACATTTTCCTTTTCTTCCAAACACTTAAATTATTTTTAGCCTAGGCACCAGGGTATCATCCAACCGACAGTAGCCACCTAATACCCTGCACCAGAATACTGAGAAAAAGGCATACATCTATCTGTTTTTTATAATTTATTAACTCCCGTATACCCTGCCCAATCGCATCATTAAAGCTGGGTATTGGGTCATTTCGTAGCCGACCAAAGGAATGATACCCATGAGAATACCCTCTGTAAAACGTGCTTGCCCTTGCCTGTTGTTGCCAGACAATGCCAGACCACCATACGACAATAAAACAAAAAAGCCCGTGAAATCACGGGCTTCTGTGTTTATCTTGCCTGACTCTGCCAGTTGCTGCCAGACGCTAAATCATTCCCACTCAATCGTTGCGGGCGGCTTGCCGGAAATATCGTAGACCACACGGTTAATCCCGCGCACTTCGTTAATAATGCGGTTGGAGACCTTTGCCAGCAAGGCATGCGGCAATTCAGCCCAGTGCGCAGTCATAAAATCCTGCGTCTGCACCGCACGAAGCGCCACAACCCATTCATAGGTGCGTCCGTCCCCCATCACCCCTACCGACTTTACCGGCAGGAATACAGCAAAGGCCTGCGAGGTTTTGGCATACCAACCGGAAGCGTGCAATTCCTCAATGAAAATCGCATCGGCACGACGCAACAAATCGGCAAATTCACGTTTCACTTCACCCAAAATGCGTACGCCCAATCCCGGCCCGGGGAACGGGTGGCGATACACCATTTCAGGCGGCAGGCCAAGCGCTACACCCAACTCGCGCACTTCATCCTTGAAAAGTTCGCGCAGAGGTTCCAGCAGTTTCAGATGCAAGGTATCGGGCAAACCGCCAACATTGTGATGCGACTTAATGGTGTGCGCTTTTTTGGTTTTCGCACCTGCCGATTCGATCACATCCGGATAAATCGTGCCTTGCGCCAACCACTTAGCTTGCGGCAGCTTAGCCGCCTCACGCTGGAACACCTCTACGAATTCGCGCCCGATAATTTTGCGTTTCTGCTCAGGATCGGACACCCCGGTCAGATGCTTCATAAACTCAGCACTTGCATCTACGTGAATCACCTTTACGCCTAAATTCTGCGCAAAGGTTTGCATCACCTGCTCGCCTTCGTTCAGGCGCAACAAGCCGTTATCCACGAACACACAAGTCAGTTGGTCGCCGATGGCACGGTGAATCAAAGCCGCCGCCACCGAGGAATCCACCCCGCCCGACAAGCCCAAAATCACCTCTTCACTGCCGACTTGCGCACGAATCTTTTCCACTGCCTCAGCAATGTAATCCGGCATATTCCAGTCTTGCCCGCAGCCGCATATCTCATGCACAAAGCGCCCCAACAACGCCTTACCTTGCTTAGTATGGGTCACTTCAGGGTGGAACTGCACCGCATAAAACTTATGTGACTCGTTGGCCATCCCTGCAATCGGGGTCGAATCGTTACTACAAATCACATGAAAACCCGGCGGCAGTTCGGTTACTTTATCGCCGTGGCTCATCCACACTTCCAGCGCGCCGTTTTCTTTATCTTCAATACCACGCAGCAAGGGAGAATTCCCGCTGGTCAGCACCTCGGCATAACCGAACTCACGCACCAGCCCGTTCTCCACCTTGCCGCCGAGTTGCGCCGCCATAGTTTGCATGCCATAGCAAATACCGAGTACAGGCACACCCAGTTCGAACACGATTTCAGGTGCTTTCGGTGTTTCCGCCTCGTACACGGAGTTGGGGCCACCGGACAAAATAATACCGGACGGATTGAAGGCTCGAATCGCCTCCGGATCCATATCGTAGGAATGCAACTCGCAATACACCTGAGATTCGCGCACGCGGCGTGCAATCAGTTGGGTGAATTGTGAACCGAAATCGAGGATGAGAATTTTCTTATGCATAACGGTGTCCCGCTAAAGGGCGAGCCAGAACGGCTCGCCCGGATACGAATTAATCGACGTGGTAGTTTGGTGCTTCTTTGGTGATTTGCACGTCATGTACATGCGACTCGCGCATACCTGCCGCCGTAATTTGCACGAACTCGGCTTTGCAATGTACGGTTGCGATATCTTGGCAACCCAGATAGCCCATGCTGGCACGCAACCCGCCCATCAACTGATGAATAACGGCCAGTACACTGCCCTTGTAAGGCACGCGCCCTTCCACACCTTCCGGCACCAGCTTGTCGGCATTACCTTCGGCATCCTGGAAATAGCGATCCTTCGAACCTTGCTGCATCGCACCCAAGCTACCCATACCGCGATAAGACTTATACGAACGACCTTGGAACAATTCTACTTCGCCCGGAGCTTCTTCAGCACCGGCAAACAAGCCACCCAGCATCACCGCATGCGCGCCCGCCGCAATCGCCTTGGCGATATCACCGGAAAAACGCACGCCGCCATCGGCAATCACCGGTACCCCGGTACCTTGCAGCGCTTCGGATACATTATGAATCGCAGAAATCTGCGGCACGCCGACACCGGCAATCATGCGGGTTGTGCAAATCGAGCCGGGACCAATACCTACTTTCACGCCGTCTGCGCCCTGATCCATCAAAGCGCGCGCCGCATTGGCAGTAGCAATGTTGCCACCGATCACATCCACTTGCGGGAAGTTTTTCTTCACCCACTGCACGCGATCCAGCACACCTTGCGAATGTCCGTGTGCGGTATCCACCACAATCACGTCCACACCGGCTTCCACCAGCAATTCGACACGTTCTTCGGTGCCTTCGCCGACGCCAACAGCTGCGCCTGCACGCAGACGACCGAGTTCGTCTTTGCACGCTTGCGGATGTTCGCTGGACTTCAGGATATCCTTCACGGTAATCAGGCCGCGCAACTCAAAAGCATCGTTCACCACCAGCACACGCTCAATGCGGTGTTGATGCATCAAGGCACGCGCCTCTTCGCGACTGGCGTTTTCTTTGACGGTAATCAGGCGTTCGCGCGGGGTCATGATGTTCTGAATCGGCTGATCCAGATTGCTTTCGAAGCGCAAATCGCGGTTGGTTACGATGCCGACCAGTTGACTGCCCTGCACTACCGGCAGACCGGAAATTTTGTATTGCGCGGTCAGATTCAGCACATCGCGCACCGTCATGTTTGGTGCGATGGTAATCGGATCTTTCACCACGCCGCTTTCGAAGCGCTTCACCTTGGAAACTTCCAGCGCTTGCGCCTTGGCGGTCATGTTTTTATGCACAATCCCGATCCCGCCTTCCTGCGCCAGCGCAATCGCCAGACGCGCCTCGGTCACGGTATCCATGGCAGCGGATAGCAGCGGAATATTCAGGGTAATGTTGCGGGTCAGTTGCGTGCGCAGGCTCACATCGCGCGGAAGCACGTTGGAATGCGCGGGAATCAGCAGAACATCGTCAAAGGTCAGCGCCTTCTGGGTGATACGCATGGCAAATCCATCCTCACAAAACGCGCATTATACGCAAGCCTCGCGCGTCGGTAAATCGCCTTGTCGCACACGGGCTTGACGTCCAGAGCCGAACCCGTTACTTTCCATGCATCCACGAGGAGTACAGATGCGACTAGTATTGTTGATTTGCCTGCTTTCCGCCCCGTGCCTGGCACAGGCAGGACTTTACCGCTGGGTGGACGAACACGGCAAAATTCACTATTCCGCCAAACCACCCTCCATCAAGAGCGAACGCACGAGCGAGGAACCGGACGAGGACAAAGAGAAAAAGAGCGCCGCCAAACCTTATACGTTCAACCGGATCACCATCAATCACGCACGAGGTGGCAGCGGAAACGGCTATAGCCTGTACGAGCACGATGCCTTCGGTAAACGATTAACGCACGCCGAGTCAGTACGCATGGCCGCAAAACGACGACAAGCAAAGCAAGCGGCGCAAAAGACGCCTTCAGCAAGCGCCTCCGAGTCCCGCCCTGCAAGCGCAACGCCAATCCCTCAACCGCTTACGCCAGAACAGCAGGAAGCCCTGGACAGCCGATTATTGTGCGATTCCGCGCGAGCGAACCTGAATAAAGTCGTCATGCAACATGATGGGCAATCCGCGTTTTCCGAAGACACGGCGGATGCCGCACAACGGCGCCGCGCACTCGATGCCCGCAAATCGGTCGAAGATTACTGCAATTAGCTCAGAACAATGATGGAGCCGGTTCGCTCATACGCAGCGCTTCTTCCACATCGACCGCCACCACTTTCGAGACACCTTTTTCCTGCATCGTGACGCCGATCAATTGCTGCGCCATTTCCATGGCGATTTTGTTGTGACTGATAAACACAAATTGGGTTTGCTGCGCCATCTTACGAATCAGGGCGCATAAGCGCTCGGTATTGGTATCGTCCAGCGGCGCATCCACTTCGTCCAGCAAGCAGAATGGGGCGGGATTCAACTGGAACAGTGAAAACACCAGCGCAATCGCGGTCAAGGCCTTTTCACCACCCGACAGCAAATGGATCGAGGAATTTTTCTTGCCCGGCGGCTGCGCCATGACTTGCACGCCGCTATCGAGAATTTCCTCGCCGGTCAGCATCAATCTGGCCTCGCCCCCTGCGAACAGCACCGGGAACATTTCCGACAAATGCCGGTTCACTTCGTTATAGGTTCCCATCAGCAAATCGCGCGATTCTTTATCGATGCGACGAATCGCCTCCTCCAATGTCGCCATCGCCTCCGTCAGATCCTGAGACTGCGCATCGAGGTATTGCTTGCGCTCTTGTGCAGTTTGCAATTCCTCGAGCGCTGCCAGATTCACCGCTCCGAGCGCTTCGATTTCGCGTGCCAGCCGGCTCAATTCAGACTGTAAATTCCCGGATCGCACCGGATTGGCTTCCAGTTGCGCAAGCAAAGGCTGCTCGTCCACGCCCTGCAACTGCTCTGCCCATTGCTCAGCCTGCAGACGTGCCTCCTGCTCTTTCAGAGTCAGTTCGTTCAATTTTTCGCGCAGCGGCTGCAAGCTTTGCTCGCAACGCAGTCGTTCCTGTTCAAGAAGACGGAGATTATCAGTAGCACTTTCCAACGCATTGCGCGCTTCGGCCAATATCTGTTCGCGCTCCAGACGTAGCTCCAATGCGGATTGCAACTGCCCTTGCGGTTCGCTCCCTTGCAGGCGCGATAATTCCGCATACGTATCGGCCATCGCTTGCTCTAACTCGAGCAGCGTTTCTTGCGCACGTTGCTGATTGTGCTCAAGGTCTGCAATCTTATCGGCACAGGTTTTAGAGAAAAAACGGGCTTCCTGCAAAGCATGCTGGGCCTGCTGCACCTGCTCGCGTCGGCTGCGCAGCACCTCCTCCCGATTTTCGGCGACTTCGCGCACGCTATCCAGCTCGGCCTGATGCATGGCTATACGTTCTTGCAGCCCGGCAACGCGCTCGTCGATTTCAACGATATGCTGCTGCTCCATCTCACATTGCTCAGCCAGTTCATTCAATTCGACAGCTAACTGCTGTGCCCGCTCGTTATTCCGCTCGCGATCTTGTGTCAGCTTCAGCGCCTGCAATTGCAATGTATGCAAACGCTGCTGCAATTCGCTGCCGGCCGCGCGCGCGGGGCCGAGCGTCGCCTCCAGAGCCTGAAAGGCGTGTTCCGCCTGCTGCGCATACCCCCGCGCCTGTTCGAGCTGCACCGCTTGATGCCGCACATCTTGCTGCAATTGCTCGATCTCGCGCTGACGCGCCAGCATCCCATGCACCTGGTTGTCCGGCGCATGAAACAATGCACTATGCCGAGTCAGGCAATGTCCCTGCCGCGTCACCAGCAAAGCCCCCGGCGGTAACTCGTTGCGTAACGTCAAACCCTGCTGCAAAGTCTCCACTGCATATACATTGCGTAGCCACTCCTGCAACACCGCCAATGCCTGTGTGTCGCGACAATGTACCAGATCGTACAAGGGGCGAGCATCGCCCAGCGGCGACTGAACATCCGCCCAGCCCGAAGCCGGCGCATAGAGTGCCAGCTTGGCGGGCGGAGCTTCCTGCCAGTCCGCGCTATCTTCTATCCGCGCCAGCATCAGGGCATTCAGCCGCTCGCGCAATACCGCCTCCAGCGCAACCTCCCACCCCGCCTCGATTTGCAGGTTTTGCCACAACCGCCCCAGCCCATCCAGCCGGTAGCGCATCAACCAATCCTTCAGTTTCTTGTCCTGATCGACCTGATTCTGCAACTGCTTCAAGGCATTCAACCGTGCCTCGGTTTGCCCCAAAGCCTTTTCCAGTTCGTGCACGGCATTCCGTGCCTCCCGTCTTTGCGCATCCCGCTCCGGCAATTGTTGTTGCAGCTCGGCCAGTTGCTGCTGCTGCATCTGTCGTTCAAACTCAATTTCCTGTATACGCGCCTGAGCCTCTTCGACGGCTGTCGAATCCTGCTGCGGCAAGCTCGCATGTTCTTGCGCAAGCCGGACGCGACGCATATCCAACTGCTGAAGCGCGCGCTGCAAATGAATGCGCTGCGTTTCCGCCCCTTGTATCTGCTGCTGAAGCAGCATGTACTCGCGCTGTGCCGCAGCGGATTTTTCGCGCGCTTCCCGCGCGTCGGTTTCCACCTCCGGCAACGTTTCCGCTTGCTCGGCTGCCTGCACTTCGCAAACCTCCAGACGCATTTCCGCCTCGATTTGCTGCTGACGCCAGTGCTCAAGCAAACCAGTCACGCCTTGCAGTTGCGTGCGCTGCTGCGCGATCTGGCGGTCGCCGCTGGCAATTTGCTGAGATAAACGGTTGCGCTGCTCTTGCAAAAAAGCGATTTGCTGCTCGATACGCGCAATTTCCGCATTCACCTCATACAGCGCCCCCTGTTTCATATGCAATGCGTCCGCCATCGCATAATGCGCACTACGCGCCTCTTCCAGTGTCAACTCGATTTCGCGCAACCGGGCGATTTCCGACTCCAGCCCGTTTCGCGCCTGCGCACCCGCCTGAACATGTCGTTCTTGTCGTTGCAACGCCTCCTTCTTATTGACCAGCCAAAGCAGGTGCTGTGCATTCTGGCGCTGCGACTCCAACTCTCGATATCGTCCCGCAACCACGGCTTGCTCACCAAGATGGACAAGCTGCTTCTCAAGTTCGTGCCGAATATCGTCCACGCGCAGCAAATTTTCACGGGTATCTGCTAAGCGCAGTTCAGTTTCGCGCCTACGATCTCGGTATTTTGAGACACCGGCCGCCTCTTCCAGAAAAACTCGCAACTCTTCCGGCTTGGCTTCGATAATCCGGGAAATCATCCCCTGTTCGATAATCGCGTAGGCACGTGCGCCGAGTCCCGTACCGAGAAAAATATCTGTTACGTCCTTGCGGCGAACAACCTGATTGTTGATGTAGTAGGTCGACCCGCCATCGCGCTTCAAAACACGCTTAATGGAAATCTCTGCATAAGTTGACCACTGACCGGCAGCCTTGCCGAGCGCATTATCGAAAACCAGTTCGACGCTGGCGCGCGCGACCGGCTTGCGTTTATCGGTGCCGTTGAAAATCACGTCCTGCATCGACTCGCCGCGCAAAGCGGAAGCCTTCGACTCGCCCAGCACCCAGCGCAATGCGTCGATCACATTCGATTTGCCGCAACCGTTCGGCCCCACCACACCGACGATCTGGCCGGGCAGAGTGATGTGAGTCGGATCGACAAACGACTTAAACCCAGCGAGTTTGATGTGAGTGAGGCGCAATTCAGTGACAGTTTAGACTAGAAGGTGCGTATTTTAACCGAAGCCAGACGCACGGAAAAAGTATGAAAGCAGAAGGCCCGCTAAGCGGGCCTTCTGCTTCGGAACGTTAACGCCGTTTTGCCAGCCAATCGCGCGCGGCACTTTGTGCCGATTCGATTTGTGCCGGCGACATCTTCAGCTCGGTTTGCCGACGCGCCTCTTGCGCTTCAGTTTGTCCGGCCGCCGCTGCCAGATTCAGCCATTTATGCGCCTGCACACGATCCGCCGCTACCCCATAGCCATTCATGTACATCAACCCCAATCGATACTGGGCTTTGGGCTCACCTTGCTCGGCGGCTTTGCGATACCACTCAGCCGCCATCTTGTAATCCTGAGGCACACCCTGACCGTTGTCGTACAACCAACCGAGCTGATATTGCGCCGAACCGTCGCCTTGCTCAGCGGCTTTGCGGAACCACTCTGCCGCAGCCGTGAAATCCTGCGGTCCGTCTTGCCCGCTAATGTAGAGCAGACCGATATTGCGCTGCGCCACCGACACACCCTGATCTGCAGCCAACCGGAGCCACTTCATAGCAAGCTTTGTGTTTTTTGAAACACCCTGTCCGTTAGCGTACATCATCCCCAAACTGCTTTGTGCCAATGCATCACCCTGCACTGCCGATTTACGGAACCATTCCGCCGCCGCCGCATGATCCTGCGCCACACCTTGACCATTCAGATACATCAGCCCCAGATTGCGCTGCGCGGATGCGTCGCCCTGATTGGCAGCGCGGGTAAGCCATTCCGAGGCAATCGCATAATCGCGCATCACCCCCTGCCCCTTCAAATACATCAACCCCAAAGCGCTTTGAGCGGCAGCATTGCCCTGTACCGCAGCTTTGTAATACCAGCCTGCAGCAGCCGTCTGGTCCTGCGGCACGCCACGCCCGTCCGCATAGCACTTTGCCAGCGCCAATTGCGCGGACACATTCCCCTGATCCGCCGATTTGCGATACCAGTCGACAGCTGTTTTTTCGTCGACAGCCGTACCCTGACCCTGCGCATACATTGCACCTAATTGATACTGCGCACCTGCATCGCCTTGTCTAGCCGCCTTCGACATCCAATCCAAGGCAATTTTGTAGTCTTGCGGCACACCTTGACCATTGGCGTATAACTGAGACAGATAAACTTGCGCCGCCAGAGAATCCTGATCTGCAGCCCGGCGCAACCAATCCAGCGCCGATTTGTAGTCTTGCTGCACGCCTTGCCCGCTAATATACGCGACCGCCAGTTTGACCTGTGCAGGCGCATGCTCCTGTTGGGCTGCCTTGCGATACCAAGAAACCGCCGTCTGCGCGTTTTGGTCTACGCCCTGCCCGGCAGCATACAACTGCCCAAGGTGATATTGAGACAACGCATCGCCCTGATCGGCCGCTTTGCGGAACCAGTCAGCAGCGGCGCGATAATTCTGAGCTGCCCCTTGCCCTTGCGCAAACATTTGCGCTAAGCGATATTGCGCAGGTGCATATCCCTGTTCGGCTGATTTCTGCATCCAGGAAAGCACCTCCCTGGCGTCCTGCGAAACGCCCAGCCCGTTGGCATACATTAACCCCAAACGGAACTGTGCGACTGCCTGACCGCGTACTGCGGCCGATTTAAATTCGCGAAAAGCAATGGAATAGTTGGCCGTATCGTAGGCATCCTGCCCCTCCGTTACACCCGCCTGACTGACACCGCCATAAAGAGATAAAACAATAGCAGTCACAAGGGATGGCTTGACCAAAACAAATCGAACACGCATTCCATGCCTCCAGTTACATCGAAATTTGTGCAAGTTTAAACCAGAATGCCCGATTCAAAAGGCGAAAATGAAGCCAAAAAGCGAATAATTAAGCATTATTGGGAAACAAGTTGGAGGCGCGAGCCGGAGTCGAACCGACCTACACGGATTTGCAATCCGGTGCATAACCGCTTTGCTATCGCGCCGTACTCGGAACGAACAAAAAACAGAACTGTTTTTCTAAGAATTTGGAGCGGGAAACGAGGCTCGAACTCGCGACCTCAACCTTGGCAAGGTTGCGCTCTACCAACTGAGCTATTCCCGCGTATTTGGTGGAACGAATTATAGGGATCTACGACCTCTCTGTCAAGCAAATTAGCGGGTTTTAATCACTTTTGTTATTGCTATCGCAGAGATTACACATCAAATCGCTACAATTCGGAAAGCACAATTTTGTACGCTTTCACTCTATATAAACAAAAAACCCGGCTTGAGGCCGGGTTAATTGCTGAATAGGGGTCTGACGATGACCTACTTTCACATGCAAGAAGCACACTATCATCGGCGCGAAGTCGTTTCACTGTCCTGTTCGGGATGGGAAGGAGTGGGACCAACTTGCTATTGTCGTCAGACGAACTG
>JBFLXR010000031.1:0-6798 GCA_040757065.1 Pseudomonadota bacterium
GCTTAAGCGGGCTTTTTTGCGTCCGGGGATAGATTAATGTTTCCCGGTGCTGCCGAAACCGTTGGCGCCGCGATGGCTGAGCGGGAACTCTTCCACGATATTGAACTGCACTTGAGCGACCGGCACGACTACAAGCTGAGCGATGCGTTCCAGCGGCATCAGGGTGAAGGGGTGGTGGCCGCGGTTCCAGATCGAAATGAAAATCTGACCTTGATAATCTGAGTCGATCAGTCCGACCAGATTGCCCAGCACAATGCCGTGCTTATGTCCCAACCCGGAGCGCGGCAAAATCATGGCGGCGTAGTGCGGGTCGTTCAGGTGAACGGCGACCCCGCTTGGAATCAGTTCGCATTGTCCCGGTTGTACGACGATGCTTTGATCGATGCAGGCGCGCAGATCGATGCCGGCGGAGCCGGGTGTGGCGTAGGCGGGCGGATGTTCGTGCAGGCGGGGATCGAGAATTTTGACGTCCACTTTCTTCATTGTGCGTTTCCTTTTCGGGTGAGCGTTGCGGCATGCCGTAGCAGAGCGCGCGCCAGCGTGAGCTTGTCCGCGCGCGGTAAATGATGTTCGCCGTTGTCGTCGAACAGAATCAATTCGTTTTCATCGCTGCCGATGGCTGCTTGCGCGAGATTGGCGGCGAGCAGCGGCAGTTTTTTGGCCGCGCGTTTCTGTGCGGCATAAGTATGCAGATTTTCGCTTTCTGCGGCAAAACCGATGCAGAAAGGCGGCTGCGTCAAGCTTGCGACATGGGCCAGAATGTCCGGGTTCGGCACGAGTTCCAGCGTCAGCGTTGCGTCGCTTTTCTTGATTTTTTGTTCGTTGGGGTGGGCAACCCGGTAATCCGCCACTGCGGCGACACCGATGAACCAATCGGCGTCGGTAGTGCGTTGCGTGACGGCGTCGAACATTTCCAGTGCACTCGTAACGCGTACAGTTTTCACTCCAGCTGGATCGGGTAGAGACACCGGCCCGGAAATGAGTGTGACTTGTGCGCCATATTCGGCCGCAGCTTGCGCGATGGCGTAGCCCATTTTTCCAGAGCTGCGGTTGGTGATGCCGCGCACTGCGTCGATCGGTTCGTAGGTAGGGCCGGCTGTCATCAGAATGCGAAGCCCCGCCAATAGCTTTGGCTGGAATGACGCCAGAACGGCTTGTGCCAGCTCACTGGCTTCCAGCATGCGTCCGAATCCTTCTTCGCCGCAGGCTTGCAGGCCGGTTGCGGGGCCGAGTATCGCTACGCCATCGGCGCTGAGTCGGGCGAGGTTGCGTTGCGTGGCCGGGTTGGACCACATCTGCCGGTTCATGGCCGGAGCCACCAGCAACGGACAATCGCGCGCGAGGCAGAGGGTAGAAAGTAGATCGTTTGCAATGCCATTCGCCAGTTTGGCGATGAAGTCGGCTGTTGCCGGGGCTATGACAATCGCATCGGCCTTGCGGCTGCTGTGGATGTGCGCCATCCCGTTATCTGCATCCTGCCATTGATTGAGCAGTACCGGCTGGCCGGTCAGCGCTTGCAGCGTGTCCGGGGTGATGAAATGGGTGGCGGCTCCGGTCATCGCGACTTGCACTTCGACGCCTTGCTTGATCAGCAGGCGTGCTAATTCGGCCGCCTTGTAGGCTGCAATGCCCCCGGTAATGCCGAGAATAATGCGTTTTGCTAAAGTTTGCTCCATAATACCGTGTATCTTAACAAGAAATGGAACTGGTATGGCGATTACCGACTGGCCGGAAGGCGACCGCCCGCGGGAGAAGTTGCTCGAACGCGGTGCAGAGGCGCTTTCCGATGCGGAGTTACTGGCGATTTTTCTGCGTACCGGTGTGGTCGGCAAGAGTGCTGTAGATTTGGCGCGCGAATTGCTGGCGCGATTCGGCAATCTGACTAAATTGTTTGCGACCGGTGAAGCGGAGTTTTGCGCGATTCACGGCATGGGGCAGGCTAAATACGTTCAACTGCAAGCTGTGCTGGAGATGTCGCGTCGTGCCTTAAGTGAAGAGTTGCGCAACGGCGATGCGCTGAATTCGCCGCGCGCGGTGCGCGATTACCTGCAACTGCGCCTGCGCGGTCGTCATCGCGAAGTTTTTATGGGTTTGTTTTTGGACGCGCAACATCGGCTGCTGGCGTCAGAGGAGTTGTTTCACGGCACCTTGACGCAAACCAGCGTCTATCCGCGCGAGGTGGTGAAGCGCGCTTTGCACCATAATGCGGCCGCTGTCATTTTTGCGCACAATCATCCGGACGGCGCAGCGCACCCCAGTGCGGAAGATCATACGCTGACTGCTGCGCTTAAACAGGCGCTCGGTTTGGTCGAGGTACGCGTACTCGATCATTTTATCGTGGCGGGCGACGGTTGCGCATCGTTCGCCGAGCGCGGCTGGATTTAGATATACCCGGCGCGTATCGAAAGCGGCCAGACAATCCGGCGTGGAGTGGCCGGGTCGCCCCAGACTGAGAGCAATGCCTCGCCGAGCGGTACAACCGGATCGTAATTATTGGCCTGCATAAAGCGAGCGGTGGCCGACCAACTGCGAAAGTAGCCCAGCAGGGCGGGGAGTGTCCAGTCGGCCTGCATTCGAAAATTCGGCGTCGTGATTTCGTCGAACGGAAACGGCAGGCTGCGGTAGCCGGATTCGACATGTAGGCGTTCCGGCGGCCAGTAAGGGCCGACGGTGTCGGCGTAAAAAGTCTGAATCAGGGCGTGGATGGCAGGGTCTTCAACGGTTTGCAGTCCGTAAGTCCAGACCGCAAGCAGCCCTCCCGGTTTGAGGACGCGCCGGACTTCGGAATAAAACCGCTCCAGATCGAACCAATGCAAAGCTTGCGCGACGGTAATCAGATCGATGCTTTGCGCGGGCAAGCCCGAGTGCTCGGCTGTGGCCAGCCGGTATTTGATGTTTGGGTGCGGGACGCCAGTTTGAATTTGTGCGGTACTGGCATCGGTGGCAATAATTTTTCGGTAGTGTTGCGCAAGACCGAGTGCGGCTTGCCCGTTGCCGGTGGCGCAATCCCATGCCAGATCGTATCCTGGGGTTTGCGCGGCTAGCCATTCGAACAGGGCATCGGGATAGGTTGGGCGATAAGCGGCATACTGAGCGGCGAGCGGGCTGAAATGGTCGGGAAAGTCGGCGGTCATGGCAAATTGGTCTGCGAAACGTTCGGCGCAGATAAGGTCGAGTTGGTATAATTTTCATTTTAAGAAAATCCCGCCTATGTGGTTCAAGAATCTTCTGGTTTATCGCATCACCCAATGTACCTTTACCCCTGAAACGCTGGAAACTGCGTTGCAGCAGCATACCTTGCAAGGCTGTTCCAGTATGGAAATGCTGGCGCGCGGATGGGTGTCGCCCAAGGGGGATGGCGAGCCGCTGCTGCATACGCTCGGTCAGCAAATGCTGGTTGCGCTGGGGGTGGAGAAGAAATTGCTGCCTGCAGGCGTTATCAACCAATTCGCCAAGGCGAAGGCTATAGAAATCGAAGAGCAGCAGGGCTATAAGCCGGGACGAAAGCAGCTCAAACAAATCAAAGAGGCGGTAACCGATGAATTGCTGCCGCGCGCATTTGCTTTGCGTCGCAACACCTATGCGTGGATTGATCCGGTAGATAATTGGTTGGTCGTGGACGCAGCCAATGTCGCCAAAGCGGACGAGTTGATTGAGATGCTCCATAAAGCGATAGACGGGCTGGCACTGTCCTTGGTGGACACCAAAATTTCTCCGGCTGCGGCGATGACCGGATGGCTGGCCGGGGACGAGGCACCGGTACGTTTTACCATCGATCAGGACTGCGAGTTGCAAAGTTTAGGCGACCAGAAAGCGACCGTACGCTATGTGCGTCATAGCTTGGATGCCGGCGAAGTGCGCAAGCATATCGAATCGGGCAAGCAAGTGACCCGCTTGGCGATGACCTGGAACGACAAGATTTCGTTCGTGCTGAATGAGAATATGCAAATTAAGCGTCTGGCTCCGCTCGATATGCTGAAAGATCAGGCAGGTGCGGACGAATCGGACGATGTGTTCGATACCGATTTTGCCATCATGACCGGGGAGTTGCGCCAGTTTCTTAACGATCTGACCGGGGCGCTGGGCAGCCCGGACTAGCCTTGGAATTGTTTCGCCAAAAATGAATGTTAATTGCGCGATACGGTGATCTTCCCGGCGCGGTTTACAAGGAAACGAAACTGTGTAATCATAAGCCTTGCGCGGTTTTGCGCGGCGCCAAGTCGGCGACTGTGCAGTTTCTGCGGTTGGGCACTGAGCGAGGTGGTAGGCATGGGCAAAAGCGTAAGCAGCCGGCAAACCGGCTTTTCCATCATGGAAGCGATGGTGGCTGCGCTTGTGCTGGCGATTGCCGGCTTCGCTTTTGTGGCGAGCCAAGTGTCCGGGATCATGACGCAGAAAGAATCGACCTCCAAGCATGCAGCAATGGTTGCAGGGCAGCAGGCCGCAGAATCGTTGATCGCCTTGACCAATAAGGGGCAGACTGCGGTCGCAGCTGCTTTGGCGGCCTATCCCAGAAGTATTTATTCTCCCGAAACGCGCAAGAATTTGCAGGTCTCCATCGCCCGTGTCGAGGATAGTTCGGGCAGTGCCGTGAATATCGGCACACTGCCCGTTAACGCGGTGCTGACGGTGGTGCTGAGCGTACCCTATGTCGACGGACGGCAGCAGCAGACGGTTAAACCGGTTTGCACCGTGAGTTATTAAACGATGAAACGACCGCTAAAACGACGGACGCGGGGTTTTTCGCTGATGGAGGTGATGGTCGGGTTGTCGATCGGCCTGATTGTGGCATTCGGCGCGGGCACAATGCTGACCTCGAGTGCCAAGACCATCGGTCAGCAAGACATGCTGGCGTCCGCCGAACAGGATGCGCAAGTGTTGCTCAGAATGCTCTCCGCCATCGTCATGCAGTCGGAAGCGGTGGGGCTGACTTATCCGGGCGGGGTAAGCAATCCCAATCCGGCACAGTCGCTGACGCTGGGCGGAGACGGCATTGTTTTCGTTTCGTTATTGCCCGCCGGTTACAAAATCTGGCCGAACGATAATGCGCCCTATACGCAACGGGCGGTGAAATTGGTGTGGAGTGCGCAAACCGGTGAATTGGCGCTGTCCACGGCGACCGACATTGCCGGATTGTCGGCTGCGGCAACTCAGCAATTGGCAATCGTGTCCGGGAAGACGCCGCGCATTGTGAACATCGACATCTGGCCTTTGAAAACCGACGGTACACGGCAGACGGCCGCGATCGACATGCCGGACGGCGGCTATGAAATCTGCGTGACGACCCGGGCGGCACAGCCGGATAGCTCTTACGTGAACCCCGACGATAACGGATTGTTGAATCATTACCGCACGGCAAACGTTTGCGGTGCAGCGTTAGCGAGGAATATCTAGTGCGAAGCCGGGGATTTACGCTACTCGAGCTGATTGTCGCGATGGCGGTAGTGATGGTCGTTGTGAGTCTTTCGGCGACATACTTTTCTTACTCAATGGCGGACAGCCGTAGCGCGCAAGCCACACAAATCGTTGTGCAGACTTTGCGTGCCGCCCGGTCGCGGGCAATGGAGCTTTCCAGTAATGTAACGGTAACGATCAGCAGTGCTGCTGTGACTGCGCAAGTGCAGAACGGTGCGGCTTCGACGGTACACACCGAATTGCCGACCGGGGTGGCGATTTCAGGCACGAATACCTTTGTGTTCAACCCGACGGGGATTGCGTCGACGGCAGGGGCGGTGAGTATCGCTAGTTCGGCGTCCAATCGCGTGGAATCCCGGGTTGTGACGGTCAGTGCATTGGGGCAGATTATCCGATGAAGAATCAGCGGGGCTTTTCTTTGATGGTAGCGATGGTTATGATCGTGCTGGTGTCCGGCATGACCATCGCATATATGCAGCGTTCTTCGCTGGGTGCGCGTGCGACTGCCAGCCTGCGCGATGCCGACTTGGCGCAATCTCTGGGCGAGGCGGCATTGGGGCGCGTAATCGGAAGGTTCGCTTCGCCGAATGCGACGCTTGCCGATCTGGATAACAACGGCGCGGCGGACCGCGACGATGCGGCTGCAGTCGATTACACGCTTGGCAGTTATCCGCTGAACTACGCATTTTACGTGCAATCGGCGGGAGCGGTGCCGATCGTGCAACGTGTGGCGACCGGGGAGGGTAGCGGTACGGCGGCAAAGACGCTGACGTCTAAAGTGCTTGCGAACTCGGTTACGACGATGCGCGTATCGGACTTGTTCATCTCTACGCAGGTTCGCCCGTTTTTGTTTGTACAAAATAGCGGCGGCGGTATTTCTGCCAGCTCCAATACTTGGAGCAGCGAGTCATCGAATCGCAAGGCGGCGGTTTGGCTGGAAATGGAAATCAACCCGTCGAATGCGGCGGCAGTGGATGTTTATTGCGCGGTTGCGGCTCAGTACGATCGGGCGCGCAGCTATTTAAGGCAGTATGTCGGGACATATCAATAACTTTGATTCGGAGGATACGTGATGGCGAATACCCTGAAACTGTTGCTGGCGGCTTTGCTCTGTGCGGCAACGAGCTGTGCGATGGCGGACTCGAAGACGGAAAGTAGCAAGGAGTCGAGTAGCAAGGAGTCGAGTAGCAAGGAGTCGAGTAGCAAGGAGTCGGAGAAGAAAGAATCCAGTGACAAGGAATCCGACAAGGAATCCGACAAGAAGGAGGAAAGCAAGAGTAGTTCTTCCGCCAAGAAGAAGACATTGACGCTGTCGCGTCCGTATAACACCGGCTGCGGTTCGTCGAGCTCCACGACGACTACAACCAAGACTACAACCAAAAC
>JBFLXR010000031.1:6898-11019 GCA_040757065.1 Pseudomonadota bacterium
ACAAGAAGGAGGAAAGCAAGAGTAGTTCTTCCGCCAAGAAGAAGACATTGACGCTGTCGCGTCCGTATAACACCGGCTGCGGTTCGTCGAGCTCCACGACGACTACAACCAAGACTACAACCAAAACCACGACCACGAGCTCGTACGACTGCCCGGGAGGTGGTTCTGGCAGCGGGGGCGGCACTTCCACTTCCGGCGGTTCTTCGGGTGGGACAACCACCACTGGCACCGGCGGACGCCGCTTTGTGATTATTCGTCCCTGATCCGGGCACCTAAAAAGCCGCACGGGTTACGTGCGGCTTTTTTATTCGTCTAACAGCGGGGCCGGGGCGTGGCATGGCAGGTCGAACGCTTCCGCGACTTTGCCATAGAAGACCTTGCCTAAGGCAATATTTAGTCCCTTCAGCAAAGCCGGGTTTGCCCTTAGCGCCGATTTCCAGCCTTGCGCGGCTAGTTGCTGAATGTAAGGCAATGTGGCATTGGTCAGCGCCAGGGTTGAGGTAAGTGGTACGCCGCCCGGCATATTGGCAACGCCGTAATGAATAATACCGTCCACTGTAAAAGTTGGTTGCTGGTGCGTTGTGGGGCGCATGGTTTCGACGCAGCCACCTTGATCGATAGCAACGTCTGCAATTACGGCGCCGGGGCGCATCAGCTTCAAGTCTTCGCGGCGAATCAGGCGCGGGGCGACTGCGCCGGGAATTAAGACTGCGCCGATTACTAAGTCGGTTTGCGGTAGCAGGTCGAGTAGATTGCGGCGACTCGAGTACACAAGCTGGACATTCGGAGGCAGGATGTCGCTTAAATGGCGCAACCTGTCTAGCGAGACATCCATCAGCGTGACATTTGCACCTAAGCCCGCAGCGATTTTTGCTGCATTGGTGCCGACCACTCCGCCCCCCAAAATTATTACCTTGGCAGGCGGTACGCCGGGCACGCCGCTTAACAAAATGCCGCGACCGCCGAAGGTCTTCTCCAGATATTTTGCGCCCTCCTGCACCGCCATTCTGCCCGCCACTTCCGACATCGGTGTTAGCAAGGGTAATTCACGGTTCGGTAATTCAACGGTCTCATAGGCAATGCAGATCGCACCGGAATCGAGGTGCGCACGGGTCAGGGCTTCGCTGGCTGCGAAATGGAAATAGGTGAACACCACTTGTCCGGTGCGCAGACGCGACCATTCCGGCTCGATCGGTTCCTTTACCTTCACAATCATCTCGGCCTGCGCCCAAACCGACTCGGCTGTAGACGCGATTTCTGCTCCGGCAGCGCGGTACGCTGCATCGTCGAAGCCGCTGCCCAGCCCCGCGCCGGTTTCGACGTAAAGCGTATGGCCGTCTGCGATCAGCGCCTCCGCACCCGCAGGGGTGAGCGCCACCCGGTTTTCGTTGGCTTTGATTTCCTTCGGAATACCGATCCGCATACATGCTCCGCTCAACAGATAATGGCGTGAATATGCCTGAGCATCGGAGGAAATGCGAGAGGAAAGTAAAAAGCCTCGCTGAAAGCGAGGCTCGGTATCTGGTGCGGGAGAGGGACTGTAAATTTAATATTAATCAATTGGATATTAATTTTATTTCTTATGATGCCCCCTTTGGTGCCCCCGGATTTGATGGGGTTTGAATCTGTTGATTATTTTCATACTTATACCATCCAAAAATGAAATGTCAATCTAACTATTTGAATTATTTGGATAAAGTATTGACAGGGTGGTTTTTTGTCGATAATATTCATCCTACAAAGCATGGCTCCGCGAGATCGGCGGGGGGAAGGGCGAATTCCTAGCCCTGATGCGAGGACGCTTCCATCGCAAGGTAGCCATACCCGGTCGCAGGTGGCTACTGTTAGTGACAGGGGTGGCTTGAGTTTGATTGTTCCAAAATAAATGGACGATCTTTTTGGTATTCGCTTACCGGGGGCGAGTTTTTTCCAAAAGGATTAACTTATGAAGTCTCTGACAACACCTGTATTCCCCCTTAGTCTGGGCGAGGTTTTTCATCCGCTCCAACTGTTTCGCCTGCCCGATGTAAAGCGTCTGCTTGGGCTCGGCCACACCACCATATATTCTCTGGTTCAAAAAGGCGAACTGGATCCACCGATTCGAATTTCAGGGAGGGCGGTGGCATGGAAGGCGGAAAGCTTGGTGCGATATATCCAAAGTCGTCCTAGCAGCAAGTTAGCCAGCGGGAAGGGGGTGTAATATGTACTATTCTAGCCGAACCCACGAGGCGACGCGTGCTCGCCGCTTGCAAATTGAGTTGTTGCAAGAGCAAGGGCGTACCACCCGCGATATTGGCCATGAACGGTTGTGCCGTTTGCTGTTTTGGGCGGTAACCTGCGGTACAGTTACTGAACCGGAATCACGTATTTTGACCGGAAAACGCGGCTTGCTTAAACGCTTTGCAGGGCAGGGATGGTTCACGCAAAAGCCGATGCCAGCCGGACTTATCGTCTCGTTGGAGTTCCCGCACCAGCATTATTTTTTGCCAACCCCCGCAGGACTGGAGTTTTTTTACCAGCGTGCCCCGAATTTCGTTCAGTACACTTCTCGGGGGATAGGTGCACACTATGCCCATGAGTATGTTGGGCGGATCGAGGCTGCATGGCGCTTCAAAAGCGGGCTGATTTCCGCTTTTACCCCGGAATTTCGGCTTTCCAACCAAAGTCTGGATGGGTGCAAGCATTACGACGCGCTATGGACTCATCCCGATGGCAAAATTACAGGTGTTGAGGTGGAAAATTTCGATCATAAGAGTGGGAATAAACTCGACCGATTTGTTTCCATGATTGTGAACGATCTCATTGATAAAACCATAAGTGCAGCGTGCATTATTGTGCCGAGTGAGACTCAGCAAAAGTACTACGCTGCAGCTTTTAGCGAAGGGGCTAGTTATTACCGGCGATGGGTTTTTGAGCAGAGAAAGTGGTGGCCGATGACAAAAAGCAAAACGCAAATTGATGCCGCACTGGCTCAACAAATTGAAGTGGTGGTTCGGAAGGGTCGCGAGCTGATCCTAGTTCCAGACTACGATGATTTTTTGTTGAGGCGCTGACGCGCGTTGCGGGTGAAAAGGGCTGGTGAGAACCAGCCTTTTTTTGTAAACAAGAGTTGTGACCTGCCGTGATCAACCGTGAATCGGTATCGTGAACGGGTATCGTTTGCGCTGAGTGTGGCTTTATGCAGCCAATCGTGCGTGATATCGGCCTTGTGGATCGTGCATGCTGTGAACTGGCTAGAGGCTGTAGCAGTGTCATAAAAAATTCACAGTACTTTAACTCAGGTGTCACGGGTGCTTAGTAGCATGTGATGCATTACATATCTAGACATCTACCGCTATGAGTCTGTATGCCATTGAGCGTGACACGGGAATAGCCCTGTATGCACAGATAGCCGAAGTATTGGAACGAGAATATGTGCGTCAAGGTGTGCCCGGTGATCGCTTGCCCGCAGAGGCGGAACTGGCTGCTCGATTTGGTGTGAATCGCCACACACTGCGCCGCGCTGTTGATGAATTAATCCACGAAGGTTTGTTGGAGCGCCAACATGGTGTTGGTATCTTCATTGCCGACCATTTGTTTGTCTATCGTGTTGGGAGTGGTACGCGTTTCACTCAAACTTTGAGTGAGGTCGGAATTGCTACCGATTCGCGTGTCCTGCGCAAGATGGTTGCGCCGGCTTCAGCTGGAGTGGCGCGCAATTTGAATATTGAGACCGATGCAGACGTGTTGTGGATAGAGACGCTGCGCATAGCAGACGGCATTCCATTCTGTGTCATCTCCCATTTCTTGCCAGTGATGCTTTGTCGTGAGTGGCTCGAAAATTATCAGAGTGGGTCGCTGCATGCATTGCTGCAACAGCGCTTTGGTACATTGCGCCGTACGGAAAGTTTGGTCACCGCTGTACTGCCGCAAGGTGACGATGCGAAACTCCTTGGTATCACACAGCAGCGCCCGGTATTGAGGGTAAAAAGTCTAAACGTACTTAAGCGCGATGGCGACGTCCCCCCGTTTTTCAGTAGCACGGGGCTTTAGAGTCCGTGGGTAATATAACCGATTTTCCTACCAGTTGTGCTGCGTACGCCGAGGGCGTCAGGCCACCCAGCGATCTCTTTGGTCTCTCC
>JBFLXR010000032.1:0-10949 GCA_040757065.1 Pseudomonadota bacterium
GCCCGCGCACAGCGCGGGCGGTCGCCGCATTACGAATTTCATATGCAGGCAGAACGAGCTGTTATTGCAAGAGGCGTGTTGGATCATGTCGAAGCACTGACCCGGCAGCGGGATATTATTCCGCTGAATATCAGCGTGCTGAGCTCGCTCCGGGAATTGCTGCAACTCGACCGGATCCGTCTGTGCGACGTTATCCGGCGCGACGATCAGGTGCGCATTGCGCTGACGGCGTGGATCGACGGAGGCGAGGTACGCTGCAATGTCGATTTTCCCAGCGGCGAGGAGCTGCAGTTAGCCGAAGCGCATCAGCCCTACCAAGCCTGTTGTCTGGATGGCAAGCCTTCGCTGATCGAGGCGGAGAGCGGCGGTTACACCGTTTGTCTGCCGGTGGTGCTGGATCAGAAGATCGGCGCCTTTTTCGAAATCGACACACCGCAGCCGTTGACTCCGCACCAGTTGGATGTGATGGAGGGCATCGTGGGGGTGTACCGCAATTTCCTCGCGCTGCTCAAAGATAGCCAGCACGACGAGCTGACTGGCCTGCTTAACCGTAAAACCTTCGACCACGGCATGACGGCATTGCTGAGCGCGGCACGTCAACCCGCAGAGGCGGATCTCGGCGAGCGCCGTGCCGCCGCAGGTGCGGGGGCATGGCTGGCGGTGATCGACATCGATCATTTCAAGCGCATTAACGACCAGTTCGGACACCTGTACGGCGACGAGGTGCTGATACTGATGGCGAATTTGATGCGCCGCTCTTTTCGTCAGCAAGACAAGCTTTACCGTTTCGGCGGCGAAGAATTTGTGGTGTTAATGCGTCACATCGATTACGAACATGCCAGAAAAACGCTGGAGCGTTTTCGCGCTGCTGTCGAAGAGCAGGATTTTCCGCAAATCGGGCGGGTGACAGTCTCCATCGGGTTCGCGCCCATTCTGCCGACGGATGTGGCTGCAGTATGCCTGGGGAATGCCGATGAAGCCCTGTATTACGTCAAAGAACACGGACGCAACCAAGTGCAGTGCTATACCGTTTTACTGGAAAGCGGGCACATCGCGCCCAAACAGGTAAACGACAAGGTCGACTTCTTTTAGCGTAACCCAGCCGTTCAAACGAAAAGTGCGGCTTGCGCCGCACTTTCGAACATACCGCGATGCGGTATGCAGAATAAAGCCCCCCACATGTGCCGTTTTGGTTCAGCATCTTGAACCTAGAGTTCAAGAGGGTCGCTTGTCGACCGCATCAGGTACGTCCGCATGGGACGCGCACAACAGCGGCATAAAGACGCGCAACCTTACGCAGTGCGTATTGGCTCAAAGAATTTATGAACCTTGCGAACACCGCAGGGGACAACCTTGTGGGGAATGCCGGAGAACGGATGCGGTACGTCGTACCGACTGGAATACATCCGGCGTTCCCCTTTTACTGCTCAGAGACTCGCGCTGTTGCCCGTGCGCGAATCAGAATAACTTTTCTTGTTCGGCCAGCGCCGCATCGATGGCGGCTTGCATGGTGCCTATTCTACGCTTGTATTCGCCGATGTCAAAACCTCCCGCCATGCGGGTGGAAAGCAGTTCGTGCGCCATGTTCAGCGCAGCCATGATGGCGATGCGCTCGGCGGTAACCACCTTGCCGCTGTCGCGGATGTCGCGCATTTTTTTGTCGAGGTATTCCACCGCTTCCTGCAGGCCGGGGCGGTCTTCCTCGGTGCAGGCGACGCGGAACTCGCGGTCGAGAATCTTAATGTCCAGAGTTTGCATAGTGTCGCCGTTCTTTATTCGGGAAGCTGAACCATCAGTTTTTCCAAACGCGCCGCTGCCGCCTCGATTTTATCTTCGTATTGGCGGTTCATGCTTTGCGCGGCGGCAAGTTCCTGACGTAGCTCGGCGTTTTCGGCGCGCAACTGGCGGTGGATTTGCACCAGTTGCATGACTTTTTGTTCAAGGGTTTGGAGTTCGTTCTGCATGTATCGCACTATAGTCTATGAGCGTTTATGCCGTCAAACGGTTGGGCAGTTTTCATGCCGCTCTGCTACAATGCGCGCCGCTTTGAGGTGCCGTCGGGTCGAACGATCCGCCGGTTAAACGGGAAACAGGTGAAAAACCTGTGCTGCCCCCGCAACGGTAAGCAAGTGTGGGCGTATCGAAATGCCACTGTGAACTGCGTTTCATGGGAAGGCGATGCGCTTGGTCTTGCTAGCCCGGATACCGGCCCGAAGCAGGGTCGGGAAATGCTGCGGGCGGCAGTGTGGACGGTATCGGGCCGGGCATTCGCTCTCCGGCCGGTTTGCCTGTTCGCTGGTCGCATTTCCTGTGTGCATCATGTTCCAACGGGGACGCTTGGAACGTAACTCAGGAAATCATCTTATGAAGTTTCGCAAAACAACTCTCGCTGCACTGCTGTGTGCGGCAACGCCCTTGGCTTATGCCGCTGACGCACTCGATGAAGTGGTGGTGACGGCCACCCGCACCGAGCAGCCGCTCAATCAAACCTTGAGCACCACCACCGTGCTGACGGAAAAAGAAATTCGCAATTCGCAGGCTGCCGATCTGCCGACCTTGCTGCGCAGCGTGGCGGGTGTGGAAGTCTATCAGCAAGGCGGTGCCGGCAAGCAAAGCAGCTTGTTCCTGCGCGGCACGAATAGCTCGCATGTGCTGGTGCTGATCGACGGCGTGCGCGTCAATTCGGTGACCACTGGCATTACCGCGATTCAGGATTTGATACTGGATCAAGTCGAACGCATTGAAGTGGTGCGCGGCAATGTCAGCAGCGTTTACGGTTCCGATGCCATCGGCGGCGTGGTGCAGATTTTCACCCGGCGCGGGCGCGGAGAGCCGCACCTGAATTTCAGCGCTGCGATGGGGAGTCACAATACCCAGCGCACTTCCGCGGGTTTTGGTGGCGCAGTGAACGATACCCGCTTTAGCCTGCAAGCCTCGCATTACCGCACCGATGGCGTTTCGGCGATGGATCCGGCCATTAATCCGGGCGTAAATCCGAACAAAAACGGCTATGAAAATGTCTCGGTTTCCGGAAATCTGCGTCATGCGTTTACCGCGGGCCACAGCCTGACCGCTACCGTGTTCGATTCGCAGGGTCGGAACTCCTACGACAATCCGTTCAACTTCGTGCGTACCGACGTGAATACTTCGACGGCGCATGTCAGCAAGGCATCGCTGGCCTCCGACAATCAATTCACCGAAAGTTGGAACAGTCATTTGCAACTGGCTGAGGGCAACGACGAGTCGCGCGACTACCTGAACGGTGCGCCTTCGATGTTCGGCTACCGCTTTAAGACCTATAACCGCCAACTCACCTGGCAGAACACCGTGCAGGTGGCAGAAGGCTCCAAGCTGCTGCTCGGTGCGGAAAATCTGAACCAGAAAGTGAACAGCGATACGCAGTATGCCGTTAACAACCGCAAGGTCAATAGCTTCTTTGCCGGTTACACCGGACAGTTCGGCGCGAACCAGTTTCAGTTGAACGGACGTCAGGATCGCAACTCGCAATACGGCAATGCCAATACCGGCCTGATCGGCTACGGCTATGCCTTTACCGATGCCCTGCGCGCTACCGCCAGCTACAGCACGGCATATAAGGCGCCCAGCTTTAACGATCTGTACTATCCTTTCTTCGGCAACGCTAATCTGAAGCCGGAGCGGGCGCGCAATGCCGAAGCGGGCATTCACTATGCAGCATCCGGGCAGCAAGCCGATCTGGTGTATTTCGACAACCGTATCCGCGATTTGATTGCATACAATGCCTTCTTCCTGCCGGTGAATGTGAATCAGGCGCGCATTAAAGGTGTGGAACTGAGCTATGCCGGCAAGTTCGGCGATACCGGCGTTAAACTGTCGCTGACTGCGCAGGATCCGAAGGATACCGCGACCGGCCAGCAGTTGATCCGCCGCGCCAAGAGCTTCGGCAGTTTTGCGCTGACTCAGCAGTTCGGCGATTGGCAAGCCGGGGCGGAAGTGCTGGCCAGCAGCCTGCGCAAAGATACCGGCGGGCAAACGCTGTCCGGTTACGGCTTGTTCAACATGACGGCGAACTACACCCTCTCCAAGGACGTGAAGCTGAACCTGCGTGCGGACAACTTGTTCAATCGCAAATACACCTACGCCTACGGGTACAACACCCTCGGGCGCAGCGTGTATGCCGGACTGAGCTACCAGCCGGAATAAGGCAGTAGTACAGTTAGCCGGAGCGGCGGGCATCCCGCCGTCCCGGCTTTTCTGGTAAAGTGCGGGCTATTCATCCGGCACGATTGCAATGGAGTACAACATGCAAACACAAACCAAACAACTGAGTATTTTTGCTGCGCTGGCGCTGTTGATGGCAGCGACGCGATTTAATCATTTCGGCTCGGCAGTTGCCCTGCCCGACGCCAGTCTGGCGGTTTTTTTCCTCGGCGGTTTTTATCTGGCACAGCAAGCCCGCCTCGGTATGCTGATGTTCGCCGCGCTGCTGGCGCTGGCGGGCGGCATGGATTACTACGCCACCTCGGTCGGCGGTGTGAGCGACTGGTGCATCACCCCCGCCTATTCTTTCCTGATTCCCACTTATGCCGTGCTGTGGTTCGGCGGGCGCTGGTTCGCGCAGCATCAGCAACGCGGCTGGCTGAATCTGGGCGTGTTCGCCGCGTCTGCGGCAGTTGCAACCACGCTGGCTTTCCTGATTTCCAACCTCAGCTTCTACTTGCTGTCCGGTTACTTTCCGGCAATGGGCGCGGCTGAATATGCACACAGCGTTGCACAGTACTACCTGCCCTATTTGAGCAGTGCGGCGGTGTATCTGGCCGGAGCGGCCGTTGTGCACGGCCTGCTGACCCGTCGCAGCGGTTTGCCGGTTGTGCATGGCTGATTCGGACACGCAACACCGCGCGCGCATGGCGCGCAAAAAAGCGGTGGTGGATGCAGGCATCGCGCAGGCCACCGAAGTGCGCGGCATCGTAATCGTCAACACCGGCAGTGGCAAAGGTAAAAGCACGGCCGGTTTCGGCATGCTGGCCCGAGCGCTCGGTCACGGCATGCGCGTCGGCGTGGTGCAGTTCATCAAAGCGCCGATGTCCACCGGCGAAGAAACCTTCTTCCGCCGTTTTCCCGAAGTGCGTTTTCATGTGATGGGCGAAGGGTTTACCTGGGAAACCCAAGACCGTGCGCGCGATGTTGCAGCGGCACAGGCCGCATGGAAAGTGGCTTGTGAGTTATTGTCCGATCCCGGCTGCGCAGTGGTATTGCTCGACGAGTTGAATATCGCCCTGAGCTGCGGCTATCTCGAGCTGGAAGCGGTGCTCGCTGCGCTGCAAGCTCGTCCACCGATGCAGCATGTGGTCATCACCGGGCGCGCTGCGCCGCAGGGGCTGATCGACTATGCCGATACCGTCACTGAAATGCGTCAGATCAAACACGCCTATTACGCCGGCATAGCAGCCCAGCCCGGCGTCGAACTGTAACGCTAACTACATTGCGCGTATGCGCATGACAGTTTTTCGGGTTTTGTAAGCTTATTACGCGGGAGTATTAGTGCCTTCATAAGGATTCCATCAAGATTCGTTTGGACGATTCGGCAACAATCTGCGCTGCGACGGTACAGAAAACAGCAAAAATGCCGTAAACAAAAAAAGCGGCTTGCAATAATAAAAAGGCAAGAATCGTGAAACGAAATTTTGAAGCCCGCTTCGGGGATTTTTATATCGATGGACAGGGATTGCGCGATAGTGCAGGTGTTGCGCTTGCCTTGCACCCGAAGGAGCTGGCGGTCTTGTCGTTGCTGGTGCAACACGCCGGGAAGTTGGTCTCCAAAGAGGTGCTGATTAATTCGGTATGGAAGGGCGTGCCCGCCTCCGATGCCAGCATTGCCCGCTGTATTTCCGTCGTTAAATCTCATTTGCGCAAAGCGCACCCCGGTTCCGATCACTGGATCAAAACCGAATACGGGCGCGGCTACCGTTTTGTCGGCGAAGTGTCGCACCCGATGTCGTATGTGTGCGAAGAGGTGCTGAACACTGTACTGGACGTCTCGCCGGATGTCATTGTGCTCAAAGACGGCACAGGGCGCTGGCTGACCGCCAATCAGGCTGCCGTCAGCCTGCTCGGATTGGAGGGAAAAAACTGGCGCGGCAAAACCGACGAAGAGCTGGCCGCCGTTTTACCTGCCGGGAGTGTCGATGCGTTGCGGAGCTGCTGTGCGGGCGACGAAGAGGTCTGGCTGGGGGCGCAACCTGCGCATGTCGCGCAGAGCGTGTGCCTGCCGGACGGCAGCGAGCGCCGGTTCGACTTTATCAAATCCCCCTTGTTCAATCAGGATGGCAGCCGCAATTCGCTGATCGTGCTGGGGCGCGACGTATCCGGCTTTGCGCAAGAGCAGGCGGTGAACAATCTGACCGCGCAAGTGCTCGACAACAGTCGGGAGGCGGTGGTGATTACCGACGCCGACAACAACATCCGTTTCGTCAATCGCGCCTTTCCCGAGGTGACCGGCTATACGCTGGAGGAGGTGACCGGCAAGAACCCGCGCCTGCTGGCATCGGGCAGACACGATGATGAATTCTATCAGGCGATGTGGCACGGCATTCTCGTTGAGGGCAGCTGGCGCGGTGAAATCTGGGATCGGCGTAAGAACGGCGAAACCTACCCTAAGTGGCTGGACGTCAGTACCGTCCATGACCGCAACGGCAAACTGACCAATTACATCGCCATCTTCACCGACCTGACCGACCGCAAGATGGCGGAAGAACAGATCAAATTCCTTGCGTATCACGACCCGCTGACGCGGCTGCCGAACCGTCTTTTGCTGCGCGATCGTTTCGATCAGGCCGTAGCGGCGGCCTCGCGCGACGGTGCGCTGGTTGCATTGTTATTCCTCGATCTCGATCAGTTCAAGCAGGTAAACGATTCGCTCGGACATGAAATCGGCGACCAGTTGCTGCTCAGCGTATCCAAGCGGCTGGAAGGCTTCGTGCGCGACAGCGATACTGTCAGCCGTCTGGGCGGCGACGAATTCGTGATTTTGCTGACCGAAGTGCAAGAAGCCGGCGTCGTATCCGGGGTGGCGCACAAACTCATCAATCTGCTGGAAGAGCCGTTCATCGTCGGCGACTACGCGCTGCACACCTCCTTCAGTATCGGCATCAGCCTCTACCCGGACGACGCCAGCGATTTCGAAACCCTGATGAAAATGGCCGATACGGCGATGTATCACGCCAAAAATTGCGGGCGGAATACCTATCGCTTTTACACCGAACAAATGAACATCAGCGCGATGGAGCGCATGCAACTGCAGAGCGATTTGAAACAGGCGCTGGAAGCGCAGGCTTTCGAGTTGTATTACCAACCACAGTACGATTTGAAAACGCGCAAGCTGGTGGGGCTGGAAGCGCTGATCCGCTGGAATACGGGCGAAGGCGGCGTGCTGCCGCCGGAACGTTTTCTACCTGCTGCGGAAGAAAACGGCATGATTGTGCAGATCGGCGAATGGGTGCTGCGCGAGGCTTGCCGCCAAAACCGCGCCTGGCAGGATGCAGGCTACGAGCCGGTGAGAGTTTCGGTGAATCTCTCCGTGCCGCAATTCCGCAGCAACGGCGGGATGGTAGACCTGACCCGTCGTGTGCTGGAAGAAACCGGCCTTGCCGCTCAATGGCTCGATCTGGAACTGAACGAAACCATCCTGATACAGAACGTCGAGCATATGCTGCGCGTGGTGCGCGAGTTGAAAGGACTGGGCGTTTCTCTGTCCATCGACGATTTCGGCACCGGCTATTCCAGTCTGGTTTATTTGAAACGCTTTGCCGTCGACCGTTTGAAAATCGACCAATCCTTCGTGCGCAATCTCGGTGTGGATGCGAGCGATGCCGCCATTGTGCATGCCGTTATCCATCTGGGGCGCTGCCTCGGGCTGAAAACCGTGGCCGAAGGCGTGGAAACGGCAGAGCAACTCGAAGTCTTGCAAAAAGAAGGCTGCGATGAAGCGCAGGGCTATTACTACGCACATCCGCTGCCCGCAAACAAAGTGACGCAATTCCTGACCCCTGCGGGAAAAGCCGCGAAGCGCAAGGCGTTCCAGTCGGAAACCGCCGAGGACTGAAAGGGAGCGGTTCCGCAGGCGCGCGCCTGCGCTCTGCGCACCGTCCGGCGCACATGCCGGAATGCCGCTTTTCTGCTACAGTGCGCGCCATGACCAACACACAGCTTTATCTGCGCCTGCTGGGATATGTAAAACACTATTGGCGCACGTTCATGATTTCTCTCCTCGGTATGGCGGTTTCGGCAGCGACCGAGCCGCTGATTCCTGCGCTGGTGAAACCCATGCTGGATGGAACCTTCGTACACAAGGACAATGCCATCATCCGCTGGACACCGGTGCTGCTGCTGGTGATCTTCCTCGTGCGCGGCGTGGCGAGTTTCGTGGGGACGTATTCCATCAACTGGATCGGCAACAAGGTGGTGCTCGATCTGCGCAACGAAATGTTCCGTAAGCTGCTCACGCTGCCGACCCGCTTTTACGACGACCACGCGACTGGCAGCCTGATTTCCAAGCTGACCTTCGATGTGACGCAAGTCACCGCTGCCGCGACCAATGTCGTGACCATTACCATCCGCGATTCCATCGTCATTATCGGCCTGCTCGGCTGGCTGTTGTATCTGAACTGGAAGCTGACGTTGCTCACGCTGATCATGGTGCCGGTGATCGCCTACGTGATTCGCACCATCAGCCTGCGCCTGCGCAGCGCCAGCTACGATTCGCAGCGGGCGATGGGCGACATCACCCAAGTGATCGAAGAAAGCATCGGCGGGCATAAGGTGGTGAAGCTGTTCGGCGGGCAAGACTACGAAAGCGCGCGCTTTCACGAACAAGCCAACAACGTGCGCCGCGCCAGCATGAAGCAAGCCGTAGCGGCGGCCGCCAACGTGCCGATTGTGCAAATGGTCGCGGCGCTGGCGCTGGCGGTGATTATCTATCTGGCGATCGTGCAGTCGCGCGCCGACGAAACCACCGTCGGGGGCTTTATTTCCTTCGTCGCCGCGATGATGATGCTTACCGCCCCGCTCAAGCGGCTCACCGCCGTCAGCGAGTTTGTGCAGCGCGGGCTGGCTGCTTCCGAAAGCGTGTTCGAACTGATCGACAGCCCCGGCGAACCCGACAGCGGCACGGTTGCCATTGGCCGGGCGCGCGGCGATCTGGCGTTCGAGCATGTCACGCTCTCCTACCGCGACGACGGGCGCATGGCGCTGCGCGACATTAATCTGAACATTCCCGCCGGACAATCGGTGGCACTGGTCGGCGCATCCGGCAGCGGCAAAACCACCTTGGCGAATCTGGTGCCGCGCTTCTATAGTCCCGGCAGCGGCCGCATTACATTGGACGGCCACAATCTGGCCGACCTCACGTTAGCCAGCCTGCGCGCCAACATCGCACTGGTGAGCCAAGAAGTGGTGTTGTTCAACGATACCGTAGCGGCGAACATCGCTTACGGACAGGGGCGCGATGTGCCGCTCGAAGAAGTCGTCGCTGCTGCCGAGGCTGCGCATGCGATGGAATTCATCCGCGAATTGCCGGAAGGCATGAATACCCTCGTCGGCGAAAAAGGCACCCGGCTTTCCGGCGGGCAGCGCCAGCGGATTGCCATTGCACGCGCCATACTGAAAAACGCGCCGATTCTGATTCTGGACGAAGCGACCTCCGCGCTGGACAGCGAATCCGAACGCCATGTGCAGGCCGCGCTGGAAACCCTGATGCAAGGCCGCACCACACTGGTCATCGCTCACCGCCTTTCCACTATCGAAAAAGCCGACCGCATCGTCGTCATGCAAAAAGGCGAAATCGTCGAAAGCGGTACGCACGCCGAACTACTGGCCGGCAACGGCGCATACGCCCAACTCCACAAAGTCCAGTTCGGGCGCGAATAGCACCCATCTGCGCCGCCTTCCGCTGCTTGTCCGACGCTCCCGGAGGGTCAGGAATTCCTGACCTGCGTCCCATGCATTCCTACAAAAAGTTTCGAAAACTTCCGACGTAAAAATCAGGATTTCCCGATATTCAACAGGTAGATGCATTCGGATAATTCTTGAACCTTGATGTAGGTCAAATTTGCGTTTGAGGTGTATAGCCGTGGTAATGCCTATGCGTCAGACAAAGGGCGTTCCGACAGGGTACTTGATAAAAACTCATATACAGGGAGAGGGTACAATGTTTTTTGGTAATTTAAAGATTGGCGTGCGTTTGGGCGCGGCGTTTGCTGCGCTGGTACTCTTGCTGATGTTGGTAGCCGGCATCGGCATATCGCGGTTATCGAATTTGAACGATGAAATCGATTTGATGACGAATGACCGTTTCCCTAAAACGGTGTGGGCGAACGAAATTATTGATTCTATAAGCAGCATTGCTCGCATCATGCGGAATGCGCTGCTGGTAAACCCTGAAAATGCAGCCAAGGAGTTGGAGGCTATTCCTGCACAACGCAAAATTATCCTGGAGCGTTTGGAAAAACTAGAGGCCACAATCCACTCGGAAAAGGGGATCGAAGACCTTAAGAAGGTCAAGGAAGCACGGACGGTATATGTGGCCGAGCAGGACAAATTTCTGGAATTGATAAAAAGCGGCAAGCGTCAGGAAGCGACCGATTACTTGCTGACGACGATTAGTAAAGATCAGGAGACGTATATTCAGGCTGTTAATACGCTGGTTCTTTACCAATCCGATTTGATGTCGAAATCCGGGAAGGAGGCACTGGAAGCCTATGAGGCAGCCCGTACGCTGATGGTTATCCTCGCGGTAATTGCAGCATTACTCGCGGCGGTTATCGGTTTTGCGGTAACCCGTTCGATTACTCGTCCGCTAAACGCAGCAGTCGATGTTGCGAATAAGCTGGCGGAGGGCGATCTGACCGTGCAGGTGGAAGTGAGCGGTAAAGACGAAACCGGCTTAATGCTTATGGCGATGAAGAACATGG
>JBFLXR010000033.1:0-10751 GCA_040757065.1 Pseudomonadota bacterium
GAGTAATCGGCGACTGGATTATGTTCTACAACAATCGGCGACCGCATCAATCGCTGAAAATGAAAACGCCTGCTGAGGCTTATGCTTTAGCGGCTTGAGTTGAGCAGGTTCCGCTGGGTCAATACAATTACCCGCATCGCATAATTCTTAAGCAGGGGTAATCGTGAAAGTCATATCCGGAGCGATGCGCGAAGATTCAGGAGGGCTGTTCGCGCAGTTGTCGTCATATCGCCATAAAGTGTTCGTCGAGACGCTCGGCTGGGAGTTGCAGACCCAGAACGGCTGGGAACTGGATCAGTTCGACCGTCCGGATACTGTATACGTGGTTTCTCAGAATGGGGACGGCCAAATCAACGGTTGCGCACGATTGCTGCCGACCGATCAGCCGTATTTGCTGGGCGAGGTATTTCCCGAGTTGTTTAACGGGCAGACGCCGCCTTGTTCGCAAGAGGTGTGGGAGCTCTCGCGTTTTGCCGCAATGGATTTCAGCGGACATGGGGCGGCAGTAGGCGGAAAAGCGTCGGATATTACCGTCGATTTACTGCGCCAAGCGATTGCTTGTGTTGCTGCGCACGGCGGTAAAAAAATGATCGCGGTTTCCACCCGTAGCGTTGAGCGCCTGATGCGTTCCGCAGGATTCCAAATGGTGCGTATGGGGCCGCCGGTTGTGATAAACGGATTTTCTCTGGTGGCGTGCTGGCTGGATGTCGAAGAGAATCTTGCCCGTTTCCCGGCAGATTACGAATTCCAATTTGAGTAGTAGCGTCTAGACCACGCCGGAGTGATCCGGCGTTTTTGTTTGCGGCGCTGAATATTCAGTGTGCCGGAAAATTCAACTAGTATATTTTACAGTAGCGAACGGCTAAATTCTGTGACAGACTTGCTGCATGATTAACGCGAGGAGTATTGCATGAAGCGAATGTTGTTGCTGATTTTGTTGAGTGGTGTGCTGGCTGGCTGTAACGATCCGCACGATGCGAAGATTCCGCCTTTGACAGAATTTTCGACGATCAAGACGCAGCTGGAGAAGCTGACGCCGGAGGAGCGCGATTTGCTGGCGGGATACATGATGCGCAAGACGGTGGGCGCGGCATTCGGCGAAAAATCGCCGAGCGAAGAAGGTGTGACCATCGGGCAGGCAATTGAGGCGCAGAAGAAGTGGAAGGCGGAGAAGGATGCCGCCGAGGCTAAGCAGAAGGCCGAGCGCGAGGCTGCGCTGGGCAAGATGCGCGGTGCGGTGTCGGTCGTGTTGCTGGGCAAGAAGCTGGAGACCGAGCACGGCTACGGCGGAATGGAGTTGGACGAAAAAATTCAGATCGAAGTGGAGTACAAAAATATTTCCGGCAAGGATGTTTCCGGGGTGAAGGGGACGCTGGTTGCGATCGATCAGTTCGGCGAGCGTTTGTGCGGTTTTAATATTTCGAACGACGGGACGATCAAGGCCGGAGAAACGGCGAAATGGACCGGCGGACGCTCGGTGAAATACGGGATGAACAGCGGAAACGACCGTAAGTTCGCCGAGTTGGAAGAAGGTAAGTACAAGATCGTATGGGAACCCGAAATGGTGGTGTTCGCCGATGGCGCGACGCTGAAGGCTCCGGCCAATTAGCCCGGTTCTCCGGGGTTCCCCTACTCCGGTCTGTGCCTGCCCTTACCCCGAGGGCGGGCATTTTTTTATGAAATATTTATCTAGGTAATTGGAAATATAGCGCAAAGACGTTTTTTTGACTAAATTGCATCTGCACGGTTTGCGTGAAATACGCGAGGAGGGGTGATGGATTGCCGTTCGGTAGTGTGTGTTGCACCGGAGCAGGCGGCGGAGACTGCCGCGCCGGACGAGGCGGCGGCTGCCTCGCCTGAAGCGTGGCCGGTATTCGACGACGGGCCTTGCGAGCGCTGCGGGCAATTTTCCGCGACCGCGGGGCGGGCGTGTTTGTTTTGTCCGGCCAATGCGATTTAGGGATTTTAAGGGGAAACGACCATGCTGTTGTGCTGTTTCAATGCCAATAATCTGTATGTGCGTTATAAGTTCGGGGAGGCTTACCCCGGCGATATGAGCGGCAAGAGCGCGGCCGGCACGCACCGCGACTGGGGCTTTTTGCCGCACTATCAAAAAGGCAGTTTCCAGATTTTCAATGAAGGTCAGCGCAAGCTGGCGGCGCAGGCGATTACGCGCGATTTCACGGTATTTCCCGATGTGGTGTGTTTGCAGGAGGTGGAAAGCCTCTTGGCGCTGCGCACTTTCAATGAGGAATTTTTCGGCGAAAACCCGTGGCCGTATGCGGTGCTGATCGATTCGCGCGATTTCCGCCAGATCGATGTGGCGGTGTTGTCGCGCTATCCGGTGCTTTCGGTGCGTACCCACGTGGATGACAAAACGGATGACGGCAGCGGGTATGTGTTCAGCCGCGATTGTCTGGAAGTGACGGTGCAGCCGCCGAAGGGCAAGCCGGTCACGCTGTTCGTCAATCATCTTAAATCGCAACTGGCGCAGGGCAAAACGGCAGCGGAAAAAGCCGCCGATGCGCAGCGTTCGACCGAGAGGCGCGCTTTACAGGCGAAATGCATCGTCGAAATTTTGCGGGCGCGTTTTCCGGGGGCGAATTACAACGGCGGGTTGTTCGCGGTGCTGGGCGATTTTAACGCCACGCCCGATGCGCCGGAGCTGGCGGCGCTGACCCAAACGGCCGGGCTGACGAGTGCGCTGGATAAGCTGCCGTCCGGCGCGCGCTGGACGCATTACTGGAAGGCGAAAAACAGTGCGGCGCAGCTCGATCATGTGCTGTTGTCTCCCGCGTTGGCGCAGAAGATGCAGGGCGCGCCGCTGATCGAGCGACGTGGGCTGGGCTACCGCGAAACAGGCGTGGACGGCGGGCTGTTGCCCAAGGCGCTGAATGTGGAAACGCCGGAAGGCAGTGCGAAAGCCGATTTCCGCTTTGAACGCTTTGCTGCGGTTGCACCGGATAACGCCGCTTCCGACCATTGTCCGATCTTCGTCGAATTCAAACTGTAAGGAATCGCTATGCAAATCGATTTTCACCACGCGGTGACCTATGTCGCTGCGCGTTGTGCGGGCTTTAGCCATGCGGAAGCCGATGTTGTGGCGTATGCCGCGCAATATGTGGACGATGCGACCAGCAGCGGGGTGGTGTGCTTCGACAACCGGGCGATGTATTCGCGCATCAGCTCGGCGCACAAAATGCTCGATCCGCTGAATTTGTCCGACCCGGAAAATCATCTCACTTGGCTGCCGTTTCACTTTTTGCCGGGCAATGGGCAGGTTGCGGCGGGCAGCAATCCGGAAGGGACATTCATTGAGAAAATCGTCTGCCGTCCGGATAGCCCCATCGCGCAGGAGATGGTGGCCTTGGCGTTGACCGATAGCGGGAAACCGTTCGGTTTGCACCGACTCGGCATCGCCATGCACGTTTATGCCGATACTTGGGCGCACCAAGGTTTTGCCGGTGTGCTGCACCACGTCAACGATGTGGACGATGCGCACGATGTCGGCGGTTCGGGCGTGTTCGGCGTGCTGTCCGGTTTTCTGTCGGACATTCTGGACGACAGCGTGCCGCCCATTGGTCATGGCCGCGCCGGGGTGCTGCCCGACATGCCTTTCTTGATCTGGGAATATCGCAACGGAATGGGGCAAGTCGTGCATCGCGATAACCCGACGGATTATATGAGCGCCGCACAGGCGCTCTGCCGTGCCATGCAACGCTATCGCAAGGTGACGCCCAACGGTCTGTCGGCTGAGGATGCAGCACTGATACGGCACTTAATTACCAGTGTTAAAGATCAGGATGGTGATAAGCGCCACGCAGTGTGGCTGGATGCCATCGCCAACGGTGTCAGTGCCGGTGGTTCGCGCACCGCGTTTAGCTGGGGTAAGGCTACGTTGAGTTACGCCGATGACGGACATAACTCATGGAAGGCGCAGGCGCTCGGCACCAGCATCGACATGCCTGTCCATCCCTACAAACAAGACTTTCTGAGCAGTAACTGGAAGCTCTTTCACGATGCGCTGCAAGCGCACCGGCTGGCGGTGCTGCACGACATATTGCCGAAATACGGTATTTGCGCGGCATAGCCGAGGGCATCGGCAATGCTTGATGGATTGCCGTTTGGGGATGTGTGGCTGCGCCGGACATCGATGGGCTGATATTAAAGCAGAACGCTCCGGCGCTGTCGGCGGCTGTGCGGGCTAGTCGCTCATGCGCAGTGCGGCGCTTTTCGCCAAATCTTCCCAATAATCACGAATGAGTACGCTTAAGGCGAGTCCCGCCCCGGCGGTGTTGCCGCTGGCGAACAGGTGGCTGAGTGCTTCTAGTGCTTGCCGGTCGAGTTCGGCGAGGGCTTCGGCCAGATGCAGCGGGGTGTAGGGAGCATACTCCGCGCCGGGGGCGGTCAGTAGGGCGATGTGCCGTTGCACGGCTTCGCAATAGGCGGTTTCGCGGTCGAGTCTGGCGAGTGTGTGGGCGAGTTCGGCGCGTGCGGCGCAGGGCAGGGTGTTCACGGCTGCACCCCGGTCGCTTGCAGGGCGACGGTTTGCGGGCCGGTTTCGCCGGGTTGTTGCGCCCAGCCGATCAGGGCGGTCTCGTGGCAATCGATGTAGGCGCTGCGCGCCGTTTCTTCGTTGGCGGCCTGCCGGTAGTCGAGCGTGCCTGCAAGGCAATAGGCTGCCACGAGCGCGAGGCAGATCAGAGTGGTGCGTAGGGTGTCCGGCATACAGCCTCCTTTTTTGTGCTAAATATAATTTAGCTTGAGGCTAATAAATTTGCAATAGTGCCGGCACGAAAAAAGTAGAGTGTCACTGCATTTTGGTAGTCCAACCGGTAATAGAAAATTAAGTTGGTAGGGATTTTCTTACACGCACTCGGTTGGGAAGGGCGGGTATTTGACCGCCTTGAGGTGCGCGGGTGGTATGCGGCAAGGCTGAGTCAGTGCCGGAACCGGTCGGGTTGTTGGGGTGGCGGGCTGTTGGGTTAGCGGTCTGTTGGGGAGGCTAAGGCGGCGCGCAATAAAAAAGCCCGCACGAGGCGGGCTGAAGTGCCATCACTGGCGCCGATAACCGGTTGTTGTTCCCTGCTTAGTCGAAGCGCATCACCATTTCGCGCACTACGCCGCAGATCACAGCATCTTCCTGCATTTCGAGGATGGGGTAGCGGGTGTTGAGCGGCTTCAGATACATCTTGCTGCCGTCTTTCACCAGTTGTTTGAAGGTGCATTCGCTGTCGCCGTTCTGGCGCACGACTACAAAGCTGCCGTTACGGGCTTCGGCTTCGGGTTCGCAGACGATCACTGCGCCTTCGGGGAAGCTGGGGGAGCCGTTCGAGTTCACCATGCTGTCGCCGCGCACGCGCAATGCATAGGTATGTTTTTTAACGGCAACGGTGGTGCCGACCCATTCTTCCGCATGGCCGGGCAGGTAGTTGTCTACGCTGACATTCCAGTTGCCTGCGGCCACCCAGCTAATCACCGGGACATCGCCGCGAATGGCGGGACCGCCCGCTACATTGCCATAGCCGTGGCGGGTGCCGCCCGTGCCGTATGCGCCGCTGCCGTGCGGGGTGTCCATCCAGCCGTGCGGCAACTGGTAGGCAACCTCCAGACGGCGAGCTAAGTCGTCGCCCACCTGCGCCTTGGTTTTTGTGCTGAGAATTTGGCTGAGGTATGCAGGGGCTGTACCGGCTTTTTCGGCAACGGTAATCGCTTTGCCTTCCTTGCGGATCAAAGCGGCCAGATTTTCACGTCGAATTTGTTTGGCGTCCATGATGGTATTAGACCCTATCTTAGCAAGTAACGAAATATACTTGAAACTAATTTTCAACTAGGTGATAATTAGTCAAGCACTAAACACAGACAGGAGGGTTTACTTGTGAAACAAAAGCAGCAATTCCGTACTTACCTTCGTTCGCTGACACCAACGCAACGCGAAGCTTATGCCGCGCGGTGTCGGACAACCGTCGGCTATCTGTACCAGATTGCCGGCGGTCACAGCCGTGCAAGCGGACCATTGGCACGCGTGCTGGCCGAACAAAGTGGGCATTGCGTCGACCCGCGTTCTATTCGCGCGGATATCTTCGGCGAGCCCGATGACCTCCCCTCCTTAGTCATACGTACGCTTATGCGTATTGGCTAACTATACGAGTTTTTTTAAGTAAAGGAAAGTATTTAGATGTTGATTTACAAGTCATTAAGTGCGTTTTGCGTGCCGAATCCGGCGCAATCCGCATGGTTGTAGGGCTGGCGGGGAGTTAAGTACGTGAGTGGAAAATCGCCGGCCTGGCAGTTTTACCCCCGTCAATGGCTGGGAGACGACATGGTCATGCTAATGGATTGGGATGCGCGCGGCATGCACTTGCACTTAATGTGCATTGCGTGGCAGCAGCACCCGCCCTGCACGCTGCCGGACGACGACGAGATTCTGCAAAAGTGGCTGGGCAATCCCGCAGACTGGCCGCGCCTGAAAAAACAAATTCTGCGGGCGTGGAAAACCGAGGGCGGGCGGCTGGTGCAGAATGGCTTGCTGGCCGAATGGCAGAAACAACAGCGTTTCAGCCAATCGCGCAGCGAAAATGCCAGCAAGCGCTGGGCCAAGGTGCGCGCACAGCAAACCGAATGCACCGGCGATGCACATGCAGACCATACGCAATGCTCTGCATCTTCTCTTACGACTGCGGAACACACTACACACGAGCACCGCCTCGGCACGCTGTGCCGCAGCCTGCGCGCACTGGGTATCGAAGCTGCGCCGCACCTGCCCGCATGGACGGAACTGCTGGCCTGCTACAGCGATGCGCAAATACTTGCCGCAGGCGAACACGCCGCACACAAAAAGCCCGGCGAACGGCTGCACCTCAACTACCTGCTGCCGGTGCTGGCCGACCTGAATAAACCCAAAACGCGCCGCAACGCGCACAGCGGGTTTGCCGAACTCGACTACCAAAAAGGAGTGGATGCCGATGGACGTTTTTAGCCCGCAACCGCCGAGCAAGGCCATGCAATGCGCCGCCCACGGCGATTACATCGCCCACGCTTTGCCGCTGCCCTATTTCAAGCAAGCCGTGTGGAGCGGCTGCCCGGCCTGCGCCGAAGCCCGCCGCCTGCATGCCGAACACACGCAGCGCATAGCCGAAGAGCGCGCCCGGCAAGCCCGGCTCGAAGCCAGCCTGAACCGCGCCGGCATTCCCAAACGCTTCCGCGAACGCAACTTGGAAAACTTTGCGGTGGAGCATGCCGGACAACAGCGCGTGCTGGACTTTGCGCGCCAGTATGTTGCCGACTTCGAAGCACAGCGGCGGCGCGGCGCCACCGTCGTATTTTCCGGCCGCCCCGGCACCGGCAAAAGCCACCTCGCCATCGCCATTGCCCAAGCCGTCATGCAGCACGGCGCAACCGCCTTCTATGTCACCGCCCGCGAAATGATGCTCATGCTGCGCGCCAGCTGGGGCGGCGCACGCGCCCCCTCCGAACTGGAAGTACTGCGCATGCTCACCGACGTCGGCCTGCTGGTGGTGGACGAAATCGGCGTGCAATTCAACACCGACACCGAGCGCACACAGTTTTTCAGCGTCATCGACGGGCGCTACCGCGAGCAAATGCCCTCCCTGCTGCTCACCAACCTCGACCGCGACGGACTATCCGCCTTCCTCGGCGAACGCAGCTTCGACCGCCTGCGCGAAGCAGGCTGCTGGCTCGCATTCGACTGGGAAGGCTGGCGCGCCCGCCCGCACCCCCCCGCCAGAAAGGAGAACCCATGAACTACGCCGCCTACCGCGACCCACTCACCATCTTGATGCGAAAGGAAGAAAAATCATGCAAGGGCTGCACGCACTACACCCACACCCAAGCTTTCGGCCAACGGATCGCAACCTGCGCCAAGGGCCGGAACATCCGCCAACGCTGCAAACTGTACAAGGAGGCCGCATGAACGCCGCCGCACTCGCCTACGCCGCCCCCCAAGAAGAAGCCCTGTTTCAGAGCGCCCACTCCGCCCTGCTGTTTGCCTACACCTTCAGCGGCGACCGCTACGAACGCCCCATCATCAACAAACTCGCCGCCCCCTCGCGCAACAGCGGCAAAGGGCTCGGCGGAGTCGATGGCGCCGCCCAAGCCGGCATGATCCGCCGCGAAACCGAAACCCTGCCCGGCCTGCAAGGCAAAATCCTCATCGCCCGCATCGCCCCGCAAAGCATCGCCTGCGACTGCAACGCCGCCTGCTGCTCCGGCAAACAGCCCAACCAAGAATGGGCGCTCGCCGTGCAAGAACTCACCCGCGGCTGTATGACCGTACTCTCCGGCTGCATGAGCCACCACCGCCTGCGCCTCGCCATCGTGCAAAAATACTTCGGCCTGCGCGTCAGCCTCAGCGAAATCGCCGAACACTGCGGCGTCAACCGCGACACCGCCAGCCACCACAACAACAAAATCGTCAAACACCTCCGCGCCGAAGAAAGCAAAGCCTGGGGCGAAATCGAAGACAAACTCAGAAAACTGGGCGTGGTGGGGTAGGGGCGCAAAAATGCAGGTAAAAATGAGGCCGCACAAGCGGCCTCTGTGGTTAAGCTACGAGTTGTTTTGCTTTGCCAAGTAACTGCTTTATTTCATCTGGGACATGATCAACATGAATATGCTCGGCAATTTTCGTTGCATCGACAGCTTTATTATAGGTAAAGCCATATCTACCGAACACCGCGTTAATGATTTCCTCGCCCGGTGCCAGCTTTAAATGATTAATTGGTTTTTTCCACTGGTTGGAAAGCGTTTTGTGATTGCGTTGAATGATTGTTTTAAGGTCAAGTCCCATCCTGCTTGCGGTGAAATGTCGCTGAATCTCTTGATCTAATTGGTTGAAGAGACTGGCAGAGTTGAGAGGTTTTTTTGACTGTTCAGTGATAAATTTACGGGTTAGAAAGCCACCTTGCAGTCCGCCAACTTCTGTGCTGATTTTACGCAATAGCACATGCTCGAATAGCTTGCTTGCTGCTTCATTGATCCAGTCAGCAACTTGATCTGAGGATACGCTTTCTAACGCTTCTTTGGTTGCCTTAATGTCTTTGGCTTTCTCTCTCATGCGTGCCAAGAGGGCGCTGGGTTCGAGCAGGTAATTTTCCAGTTCTCTGCACGACAGTACATGCAGCTTGTCACCGAGATTTTTTCGTAATTTTGTGACTTCTTTTTCTGGTCGTTCATCACGGTCTATCACAATTAAGTGCGGGATATGGGTTTCGCTGGAAAGCCCGGTCAGGACATCAGAACGGATTTTTAAGTGCGATGCATTCCCTCCACCCATTGGCAGAAAAATAATGTTCGATTCAGATAGCTGGAGATTAAGTTTGCGGGCAAAAATTTCCAATACGGCTTTGTCACCTTCACCCTCGACGAATACCACAGCATTGCTGAGCAATACATCACTGTTCTTTGCGCCGATGTCGCTCAACACGGCAGCAAGATTATAGTCAGAGACATATTCAATTCTGGTGCGGCCATCGCGGATAGAAACCTGATGAATACTGTCGGCATGCGATGCATTGATAAAAATAGGCGAATGCGTGGTCAGAAAAACCTGTCTGCCGTCCCGTTGCAACTGCTCAATCAGAAAACGCTGTGCGCCGGGGTGAAGGTGGGTTTCTGGTTCTTCCAGAAAAATGGCGTGATCGTTCGGCGTGGTGTAGAGGACAGCAAAAACCATCAAGAGTTGCTCAATGCCGCCCCCCATGTTTTTCAGAGCAACATGATAGCCGTTAGGTGAAATAAATTGGATAGAGGTGCTGGAGCTATTATCGAGCAACGGTGTTTGTAACTGACCTATATCGGGTAGCGCTGTTGAAATTGCCTTGGCAATGGCATCGATTTCGCTGCGATTGTTGGAGTTTATCGAGTGCAGACGTTGAGCAAGGTTCGACCCATCGCGGTTGAGTTTCGGAGTCGCTATTACCGAGGCGGCAGCTTCGCTATGCCTGAAAGGCTGAAAAAAGGATGCATGATTAAGAAAATCAAATAAAAGGTTAACTACTGCTTGTAAGCCGGGGAAGTGGATGCTAGGAGTGGAATCCGGCTGTAGTAGGTTGGGTGGTATGTTGAAGATGTGAGCGGTATTTCTAAATTGGTCATATAACGTGGCTGCATTCCAGTGTTTGGGAAGGGATTGCATATTTGCGGCGGCAAAATGATCGATGTTAAAACAAGATTTCCCATCGTTACTGGAGGTTGGAATTGAGTCAAACCCGATTAATTTAAAAGGCAATCCATCCTGCGCAGTTGCGACAAGATTAGTTAGTTGCAGTGTGCCCGCTCGACCAATTGCCGACCTAAAGGTAAAGGTAAACTCTCGATAAAATTGGCTGTCGTAAAGCCAGGACAGACTCTGGTTTCGGCTTGGACTGTTGATTAAACGGTTTATCAGGTCTTCACGTTCTGTACTCGTAGGCAAGAAACATAATTCGATTTCGAGCGACTTATTTCCGGTTAGTTTGGTCAGGACGTCGGTGGGATCGGCTTTTCCCTGTAAAACATCATGCAAGAAGGTGAGTGCGGAAAATACTGAGGATTTTCCAGAGTTGTTTTTGCCGATCAGCACATTAAAATTCTTGAGGGGGGCCAGTTTGACCTGTTCAAGTGAACGAAAATTTTTAATTTCGATTGAGCGTAATTTCATTTTATTTCCTTGCGGTAACTGAGCGTGATCTAGTGCGTGAGGCTAGCAGGGGCGGGGGGCTTAGCCAACTGTGAAATTTGCTAGGTGCGGC
>JBFLXR010000034.1:0-9852 GCA_040757065.1 Pseudomonadota bacterium
AAGCCCGCTTAAGCGGGCTTTTTTGCGTCTCCGGTTTGCTTAACGCTCCAGATTAATATCCATCTCGGTGTTGTCGCCTCTGCGCACCGACACCTTATCGGTCGCCATTTTGTAGCCCTCCAGCTTCACGCTGATAGCATGCACGCCCGGTTCGACCTCCACCCGTAGCGGCGACAGCCCAAAATATACCCCGTCCACATACACCTTGGCGCGTTGCGGATTGCTATTCACCAACAACAATCCGGTTGTCGCACTGGCGCGCGGCGTATAAGCGGAGGCTGGGGCGGATAGTGCTCCGCCTGTCTGAACCGCAGGCGTAGCCGGAACGTTCTGGACGGGGGCGGACGGCGCCACCAGCACTGTCACACCGGGAATCGGTTTGGTTCCGGGCGTCAGGTTGAACAAGTCCGGGCGGCTCGCCATCAGGCTGGCACTCACTGCGTCCACGGTTTTCTGAGTGACGATACCGAGACTTTTCTTCAGGTACAGCGCCACATCACCCTTATCGTTCCCGCCGATCCCTGCAAAACGGTCGTTCTTTTCCACCACAACCCCGGACCATACCACCTTGCCCGTCGCCACTTCTTTCAGCGTGGTTTCGATCTTGACCATAATTTCATCGCGCGCCTTCACATTCAGCGTCAATTCTTTAACGACACCGCTGACCTCGTAGGCAGCATCGCCGCCTTTTTCATAGACCTGAAAGCCCGCATCGTCCAACCGTTTGCGCATGGCGTTCGTCACCATATCGGCCACATCCTGATCGGTCACGATGTCATGACCGAACATGCCCGCCACGTTTTCCGCGCCTTCGCCGATTTTACGCGGCGTCATGCCCTGACGCTCATCGGCATACCGCGCCATCCGGATCGTCGCACCGTACTTAACACTAGGAGAGAGTACGGACTGCTTGCTTTCCGGCACAACGATTTCGTCTTTTCCCGTCAAATTGCCGAAACTCGGCAAGCTGCTGCTGGAACAGCCGACCATTAACAGCGCCGCCAAGCCGGCCAGCCCCCACTGCACAAATCGTTTCATCGTCAAAACCGCACTCTCCGTTAATTATTTATCGACCGGCTATCCGCCCAACTGCTCCAGCAGGTTGGCCAAATCGTCGGCATGCTCTTCTTCCATCGCCAAGATGCCTTCCAGCATGCGCCTCGTAGTCGGATCGTCGTTATCGAGATACGCAATAATGTCCCGGTAACTGTCAATCGCCACCCGCTCGGCAATCAGATCCTCGCGGATCATTTCCAGCAAATCATCCCCGTCGTGATATTCGGAATGGCTGCGCGTTGCCAATCCTTCCGGGGAAAAATTCGGAGAACCGCCCAGTTGCACGATACGCTGAGCAATCTGGTCGGCATGCATTTGCTCCTCATTCGCATGCTGCAAAAACTCTGCAGCCACACTTTGCGCATTGATGCCGGACGCCATGAAATAATGCCGCTTATAGCGCAAAATGCAGACCAACTCCGTCGCCAGCGCCTCGTTCAGCACTTTAATGACTGTATCGCGATCCGCCCGGTAACCGGCAGTTACCGCGCCTTGCTCGATGTGCTGACGCGCGCGCTTACGTATCGCCTGAATATCCGACAAAAAAGGTTTGCTGCCCATAGACGCCTCCTTCTTATTCCGTTACTCAAATGCGACCAAGCTGCGTCGCGCTAACGGCTATTCGACACCCGGCGAAACATTTCTTGCCCCCGCACTTGCTTGACCGGCGGCAAATAGCGCACCAACTCGTTTAACGCACGCTGGTACACATCGCGCTTGAATTCGATCACCGTTTCCATTTCCACCCAGTAATCGTTCCAGCGCCAGGCATCGAACTCGGGATGTTCCGACGCTCTCAAACACACGTCGCAATCTCGTCCCACCAACCGCAACAGAAACCAAATCTGCTTCTGTCCTTTATAGCTTCCGCGCCATTCGCGCTTTACCCAATTCTGCGGCACATCGTAACGCATCCAGTCGCGCGTTCTGCCCAAAATTCTGATGTGGTCAGGCTGCAAGCCGACTTCCTCGTACAGCTCGCGGTACATTGCCTGCTCCGGCGTTTCCCCGTGCTGTATGCCACCCTGAGGAAACTGCCAGGAATCCTGGCGCACACGCTTACCCCAGAACACCTGATTCTTCGAATTGGTCAGAATAATGCCGACATTTGGGCGATACCCGTCACGGTCTATCATCGTTCGCCCCGAAAAATTTAACAGATGCCCGAATTGTTCCACATTTCGCAGGCGCTGAAAAGAAAACGCTGATCCGCCGCCCGTCTATTGCACACGCAATCCGTTACGCAGCCGCGCTTTCGCGCTAAAATAGCCCTTTCGAAAATTCGCTACCGACGGACACCTTACATCATGCGCGTAACCCAGTTTTTCATTTCCACTCAAAAAGAAGCGCCTGCCGAAGCCGAGCTGCCCAGCCACAAGCTGATGCTGCGCGCAGGCTATATCCGCAAGCTCTCCAGCGGGCTGTATAGCTGGATGCCGCTCGGGCTGCGCGTATTGCGCAAAGTGGAAAACATTGTGCGGGAAGAAATGAATCGCAGCGGCGCAGTCGAATTGCTGATGCCCGCCGTGCAACCCGCTGAACTATGGCAGGAAACCGGCCGCTGGGAGGTTTTCGGCCCGCAAATGCTGAAAATCACCGACCGGCACGACAATTTGTTCTGCTTCGGCCCCACGCACGAAGAAGTAATTACCGATATCGCACGCCGCGAGATCAAGAGCTACCGCCAGTTGCCGATCAACTTCTATCAAATCCAAACCAAATTCCGCGACGAAGTCCGCCCGCGTTTCGGCGTGATGCGCGCCCGCGAATTTGTAATGAAGGACGCCTATTCCTTTCACGCGAATTTTGAAAGCTTAGAGCAGACCTACCGCGTAATGTACGAGACCTATACCCGCATTTTCACGCGGCTTGGGTTGCAATTCCGCGCCGTTGCAGCGGATACCGGCGCAATCGGCGGCTCTGGCTCCCACGAATTCCACGTACTGGCCGATTCTGGCGAGGATGCCTTGGCCTTCTGCCCCGATTCCGATTACGCAGCCAACGTCGAACTGGCGGAAGCACTCGCCCCGGCGACTCCGCGCGGCCCGGCCAGCGAGGCGCTGAATAAAGTCGCCACCCCCGGTCAGAAATCGATCAGCGAAGTCTCTGCCTTTTTCAATGTCCAGCCGCAAGAAGTGCTCAAAGCCATTGCGGTTATCGACGAGAACGGCAAATTCGCGCTCCTGCTGTTGCGCGGCGATCACCAACTGAACGAAATCAAGGCCGGGAAATTACTCGGCGCCTTCCGCTTCGCCAGCGACGAAGAAATTCATCAGCACATGAGCTGCCGTACCGGCTACATCGGCCCGGTCGGCGCATCGGTACGCATCTTTGCCGACCGCGCTGCCGCTGCAATGAGCAATTTCATCTGCGGTGCAAACGACGACGGCTACCACTACACCGGCGCGAATTTCGGACGCGATATCGTGTTGGATGAAGCCAACATTCACGATCTGCGCAACGTCGCAGCAAGCGATGTCAGCCCGGACGGTAAAGGCGTACTGGAGTTGTGCCGCGGCATCGAAGTCGGCCATATTTTCCAGCTGCGCACCAAATATTCCGCCTCGATGGACGCCACCTTCCTCGACGAACACGGCAAGGCGCAAGTCATGGAAATGGGCTGCTACGGCATCGGGGTATCGCGTATCGTTGCCGCCGCCATCGAACAGAATTACGACGAGCGCGGCATCACCTTGCCCGCTGCAATGGCACCTTTCCAGGTGGCGATTGCACCTATCGGCTTTAAGAAAAGCGAAGCGGTACGCACCGCTGCCGAAGCCTTGTATGTCGAATTGTCCGCCGCCGGAATCGAAGTACTGCTGGATGACCGCGACGAGCGCCCCGGCGTCATGTTCGCCGACCTGGAGCTGATCGGCGTTGCACACCGCATCGTGATCGGCGACCGCGGCCTGAAAGAAGGCAAGGTTGAATATCAAGGCCGTCGCGACAGCGCCGCACAAACTGTAACCGTTCAGGAAGCCGCCGCCTTCGTTCGCGCCAGACTATGCGACTAAGGCGCTTTGCCGTTGCCGTGTGGCTGGTGCTGACCGCGCCCTTTGCGTACGGCGGCGCGCAAGTCGAAGAGCCGCTTTCCGCCAGTGTGCGCGCTGTTATGCAGCGCGCCATTGCCGATCAAGCGGTGCAAGAGCCGAAATTTTCATCGGTCGAAGAAGGCAAAGCTTGGATGGGCGAAATGTCGAGAAGGCTGGAACGCCGCATCCCTGACAAGCAATACCGGGAAAATTTCCTGAAAACTGCCTATTACGAAGCCACCCGCGCCGGACTCGACCCGCAACTGGTACTCGGGCTGATCGAAGTAGAGAGCGGTTTCCGCAAATACGCAGTCTCGCATGCCGGCGCACGCGGCTACATGCAGGTTATGCCGTTCTGGGTACGCAACATCGGCACACCTGACCAGAATTTATTTCATCTGCGCACCAACTTGCGTTACGGCTGCACTATCCTGCGCCACTATCTGGATGTAGAAAACGGGGATTTGTTTCGCGCGCTGGGCCGCTACAACGGCAGTCTCGGCAACCGAGAATATCCCGACATGGTACGGGCTGCATGGCATCAGCACTGGAGTTACTCGAAACGCTAGACGGGGGCTATTTGGCGTCACTACCGCCTTTGGCGGATTTCAGACGAATATAAGTTTCGACACTTTCACGGGTGATCGCTCCGGCCTGATAGCTAACCAGTTTGCCGGTCGGGTCATATAAATAGGTAGTCGGCAACACTTCCACGCCCCCCATCGGGGCCGCCATTTTGTAGTTACCGAGTACCAAGGGATAGGTCACGCCGCGCGACGCAGCATAATCGAGCGCGGCCTTGGCCGAGTAGTAATCGAGCAACACACCGATCACGACCAAATCACGATCCTTGTGCGCATTGTGCAGTGCGATCAGTTCAGGAATTTCCGCCTGACAGGGCGGACACCAAGTCGCCCAAAAATTCACCAGCACCCATTTGCCGCGATAGTCAGTCAGACGCTGCTGACGTCCCTGCGTATCTTTAAAGGAAAAGTCGGACGCATTCGCCGCACAAGCGAACAGCATCAGGCCAAACGCAAACCAGCGGCGCATTAATGCGGTGAAGAGTGATCTTCGCTCACTGCATCTTCAGTGTGCGAATCGCCGTGACCGCCCTTTTCGGCTGCATGGCTGAAATACAGCGCCAGCGCCACCAAAGCGATACTGCCGCCGAGATACAACAGATCCAAAGGCGTATTCATATGCATGCGCAACGCCTGCTCGAACAGCGTGACGATCATAATCATCAGAATCACCTTGGCCAGGCGCGACTTCAGGTCGTCCAGACTGCCGATCACCAGAATTTTGCTGGATGCACGGTCTCCGTGCGCCTGATCGATATCGCTGATAAACAACTCATACAGCCCCAGCGAAAAAATCAGCATGACTGTTGCAAGCAGGTAACCATCCACCACCTCGACGATATGCGATACAGTGCTGTCGTGCAGCGCCTTACGCGCTTCTTCGGTCAGCGAATGATCGGCGTAGTGCAGCGCATGCCCGACCAATATGATCACATCGACAGTCGCCATGTAGAAAATCGCCATGCCGGCCAGCAAGCTGCCGATTACCGCCGTCAAAATCACAAAACGGCTATTCCACAACGAACCTTCGAATAAACTCTCAATGAATTTCATACCTGCCCCGAATTAAACCGAACCTGCGCGCATTAAAACGAAAACCGGACGAGATGGCAAGCCGCAAACCAACCAGCAATAAAAAAACTCCAGCAAGCTGGAGTTTTTTTATTCGGCTTCCCGCAGTTGCTTAGTGGCTGGCGAACAGCTCTTTCAGCATCCACAGGGAAAATACTACTGCCGCAATCGCTGTACCCACAGCGGCGATCGTTGCGATGATTGCCATTGTTGATCTCCTCCTCTGATTAAAACTAACCACTCCCCAAAATCACTACGAATCGTAGCACAATTTTTTGCGAGTGCAAGGGTTTTTCGATAAAATTATGCCCAACTTAATTACTTGGTTTTTCCCGGTATTCAAGCAATTCGTTCTTGAATTTTAACGGATCGCCCCCATTTTTCGCCGCACCATTACCAAAATAAAGCCCCTCGCGTGACCAAAAAAGTCTATATCAAAACTTTCGGCTGCCAAATGAACGAGTATGACTCGGACAAAATGGCGGACGTTTTGCGTGCCTGCGAAGGCATGGAAAAAACCGAACATCCCGAAGAAGCAGATGTCATCCTGTTCAACACTTGCTCAGTACGCGAAAAAGCACAGGAGAAGGTATTTTCCGACCTTGGCCGCGTACGCCCGATTAAAGAAGCCCGCCCCGACGTGCTAATCGGCGTCGGCGGCTGCGTCGCGAGTCAGGAAGGCGACGCCATCATCAAACGCGCGCCCTATGTGGATGTCGTGTTCGGCCCGCAAACGCTGCATCGCCTACCGCAGCTAATCGCCGCACGCCGCAATACCGGCAAAGCGCAGGTCGACGTCAGCTTCCCGGAAATCGAAAAGTTCGATCACCTGCCGAAACCTCAGGTTTCTGCAGGTTCGGCCTTTTTGTCGATCATGGAAGGTTGCAGCAAATACTGCACTTATTGCGTGGTACCGTACACCCGTGGCGACGAAGTTTCGCGCCCGTTCGAAGACATTATGCGCGATGTGGAAGCACTGGTTGCGCAAGGGGTAGGCGAAATCAATTTGCTCGGTCAGAACGTGAATGCCTACCGCGGCGAAATGGCCGACGGCGACACCGCCGATTTAGCCTACCTGCTGCAAGCGATTGCCGCTCTGGAGGGTGTGCAGCGCTTGCGCTACACCACTTCGCATCCAAAGGAAATGACCCAGCGGCTGATCGACGTCTATGCCAGCACACCGAAGCTAGTCAGCCATCTGCACTTGCCGGTGCAAGCCGGCTCCGACCGCGTCCTCGCGGCAATGAAGCGCGGCTATACCGTACTGGAATACAAATCGGTCATCCGCAAGCTGCGCGCGGTGCGCCCGGACATTTCCATTTCTTCCGACTTTATCGTCGGCTTCCCCGGAGAAACGGATCAGGACTTCGCGGCAACCATGAAGCTGATCGAAGACATCGGCTTCGACGACAGCTTCAGTTTTATCTACAGTCCGCGCCCCGGCACCCCGGCGGCAGACATGCCTGACGAAGTCCCTGCTGAAACCAAGAGTGCGCGCCTAACGGAATTGCAGGCCGCAATCAAGGCACATGCGCATAAAATCAGTCAAAGCATGATCGGAAGCGTCCAGCGGATTTTGGTGGAAGGCGTTTCCCGCAAAAATCCCGGCGAACTGGCCGGACGTACCGACAACAACCGTATCGTTAATTTCACCGGCTCGCCCGGCATGATCGGGCGTTTTGTCGAAGTCAAAATCACCGACGCGCTGACGCATACCCTGCGCGGCGAGATTGTGATGCAGCTGGCATGAACGCCATTCCCCTGCAATTCGCTCTCGATCCGGTCGACAATGCCCGTCTGGCGCATTTGTGCGGCCCGTTCGACGAAAACCTGCGTCAGATCGAAACTGCGCTGGAAGTCACCATTTCCCGGCGCGGCGAACATTTCAGCGTACAAGGCGCAGCACACCGTACCGAACTGGCCCGCCAAATCTTGCAAGATTTCTATCTGGAAGCCAAACGCGACATCACGCTGGAACAGCTCCAGCTCGGCTTGATCGAGGCTATGCGCCAAGATGGCGAGCCGGATACGCAAACGGATTTCGTGCCCTTGCTCATGACGCGTAAAGCCGAGATTCGCGGTCGCACCCCGCGCCAAAACGACTACCTGCAAGCGATTCAGCAGCACGACATCACCTTCGGCACTGGCCCCGCCGGCACTGGCAAGACCTATCTGGCCGTTGCCTGCGCGGTGGACGCCTTGCTGCGCGAAACCGTCAAACGGCTGGTGCTGGTGCGCCCTGCCGTGGAAGCCGGCGAGCGACTAGGCTTCCTGCCGGGCGATCTGGCGCAAAAAGTCGATCCGTACTTGCGCCCGCTCTACGATGCGCTCTACGACCTGATGGGACTAGAAAAAGTGAACAAGGCTTTCGAGCGCGGCGCGATCGAAATCGCCCCGCTGGCTTACATGCGCGGACGGACATTGAACCACTCGTTCATCATTCTGGACGAGGCTCAGAACACCACCCCGGAACAAATGAAAATGTTCCTTACCCGCATCGGTTTCGGCAGCAAAGCGGTGATTACTGGCGACGCCACCCAAATTGACTTGGCGCGCGGACAAAAAAGCGGACTAATCGAGGCACGTACGGTCCTGAAAGACGTACGTGGTATCGCTTTTCAGGATTTTCTTGCCGAAGACGTGGTACGCCATCCGCTGGTGCAGAAAATCGTCAGCGCCTATGAGCGCCACGAACAACAGGAGCGCCGCGCATGACCTCGCCGTATCTTTCGCTTTCCGTGCAATATGCCAGCCAAGCCGCCGGTCTGCCAGACCGCGCCCAACTACGTCGCTGGATTCGGGCGGCACTGGAGCAGGATGCGCAAATCGCCCTGCGTTTCGTCGATGAAATTGAAGGACGCGCGCTGAACGCCAGCTACCGCAACAAAGACTACGCTACGAATGTCCTCACTTTCGTCTACGACGATACCGACCCGTTGTATGCCGACGTGGTGATTTGCGCACCGGTGGTCGAGCGCGAAGCCCGCGAGCAACATAAAGACCTGAAAGCGCACTACGCCCATCTGGCGATTCACGCAGCCCTGCATCTGCAAGGCTACGACCACGAAACCGATGAAGAAGCGGCTGCCATGGAAGCAAGGGAAACTGCAATTTTAAAGAAATTCAGGTATCCTGACCCCTATGGCATTTCCGAGTGATCTATTCGCTGCACGGCGTTGGATTGATCTAGATAAGTATGGACGACCCTGAGAGTAATAAACCTGGCCTGCTGGAGCGCCTTTCCAGCCTGTTGCTGCGCGAACCTGAAGACCGCGAGCAACTGATCGAACTGCTGCACTCCGCTTACGAACGCAATCTCGTCGACGCCGACGCGCTTTCCATGATGGAAGGTGTGATTCTGGTCGCCGAACGTCAGGTACGCGAAATCATGATCCCGCGCGCGCAAATGGATGTCATCGACATCAGCCAGCCGCCGGAACAATTCATGTCCTTCGTAATCGAAACGGCCCACTCGCGCTTTCCTGTCGTCGACGGTGACAAAGACAATATCATCGGCATCCTGCTTGCCAAAGATTTGCTGCGCTATTTCGCGGGAGAATCGTTCGAAGTACGCGACATGCTGCGTCCGGCGGTTTTTGTGCCGGAATCGAAACGTCTGAACGTGCTGCTGCGCGATTTTCGCAGCAACCGCAACCATATCGCGCTGGTGGTAGACGAATACGGCGGCGTATCCGGCATGGTCACCATCGAAGACGTACTGGAACAAATCGTCGGCGACATCGAGGACGAATACGACTTCGACGAGGATGAAGACAACATCATCGCCGATGAGCAAGGTCACTGGCGCGTCAAAGCCACCACAGAAATTGCCGATTTCAATGCCGAGCTCGGCACCGCATTCAGCGACGAGGAATGCGACACTGTCGGCGGATTATTGCTGAAAGCGGTCGGCCACCTGCCCAAGCGCGGCGAGCGCATCGTTCTGAGCGGCATGCAATTTACTATCTTGCATGCCGACAGCCGCCGCCTGTATTCATTACAGGTCGAATGCATCCCGTCTGCGGAAACCGAATCCGCCTGACCATCCCGCCCTGCCGCGACGCCGTACCTCCCGGCAGGCTCTAAAAAAGCTCGTTATCAACCACGTA
>JBFLXR010000035.1:0-9402 GCA_040757065.1 Pseudomonadota bacterium
AGCTTCAGGCGCGTGGGGTTAATGCCGGCTTGCCGGATGGCGGCAAGAACGCTGTCCACGAAGCCGGGCTGGTGCAATTGTACCGTACTGACATTGATGGCCAGTTGCAGTGCGGCCAGTGCGGGATTGCTTTCCCATTTTTTCAGCTGGCGGCAGGCCGATTCCAGCACCCACCGACCGATGGGTTGAATCAGTTGGGTCTCTTCCGCCAGCGGAATGAAGCGGTCGGGCGGGATCATGCCGCGTTCGGGATGGATCCAGCGGATCAGACATTCCGCACCGATCGGACGATTGTCGCTGTCGACTTGCAACTGGTAATACAGCTCGAATTCCTGTTTTTCGATGGCCGTTTTCAGCAGGTCGGTCAACTCGGTGCGTTCGTACATTGCCTGTTGCAGTTTGGGGTCATAGAAGCGCACCGCGTTGCGGCCGGCGGCCTTGGCCTGATACATGGCGGCATCGGCGCGTTTGAACAGCTCTTCCTGCCCGATTTCCATGCCGGAATACAACGCGATCCCGATGCTGGCCGTGCTGCTGTGGCTGTGGCCTTTCAGTAGATAGGGCTTGTCCAGTGCATCCCGGATTTTTTCGCCGATCAGTTCAGCCTGGTAGGCGGCCTCGTTTCGATCCTGACTCAGGCTTTCGAGCAAAATCACGAATTCGTCGCCGCCCAGACGGGCGACGGTATCCACCTCGCGCACACAGGCATGCAGGCGCTCGGCGACGGCTTGCAGCAACAAGTCGCCGTACTCGTGCCCCATGGTGTCGTTCAGAAACTTGAAATGATCGAGATCGAGGAACAGCGCGGCGCCGTAGCGTTTGCTGCGCTCGCTGGCGGTGAGCGCCATTTTCAGGCGTTCCAGCAGCAGGCGGCGGTTGGGCAGCTGGGTAAGCGGGTCGTAGAAGGCGAGCTGGCGGATTTCTTCTTCGGCCTTCTTGCGCTGGCTGATGTCGGTGAAAATGCCGACATAGTTGGTGATTTCGCGGCGGTTATTGCGCACCGTGCTGATGGTCAGCCACTTGGGATAAATTTCGCCGTTCTTGCGGCGATCCCAGATTTCGCCTTCCCAGTTGTCGTGTGTCTTCAGGTTATTCCACATTTCGCGGTAGAACGTATCGTCCTGCCTGCCCGAACGCAGAATGCGCGGATTTTGGCCGACCGCCTCTCCGGCACTGAAGCCGGTAATCCGTTCGAATGCGCGGTTGACGCGCACGATGTTGGCTTGCGCATCGGTAATCATAATCGCTTCGTGGGTTTCGAAAGCGGCGGCCGCGATACGCAGCTCCCGGTTATGCACTTCCTTTTCGGTGATGTCCTGCACCGTGCCGATCGAGCGTAGCGGGCGTCCCTCGGCGGAAAACTCGGTGGTGCAGCGTTCTTCCACCCATTTGATGCGACCGTCCGGGAACAGCAGGCGGTGGGTAATGCGGTAAGGCTGACGGGTATGCAGCGATTCGGCGTAAGCTTGCTCCACCGCGCTGCGGTCATCCGGGTGAATGGTTGCCAGAAACGCTTCGTAGCTGGCGGGGAAACGGTATGGGTCGCGTTCGAAAATCCGGAAGACTTCGTCCGACCATTCCAGCTTATTCGTAGTTAAGTCCAGCTCCCAACTGCCGATGTTGCCGATTTCCTGCGCGTTTTGCAGCACTTCCCGGCTGTGGCGCAACTGGTCGAGCAGGATTTTGCGTTCGGAAATGTCGCGGATGAAGGCGAAAAATTGCTGCTCGTCTGCCCAGTAGGTAGTAACGACTTCGACGTCGATCAGGCTGCCGTCCTTGCAGCGGTGCACGGTGTCGAAGCGATCCCAGCCGCGTTCGTAAATGCTTTCCATGTGCGCCCGCACGGCTTCCGGTGTGCTCTCTTTCGCTTCCAGATCGGGGATGCGCATGTGCAGGAGTTCTTCCCGCGTGTAGCCGCTCATGCGGCAATAGGCTTCGTTCACTTCTAGCAGGCGACCGTCGCCGGCAATCAGCCAAAAGCCGTCGATCGAGGTTTCGACCACCAGCTTGTGTTGGAGAGCCGATTGTTCGCGCAACAGGATATTTTGCCGTACGCTTTGTGCCATGCGGTCGAAAGACTCGCCCAGTTGCGAAAGTTCGTCGTTGCCTTCCAGTCGCGTGCGGGCGCTGTAATCGCCGTTAGTCAGCCGTGCCGAGGCGAGCGAGAGTATCTGCACCCGCTTGGTGACCAGATAATGCAGAATCAGCGCCACCAATAACGAGGAAGCCAGCGTGATCGCGCCGAACATCCCCGCTTGTAACGAGGCTTCCTGCTTGGTTTCCCGCAGCTTCTGACTGTAATCGTATTCGACGTACAGCGTACCGAGTTTTTTGCCCAGTCCGCCGCGCTGGTATTCGGTTACCAACGGGAAATAACCTTGCAGCAGGGCGGGTTGGTTTGCGCCGGTGTGCAGCAGGTTGTTGCCGCTGTCCCGCGATTGTTTGCCTTCCGCCGGCAGATAGCGGCTGTGCGCCGGGGCTGGTTCGCCTTTCAGGCTGTAGCGGCTGGAGAGCAAGATGCGGTCTTGTTCGTCGACGAGCAGCAGCAGTTGAATGCCGGGATACATCGCGGTAACCGACAAGCTCAGTTGCGCCTCCTGCTCGTTGCCCTCGGTCAGCCGGTTGTACAGGATGTTCTGCAACTGACCGATGTGCAGCGTCATTTCGGATTCGGCTTCTTTTTCCAGCGCCTTCTTCGCATAGCGGACTTCTTGCACATAAATCAGCAGCGAGCAGGCCAGTGCGATGACGATCAGCAGCAGCGGGATCAGCAGCGACAGCCGTTTTTTCATTGTCCGGCGCACTCCTGCAAATCCGGCGCGAGCGCAGCGCGGAGATCGACCGTGCGGTGGAGTTGTCCCTCTTGCAGCATGACGCGGGTCAGCAGTTCGGCGGCGGGGAGCAATGCCGGGTGATCCCCGGCCAGCAGCGCGCGGTTTTGCGTCAGGGTCGGGATCACGATGCCGGTCGCCATGTTGCGGTAGGCGGGAACATCGACGCCCAGCCGCCGGGCGATACGCTGCGCACTATCTTCCGGGGCCGTACGCATGTAACCGAGTGAGCGGTACCACTGCCGTGCAATATCGCAGACATCGGCCTTGCGTTGCAGATAGACGGACTCATGCACCACCAGCAGGTCGAAAATCTCATTCGGGATGCGGCTGCTGTCGAAAAGGACATGCGCGCCGAGTGCGGACAGTTGCGACTTAAAAGGCTCGAACGTGATGAGCGCGTCGGCCTTGTTTTGCTTATACAGTTGCTCATGCTTGTTTTCCGACAGCGGCACGACCTGCACATCGGTGCGCGTCAGGCCGGCGGCGTTCAGCGTGCGGGTGAGCATGTAGACGCCGAGCGGAATGTTTTCGATGGCGATGCGCTTGCCTTTCAGGTCGCGGAGGGTTTTGATTTCCGGGCGCGCCATCACTGCATCTGCGCCGTTGGAACTGTCTATTACCGCGACGATGCGCAGTTTTATGCCGCTTTGCAGCAAATCGAGGGTTTCGTCCAGTGTCAGCGTGGCGAGATCGGCCGAACGGTTGCGGAAGGATTCCAGCGAGATATCGGAGGAGGGGAGTTCGAAGAGCGTTGCCCGGTTTGCGGGCAGATAGCCGATGTCGCGCGCCAGATATAGCGGCTCGTAGCCGGGCCACGGGCTGCTGGCGATGCGCAAGGGTTCGGAAGGCTTGTCTCCGCAGGCGGTAAGCAGTGCAAACGATAGGCCGGTAAAAGCGATTACCCCCGCCCGGACGGCAAGGCGTCGCAAAGCTGCGGCGCGAATCGCGAACATCTGCTCCCCTCTTTAATTGGCGCTTTTGCGGGACGTGCTTACGAACGGAATGCCGTTCTGCGCGTCGCCAAGCGTTGAATAGTTTCCGCTATTGTTGATGGGGGCCGGGGGTTTGTCAATTCCCTTTGAGCGGGGCGGGTATCGGGGTGCGTCGCGCACCGTCTTGTGTGACAAAAGTTACTGAAGGCGTTTTTGCGGCTGCGTATAGTGTGGCTCCCGCAACCAATATAAGGAAATTATCATGAACCGCACGCTCGCAATTGCTGTGGCCGGTCTCGGCCTGTTCGCACTGTCTTCCGCTGCACTGGCCGGCGAATGGAAAACCCTGCCGGTGATGGACGCCGACTATAAGGCCGACCTTACCGTTTCCGCCGTCGGCGGTCAGATGAAACCCAACGGCGCAACTGCCGGGGGGTATGCCGGTATCGAAGCCGCGTTTAACTGCCTCGGCCTGCAACCGCCCGCAGGCGTGATTCGCAGCAAGATTTCTTATGGCGAATTCAACCATGCCGGGTTGAAACTGACCAGTTTCGAAGTCAATCCGCGCTGGACGACCAAGCTGAGCGACAACCTCAGTTTCGGCATCGGCCCCGGCATCGGCTACGTCAGCGGCCAAACCGCCGGTGTGCGCGCCAATATGTTCGCATGGCAAGTCGGTGCGGATGTCGATTATCGCCTTGGTGCGTTGAACCTCGGTTTGGGCGTGCGCTGGCAAGGCACCCAGAACAAGCAAGTGATCGCAGGCCGCAACGGCGCAGACAACACGCTGGTTCAAGCTAAAGTCGGTTTTAATTTCTAAAAACCGCCCTGGTCGGGGAAAACTGCCCTTTAAGAAAACGCCCCGTTGCCGGGGCGTTTTTATTGCTGTGCCGCGCGATTCTCGCAGTAGGTTTTGAGTCCTGAGGCTTCCATTTCGATATAAGGCTGGTTCATGTCGCGGAACAGCCAGCCGAGAAACCCGCCCAGCGCACCGCCGTAGTGCAGATGCAGCGTCAGGCGCGTGCCGTCTTCGGTGGGAACGAGTAAGTGCTCGCCGGTTACCAGCAATCCCGGCCCGCGCGAAATCCAGATCAGGTGCGATTGCGGCACGAACTCGGTGACTGTCCACAGCGCGGGCGGCAGCTTGGGTTGGCGAATTTTTACCCGGCTGCCTACGCCGAATTCGCCTGTGCTGAGTATGTCGATGCCGAGGATACTGGGGGTCCAGTCGGCCCAGTGTTCGACATCCGCCATCACCTCCCAAACTTGCGCGAGGGGGGCGTCGATTATTCTGCTGGTGGTGAAATCGCGCATGCGGTCTCCTTGTGATCGATTATCCCGGTTCGTTGCTTATTCCGGCTGCCCGGCAAGTAAATGCACGGCCGCTTCGCAACTGGTGCGGTCGAGATCGAGTGCAATTTCGCAGTATTCCTGCACCGGCTCGGTCGTCGTCGGGTCGTCTGCGCAACTGCATCCCGCGACGATGCCCTGATAAAACACCCCGGCTTTTACGTGGATGACTGCGTCGTTCGCCGAGGCTGCAATCACCATCGCCTGAAACGGCCCGCTCAGCGCGTAGCTGCTGGCGGCAATGCCCGCCTGCAACGGCAGTTGGTCGACCTGCAGGCCTTCCAGCTCTGTTTTCAGCACATGTTCGAAATCCGGTTCGCCCCACGCACGGCAGGCGCGCGGCAGTTTAATCTTCCGATACTCAGGCATAGCCCGTCCTCCGGTCGATGCGACGGCGAGAGTAAAACACAATATGACGGACGGTTCAATTCGGTAAGCTTATCTAAGCATGGAGAGAAATGCTGTTGTAGGCTCGAACGGATTAATCGATCTCCCAACCCCAAGTGATTCGTACGACCCTTTGCTTGTTAAAGTGGAAAATAATGATGTCTTGTCCCGGACGTTCATCGCTAGATGAATAAACCAATTCTTTTCTGGTGGAACTATAGGGGGGGCCGAGTAAGCTGCGAACAGTGTGCAGGGGGGTGCCTATGCCGAGGTTCTGGGGTAGTCCGTGAATGTTGCGTCGAAGGGTAAGGCTTAACGGGAGTTCACTTACGATATTCGAGGCATGCGCTTCATAAACTACGATTCGATAACCGCTGCATTGGAAGGTTTGAATTTCATCCTTGCTGCCCTCGTATTTATTTGTAACATATTCAATGGAAATCTTTTCGGGACGCGGACATTTATTGCTGGCGAGTGTTCTGCCGAATTCGTCGAGTTCTGCAATTGCGTCTGAGAACGGAGTTGCCGTAGCGCTTGGCAATGCAAGTGCAAGGGAAAATGCCAAAATTGTTATTGGAAGTTTCATGCCGAATTGTGTTGTGTCGAGCCGGAAGTGTAACTGTAGCAGTCTTTGCGAAGCTCGCCACCTGATAACGTTATTGGCTTTTGGCTGACGGCGCACCCGCCCGGTTGCGCCGTCGAGGGTGGGTTAAGCCTGCTTCAGTGCAGCGGCAATGCTGTCGGCCAGCGGGGTGGTGGGGCGACCGATCAGGGCGCTGAGCTGGCGGCTGTCGTCGAACAGCGCGCCCTTGGAGGCGGCGGTGTCGGAGTCGGCGAGCAGGGCGGCAATCGGTTCGGGCAGGCCCGCGCCGAGCAGGGCGTTTTTGTAATCTGCTTCCGGCAGGTTAACGTAGCCGATGGATTTGCCGGTCTGGCGGCTGAGTTCGGCGGCGAACGCGCTCAGGGTATAGGCGGTGTCGCCCGCCAGTTCGTACACTTTGCCGGCCTGGTTGTCGGCGGTAAGTACGGCAGCGGCGGCAGCGGCATAATCGGCGCGAGCCGCAGAGGCGATGCGGCCTTCACCTGCGCAGCCGTACACCGCGCCCAGTCCCAGTGCGGCAGGAATGCCGTAAGTGTAGTTTTCGGTGTACCAGCTGTTGCGCAGCAGCACGGCGGGCAGGCCGGAAGCGCGGATCAGCGCCTCGGTTTCGCGGTGTTCCGCCGCCAAGCCCAGCAGAGAAGTGTCGGCGCGCAGCACACTGGTGTAAGCCAGCAGTTTTACCTGCGCACGCTGGGCGGCTTCGATGACGATGCGGTGCTGCGCGGTGCGACGACCGACTTCGCTGGAGGAAATCAGCAAAACCTTTTCTGCGCCTTGCAGGGCGGCATCCCATCCGGCGGGGTCGTTGTAATCGGCCTGACGGACTTGTACGCCCAGCGCAGCGAGGTCGCGCGCTTTTTCGGTATTGCGCACAGCGGCGACGATTTGCCCGGCCGGGACTTTTTTCAATAATTCGGCAATCACCAAACGGCCCAGTTGGCCGGTGGCTCCGGTAATGACAATCATGGTGTTTCCTTGTTCAATGTGAATGGGAGGCGCAGAATATCCTGTATACTTACCAAATGTAAGTACGTACAAAAAGGTAAGTATGGTGTCCCAACCGCAAACCGACAATCTTTCCGGTCGCCTCATGCGCGGCGAAGTGTTCGCCGCCGCCTGTCCCTCGCGCGAAATTCTTAACCACGTTACCAGCCGCTGGGGCGTATTGGTATTGGTTGCACTGGTCGAGTCGGGCACGCAGCGCTTCAGCGACCTGCGCCGTAAAATCGGCGGCGTCAGCGAAAAAATGCTGGCGCAAACCCTGCAGCAACTGGAAAAAGACGGCTTCATCCACCGCGAGGCTTACCCGGTGGTGCCCCCGCATGTCGAATATTCTCTCACCCCGCTGGGCGAAGAGATTGCTCGTCAGGTGCAAGGGCTGGTCGATTGGATCGAAATCAATCTGCCGCGTATTCTGTCCGTCCGGCACGCCTGCGCGGAATGAGCAAAACGCAAACCATCGCCATCCACCCCGACGCACCGGAAAAACCGAGCGTCGGCGCAGCCTGCAACGGTTGCGGCATCTGCTGTGCGGCAGAACCCTGTCCGATGGCCGCCTTGCTGCTTCGGCAACTGCGCGGTGCCTGCCGCGCGCTGGAATGGAGCGATACCGACAGCCGCTACTACTGCGGCTTGGTACGCAATCCCGGGGGCTATCTCAAATGGCTGCCCGCCCGCCTGCACCGCCCCGCTGCCCGCTGGATTGCTTCGCGCATTTCCAGCGGAGCGGGCTGCGACTCGGGGGCGGAGTTAGAGGAGTAAATGCTGGCAATGAAATCTAAAACGTGGCTCAGCTGGAGTAGTGGGAAGGATAGCGCGTGGGCGCTGCATGTGCTGCGGCAGTCGGCGGAATACGAGGTGGCGGGGCTGTTCACTACGGTGAATGCGGCGTTCGACCGGGTGGCGATGCATGCGGTGCGTGTCGGGCTGTTGCGCCGGCAAGCGCAGGCGGTGGGGCTGCCGCTGCATATATCGAGATTCCCTATCCGTGCTCCAACGAACAATATGCGGCGATTATGGCCGACTTTACCGCGCAGGCCGTAGCTGCCGGGGTGCAGTGCATGGCTTTCGGCGATTTGTATCTGGAAGATGTGCGGCGCTACCGCGAAGAGCGCTTACACGGCAGCGGCATCACGCCGGTGTTTCCCTTGTGGGGCAAGCCGACCCGCGCCTTGCTTGAGGAGATGCTCGCCAGCGGTTTGCGGGCGTGTCTGACGTGCGTCGATCCGCGCGTGTTGCCTGCCGCATTCGCCGGACGCGAGCTGACCGCTGCGCTGGTGGATGCGTTGCCGGAGGGAGTCGATCCCTGCGGTGAAAACGGCGAGTTTCACACTTTTGTGTTCGATGGCCCGATGTTCAGCCAGCCTGTGGCGATTACGATGGGCGAAGTCGTCACGCGGGATGGTTTCGTGTTTGCGGACTGCTTGCCGGAGGGTAGGCAGCCCTGAGCGTGCGTGATGCCCTAGTGCAGTGCTCTTAGCGCGACCTCGGGTTCCTTTTCCACGATGGTGAGCAGCGCGGCGGCTGCACCGGTGGGGTGGCGGCGTTGCTGCTCCCAGTTTCTGAGCGTGGCGACTTTTACGCCGATCAGCCGGGCAAATTCGCTTTGACTCAGGCCTGTTTTGGCGCGGATGGCTTTTGCATCCGGCGCATGTACATGGGTAACCTGTGCGGGCGGGCGCTCGCCGCGACGAATTTCGGCTGCTTCGCTCAGGCTTTGCTTTAAGTCTTCGAAAAGGGTTTTGTCCATGTTATAGCTCCTTAACCAGTTTTCGCAGCACGGCGGTTTCTTGTGCTGTCAGATTGTCTTTCGTACTTTTCGGGTAGGCTACCAACATTAAAATTTGGTCGTCGTCGGTGATCCAGTAGTAGATCACGCGGATTCCACCGCTTTTCCCAGTGCCGGTTCGTTTCCAGCGTAATTTGCGGATTCCGCCTCCATCCCTGATTAGATCGCCTGCATCGGGGCGTATGACCAACGCTTCTTGTAATTTTGCATATTCAGCATCGTCCAGCAGCCCGGCAATCAGGCGGGTGAAGGTTGGGGTTTCAATAAATATCATGCCGAGACTATACGCCAATGGCGTACTTCGTCAAGATGAGGGAATAAAAAACGGGCTGCAGTTGCAGCCCGTTTTGTTTGCGACGATGCGCGGATTAACGCAGCAGGGTCAGCACGCCGTTAGGCAGCTGGTTGGCCTGCGCCAGCATGGCGGTACCGGCTTGTTGCAGAATCTGCGCACGGGTCATCGAGGCGGTTTCTGCGGCAAAGTCGGCGTCCATGATGCGGGAACGCGCG
>JBFLXR010000036.1:0-7386 GCA_040757065.1 Pseudomonadota bacterium
GCTGTCCGCCTCCCGCAAAAATCCGATGATCTGTTCTTCCGTGAATCGCTTCTTCATGTCCAATCTCCTTTGTGGTTGCGATTGGACTCTAATCTCAGGTGCTACTCAAGATGGGGGGACGTCGCACCTCTGCGGCGGGCGGTAGTGGGGGCAAGTCGTTGTAGGGCAGGTCTGGGTGCCAACTGGTCATGGTTAAATTTTCTGATTCTTGCGACACGTTCCCAGTTTATGTCGCTGCTGACGACAGGTCAATCCAATATGTTACGATTTTTATGAAATCGCAACATGTTCAATCCGGCGCTCGCAGCCTCTTGAGTTATGCGGCCGCTTGGGCTGACTTGATCGGGACGATATTGTTTGCTCCGCTTTTCCATTGATCCAGCAGGTCGGCCCATCGCTGCATCATATTGGCTCGATCCTTGAGATGATCGGCATGGTTGTAGGTGCGACGAACTGCATTAGGTTCGGTATGCGCCAGTTGCCGCTCGATCCAGTCAGCGGAAAATCCCATTTCGTTTAGCCGGGTGCTGCCCGTGGTTCGAGTGGCGTGAGGGCTATATTTCCCACCCCAGCCCAACACATTCAGCATTTGCCGGAATGAGGCGGCAACCATCGGCTTGGCTCTGTCGTCTCGATGCGGAAAGACATGCTTCCTGTCGCCTGAAAGCACACTCATGCGACGAAGAACCTCAATCGCCTGCGTGGGCAATGGGATGACATGCTCCTTGCGCATTTTCATGCGCCCGGCAGGAATGCGCCAGATTGCCTTATCAAGATCGAATTCCGCCCACTCAGCTTCGACCACTTCAGACGGGCGGGCAAGTGTCAGCCACATCAGCTTAAAGGCACATTGGGTTTGTAGGCTGCCACCGGGATTGTCGGTATCGCGCATCAGCTTGCCGATTTCCGCCTTGTCCAATGGTCGTTTGTGCTGCGTCTTATTCTTTGGCAATGCCTCACGCCATTGGCGAACAGGATTAACGTCAACCCGCTCCATTTCCAGCGCGAATTCAAAGATGCCAAACAAGGTGCGCTTTGCTTCTGCCATGACAGATGGCCCATTGTTGCTTGCCGCCTTCTTCAATACATCCAGAATCATGGGCGAGGTGATCTGCCTGATTGGTAGCTGACCGAGGGTCGGGAAGACAACTCGCGTGAGCATATTCTCCCGGCGCTTCTTGGTGATTTCTTCCCAGTCCTTCAGTGCCAGCCATTCTTTGGTGATGGCCTCAAGCGTACCGGCTTGCTCGTGGATCGTCTTGATACGGGCTAGCTTCTTCTGTTGAGCTGGATGCAAACCCTGCTTGACCAACTTGCGCGCAGCCTCGACAGCCTCCCTTGCTTCCCTTAATGAAAGTTCTGGATAGCTGCCAAGGGAATAGCGATTCTCTTTGCCTTCGATGCGATATTTCCAGCGCCAGAGTTTTGATCCACCCGGCATTACTTCCAGATAAAGACCATCACCGACTGAATACTTGTAGGGCTTGTCTGCGGGCTTCAGGGCGCGCAATGCGGCATCGCTGACTCTTCCCTTGGGGGCATGGGCTACGATGCTTCTGGGGGCATTTTTTTGATAATCTTTCCCTTTATTTATAAGGGTTTCATCGGAATTGGCAGGCATGATTTCTCCAATCAATGAGGGCTTGCCGCTATTATGCCCCCAATCATGCCCCCAAGTCTTGCAGATACCAACGAACGCCACCGCACAGAATAGTTTGCAACTATGCGTTTTTATTGGTGTTTCCTAATTATTCCGAACGTCAGTGAGCATTGAAAAACAGTTAATCCAGTTTAGACGTTGAAGCGGAAGTGCATAACGTCGCCGTCCTGCACGATGTATTCCTTGCCTTCCAGACGCATTTTGCCCTTTTCTTTCGCGCCCTGTTCGCCTTTGCAGGCGATGAAGTCTTCGTAGCCGATGACTTCGGCACGGATGAAGCCGCGTTCGAAGTCGTTGTGAATGACGGCAGCGGCCTTGGGTGCGGTATCGCCCTTGTGGATGGTCCAGGCGCGCACTTCTTTCACCCCGGCGGTGAAGTAGGTTTGCAGGCCGAGCAGGTCGTAGGCGGCGCGAATCAAACGATTCAGCCCCGGTTCTTCCATGCCGGTCGAAGCGAGGAATTCGCGCTTGTCGGCATCGTCCAGTTCGGCGATTTCCGCTTCCAGCGCGGCGCAGATCGGCACCACCGGCGCGCCTTCCTTGGCGGCGTATTCGCGCAGGCGATCCAGCAGGGGGTTATTTTCGAAGCCGTCTTCCGCCACGTTACCGACATACATGGCCGGTTTAATCGTCATCAGGCACAGCGGTTTCAGCAGCGCCTTTTCGGCATCATCCAGCGGCAGCATGCGCGCCGGTTTGCCTTCGTTCAGATGGGCCGCGACGCGATCCAGCGCGCCCATCAGTTTAATCGCTTCTTTGTCGCCGGATTTCGCCAGCTTGCTGTTGCGCGCCTGCGCCTTTTCCACCGTCGCCAAATCGGCCAGCGCCAGTTCGGTCGTAATGGTTTCGATGTCGGCAATCGGATCGACCTTGCCGGCCACATGCACGATGTTATCGTCTTCGAAACAGCGCACCACGTTCACAATGCCGTCGGTTTCGCGGATATTCGCCAGAAACTGGTTGCCCAGCCCTTCGCCCTTGGAGGCGCCGGCCACCAGCCCGGCGATGTCGACAAATTCGGTAATCGCGTACTGCATGCGCTGCGGTTTGACGATTTCGGCCAGCGCATCCATGCGCGCATCCGGCACCTCGACGATGCCGACATTCGGCTCGATCGTGCAGAAAGGGTAATTGGCGGCTTCAATGCCGGCCTTGGTCAGCGCATTAAACAGGGTGGACTTGCCCACGTTGGGCAAACCGACGATACCGCATTTGAGACTCATAAGATTCCTTGTTCGACAGATCGGCACGACAGACGACTGCGTGCTGTAACGGAAAACAGACAATAGCGGCTACGCCGCCCGAAGGTCTTGTTTCGCAAAGGGTGAATTGTAGCACCCCTGAAGGGCACGCCCAAAGCGCGTGCAATTAAGTCTCGGTCGCTTCGGACTTAGCGGAACGCACATCCGGCAGCGGTAACGTTACGTTCGCGTTTTCACCGTTCAGATTCATCACGATCAGATTGCCGTGCTTGCTAGCCTCACGCAGGGCGTCGATGCGGTTGGTTTCGATCAGCATGTGCATGGCCTCGGCCGCCGACACCCCCTTAGCGCGGAACTCCTCTACCGACAACGCAAAGCCGCTGGCAAGAATTTTGCGCGCTTCAGCCAAGCCCTCTGCACGTTTTTTCTGCGCTTCGGCCTCGGCTTCCGCCACGGCAACCAAGCGCGTTTTGGCGGCGCGCCCTTGCTGTTCAGCGGCCTCGGCTTCACGCTTGGCAGCCATCACGTTATTGAACGATTCCTGCACCGATTCGCTGACAGTAGGCTGGTCGATCAGTACAGTTTCCAAGCCATAACCGTAACTGCGCAATTTCGCCGCCAGCTGTTCAGAAACGCTGGTCACGATCCTGTCGCGGTCTTTGTACATGTCTTCGAGCGTCATACCGGATGAGATGGAGCGAATGGAATTCAGCACCCAGTTGGAAATTTGCGAGTGCGAATCTTTCAGGCGGTAAAAAGCATCGCTTGCGTTCTCCGGCACCACGCGCAATTGCAAATTCACGGGCAATTTGACGAATACATTGTCGTCGGTCTTTACGCTCACTTCGCTATGCACTTCCTGAATCCGCAAATCCATCACCCCGGCAATGCGCTGCACCGGCACCAGAATAAAATTCAAACCGGGGCTAAGGGTCTTGGTATAACGACCGAAAGTCTCGACAATGTACATCTGCTGTTCAGGCACAATCCGTATGCATGCAATCGCCAGCCCGATTCCCAGCACCAGAATAATCAGCAAAAATTCACCCATTACAGCGCTCCTTAGTTTTACGGCACTAAGCCGTTAACCTGCGTATTTCTCTACCAGCGCCGCACGCTTGAGATAGGCTTCGCGAGCGATTTGCACGTCTTCGAGGAAGTGCGGCAGCTCCTTCAGCAGCAGGGCTTGCGGGCCATCCACCAGCGCTTTCGGCGGGGCAGGGTGAAAGTCCACCAGCACCATGTTCGCGCCAGCCAGCACGCCTTGCGCGGTGACGTGCATCACATCGAGAATGCCATCCGGCGAGGCGGCGCGCGTGCCGACTGAGTGGGAAGGATCAATACATACCGGCATGCGGGTCAGGCGTTTCACGACCGGAACATGGGCAAAATCGACGAAGTTGCGGTGCGGGTCGCCCATATTGGTTTTCATGCCGCGCAGACCGAACACCACGTTGCGGTTGCCTTCCGAAGCCAGATATTCGGCGGCATTGAGCGATTCGTCCAGCGTAATGCCGAAGCCGCGCTTGAGCAGCACGGGGAATTCTTGCTGGCGGCCAACGATCTTCAGCAGTTCGAAATTCTGGGTGTTGCGCGTACCGATTTGCAGCATGACGCCGGTCGGGCTGCCGGTTTGGCGCAGAGCATCGCGGATTTCGTCTAGGTGCGATTCGTGGGTAATTTCCATCGCCACGACTTTCATGCCGTATTTGCCGGCGAGGTCGAACACAAACGGCAGGCAGTTTTTGCCATGCCCTTGGAAGGCGTATGGACTGGTGCGCGGTTTGTATGCCCCCATGCGGGTACAGACTTGGCCGTTGTCGCGCAAGGCTTTCAGCATCAGCTCGACGTGTTCGGGGTTATCCACCGCACACAGCCCGGCAAATACATTCAGGCTGTCTTGCCCGAAGCGTACGCCGTTGTATTCGAAGTAATCCGGGCGCGGGTCGTCTTTGTGGCGACCCAGTATGCGATATTCCTCCGACACGCGCACTACGCGCTCGACGCAGGGCAGGCTTTGCATGTCTTCGAGTTCCAGCCCCTTGGTATTGCCGATCAGATACACCTCGGTCAGGGTTTGCTCGCTGCCGCGCTCGGTGTGAATGCGGCTACGAATGCCGGGCAGCCCGGCGAGGTGTTCCATCAGGCGACGGTAATCGGCACCCTGCTCATCGACATTGGAAGCAAGAATCAGGATCATGCGGCGTTCTCCGGTTATTTACGCAGCAAAATACGCAATTGCGTGGCGAGTTGCGCAACGGGGTCGCGCGTGAAGCCGCTCTTGGCAAACTGGTGCCAGCGGCCGACCACGAAGCTGACCAGCAGATTGGCATACGCGCCTGCATCGGTATCGGCAGGCAGTTCGCCTTGGCTGACGGCAATACGCAGCGATTGCTTGAGCGTGGTCTCGATGCGATCCAACAGTTGATTGATGCGTGCTTGCAGGCGCTCGTTTTCGTTCACCAACGCATCGCCCATCAGTACGCGGGTCATACCGCGGTTGCGCTGCGGGAAGGCCAGCAGCAAAGAAAGAATACCCTCGATCTGCTTGATGCCGTTGGGTTCTTCGGTACTGATCTTGTTGATCAGGCCAAATACAGTCTGTTCGATAAATTCGATCAGTCCTTCGAACATTTGCGCCTTGCTGGCAAAATGGCGATAGAGTGCCGCTTCGGAAATTTCCAGACGCGCCGCCAGTGCTGCGGTGGTAATTTTCTCGCCTTTGGGCGATTCCAGCATTTCGGCAACAGTTTGCAAAATCTGCAGTTTACGTTCGCCCGGTTTAGCAGTCATATCGTTTCCTTTCTCGGTGCTTGTATTACAGCCGCGCTATCGCACGCGGCAAATCCATTACAGTGCGGACTTTTACATCCACGTAAGCAGGCAGACGGTTACTCGCATCCACCCACACGGTACGCATGCCCAACTTTTTGGCGGCATGCAAATTTTCCAGACTATCTTCCACCATTGTGCATTGCGCCGGATGCAGCCTGTGCTTGCGCAGCAAGGCGTAATAACCTTGCGGCTCGGGCTTGGGCCGGTAGGCTGTGTCCTCGATGGCAAACACATCGTCGAAGACATCCACCACCTTCAGCAGGGCCAACACTGCATGCGCGTAATGCCGCGGCGCATTGGTAAACACCAACTTGCGGCCCGGCAAACGCTTCAGCATATGACGCAGAATGCGCTCGCGCAGCACCATTTCCGGCAGGCGCGGAAACTGGTGCGTATGCCACAGAAAATGCGCCGGCTGCGTATCGTGGTGTTGCATCAGCCCTTTCAGCGTTGCCCCATAGCGCCGCCAGTAATACTGCCGCAAGGCATTTGCCTCGGCTTCGTCCAGCCCGACGAAGCGTTGCACGTATTCCGTCATACTTTTATTGATATGCGGAAAAATATGCGGATTAGCGTCATGCAGCGTGTTGTCGAGATCGAACACCCACACGCGCTTCGTCATAGCTGTCAGCGGTTTATTTGCTCTTGATGAGCGTACCGACGCCATCGTCGGTCAAGATTTCGAGCAGAAGTGCATGCTCAACCCGGCCGTCGATAATATGAACCGAACGCACGCCGCCGCGCGCCGCGTCGAGCGCGGAACCGATCTTCGGCAGCATGCCGCCGGACAGCGTACCGTCCGCCACCAGATCGTCGATTTGCTTCGGCGTCAGGCCAGTGAGCAAATTGCCGTCTTTATCCAGCACCCCGGGCGTATTGGTCAGCAGCACCAACTTCTCGGCGCGCAGCACTTCTGCCAGCTTGCCTGCCACCACATCGGCATTGATATTCAGCGTTTCGCCATCCGGCCCCACACCAATCGGCGCGATCACCGGGATAAAGTCGCCGGAATCCAAGAAAGCAATAATCGAAGGATCGATCATATTGATTTCACCGACAAAACCGATATCCAGCATCTTGCCCGGCTCTTCCTTGCTTTCGAGCATCAGCTTTTGCGCACGAATAAAGGCGCTGTCCTGCCCAGTCAAGCCGACAGCCTTGCCCCCATGACGGTTAATCAGGTTCACGATGTCCTTGTTCACCTTGCCCAACACCATCTCGACCACATCCATGGTCTCTTCGTCGGTCACGCGCATCCCTTGAATAAACTCGCCCTGCTTGCCGACCTTTTTCAACAGATCATTAATCTGCGGCCCGCCGCCATGCACCACCACCGGATTCATCCCGACCAGCTTCAGCAACACCACATCGCGTGCGAACCCCTCTTGCAGCTTCGGGTCCGTCATGGCGTTGCCGCCGTATTTAATCACGATGGTTTTATCGAAAAAGCGTTGGATATACGGCAGCGCCTCGGAAAGCGTGCGCGCCTTTTGGGATGCGGTTGCTGCGGAAAGTGGCATATCGAATTCTCCTCAATGAGAACCGAATTTTACAACAATTATGTTGAGTAAGTATTAAAGGCGAAGTCTGCGCTTACTTTCGGAGGAAGCGAGATGAAGGAAGCGCAGCGGAGCATGCACGGAGGCTGCCACCGTGTCCGGTGGTGTAGCGCAGCCACACCAGGCGCAG
>JBFLXR010000037.1:0-4622 GCA_040757065.1 Pseudomonadota bacterium
GCACCCGCCAGGTTCGCGCCGCTCAGCTTGCCCTTGTACAGGTTGGCATCGCTCAGTTTGGCGCGCGACAGTTCGGCGTTGGCGAAGTTGCCGTTGTACAGGTTGGCTTTGCTGTAGTCGGCGCCCGCTGCCTGTGCGTTTTGGCAGGCCGCGTTTTGCTTGGCCTGGCAGTTGCCTGCAGAGGCTTCCACAGCGATAAAGCTCAACAGCATGCCGGCAAACAGGGTCGATGCGATCTTGGTACGGGTATTCATAATGTAAGCTCCTTTAAGATTTAAATTTCATTGCTGCAAAATTAAATCTGCGGAGTTATCGGAGGCAGTGGATTCTGGTAATCCCGCTGTCGTAGAGGCGAACCTCGGTAGACCGGTAACTTTGCGCCCCAGCCTTTCGACTGGTTTGCCCTTAGCAGATTTGCTTCACCGGCGGCCTAACTTCTGCCGCCTTTTGCTTCGACACCGACTGCGTGTCTTCAGCGTGGAGTCATATTATTGTAATAAATATTCTTTGTCAATTACTTTTTGATAAATTTATTTTGGAAAATATTCTTGTTGTATTTTTGGCACGCGAACTATATTTGTTTGCATGATTTTGGTATAAACATGACTGAGCATCGTTTGATGCAAATCAATTTCTTTCGGAGAGACGGCGTGACCCAATCAGAGCATGACGAACTGGCCCTGCAAGTCCTGAAACAATTCCGCGTTATTTATGGCTCGGCTAAGCAGCAGTTCCGCGACATCGAGGAAACCTGCGGCGTTTCCGGCTCGCAACTGTGGCTGATGCACAAAATTGCCGCCACGCCCGGCATCGGCGTTTCCGAGTTGGCGAACGAAACCTCGATTCACCAATCCACCTGCAGCCAGTTACTGAACAAACTGCAAAAGCGCGGGCTGGTCGTCAAAGTGCGCGGCATGGAAGATCAGCGCCGCGTCGGACTGGAACTTTCCCCCGAAGCGCACGAATTGCTGAAAAAAGCGCCCGGCCCGGCCGAAGGCGTGCTGCAAAGCGCACTCAAGCACCTCAATTCCAAAGAGCTGGACACGCTGGCCGAGCATTTGTCCGGCCTGATTTCGCAGCTGCGCATCCGCAACGAACACTACGCCAACAAACATCTGTCGGACATTTAACCGCAGTCAAACCGCCGCTGCGCGTCGGCGCGGCGGCCTGTCGTTTTCCCCTATACCGAAATCGGCAACATTTTTTCCGAAATCTTCGCTAAGATAGCGCACTGATAACAACCGGGGTACAACACCCGGACATAAAAGCTAACCAAGCTGCTCAGGGAGAATATGTTGCGTACCATCCAGACCGCCTGCTCCGGCGATACGATGTCCGGGGTTGTTGCACGCGTCCTCGCTGCAGCGGCTTTTTGTTTTTTTCTGGCTGGATGCAACACGCCACCTTCCGACGGTCTGTTCGACAAATCGTCGGACAATCGCCCCAAACTGGGCGAACGCAAGGCCCGCCCCCCGAAAAAATACAATACTCCGGTCAAGCCGGAAAATGGAACGGCCTCAAGAAAGGGATGGCGCCAGCCAAAGTGCGGCAGTTGCTCGGCGAGCCGGAAATGGTCATCGTCAGCAAAGAGCGCACCTATTGGTACTACGCCAACGGCGGCAGCGTGGATTTCGATTCCGCTACCACGCGCGTGCGGTTCTGGAGCGGGCCGAAGGATGACGCGCCTAAGGGAATTCAGCAATGAAGCCCGTGCGAACTGTTTCGGAGCGCGCGCCGCTACGGCTTTAATCGGTACATAATAAAATCGAACGAGGGGAGATCACATGACTACGGTAGATTTAAAAGCAGCCATTCAACAACTCGAGGCACTGCCCGCGATGCCGGTCATCGCCCAGAAAATTCTCGCCCTGCAACTGGACACCGCGCAAGGCGAAGCCGAGTTATTGCGTCTGATCGGCCAAGATCCGCAAATCGCCGCCCGCATTATCGGGCTGGCCAATTCGCCGCTGTTCGGCGCATCGAGACGCGTAGCCTCCATCAGCGACGCGGCCATTCTGCTCGGCCTGACGCGCGTTAAATCGGTGGCAGTCGGGATTGCCGTTATTTCCGCCATCGGCAAACGTCCGACCGGAAACTTCAAAATCGAGAGCGTCTGGCAGCATAGCCTGGCAATGGCCGCCGCCATGCGCGTGCTGAGCCGCGCCATGCCCGCCCGTCTGCGCCCGCTGGAAGACGAAATTTTCCTCGCCGGCCTGCTGCACGACATCGGCTATCTGGCGCTAAGCCACCTCGACCCCTTGCGCAGCGATTTGCTGCAAGCGCGCATGGCGGCAGAACCGGATAAAACCATCGACCAAATCGAAACCGAAGTGATCGATATCGGCCACGGCGAACTGGGCGAGGCCCTCGCCCGCCACTGGGATTTGCCGGAACGCATTTCCAAGGCGATCCGCTATCACCATACACCGAACGACCCCCATGCAGCCGAAGGTCAGCCACTGGTTGCGCTGGCGCATCTGGGCGAAAAAATGCTAAGCGCCTTCTGCCTGCCGGAACGGGTCGATACCGTCATTGCCGACGCCGAGTGGGAAGCGCTCGGCATCGACCCCGGCAAGGCGGAAGCATTGCGGGAAGCGGTCGCCGAGCAGGCGGAACAAGCCAAACAAGCGGCCTCCGCCTTCGCCTCCTAAAACAAGCGCCCCCGCCCTACATACTGACGCATCCGAACAAAACCGGTTGACGCCTCACGCGGCAACCGTGATAAGCTGTCACTGCTGTCAGGGTAGCAACAATAAAAGGGGGTTGCATGCCGCATCGACACCACACCGGAATACCGGCCGAAAAAACTGCGCTGGAGTCGGCCTTGCGCGAAAGCGAGGCCAAATACCAGCGCCTGATCGACGGATTGCGCGGAGAATATTTCTTTTACCGTCATGACGCTTCCGGCGTTTTCACCTACGTCAGCGCCACCGTGCAAGACATCCTCGGCTACACGCCGCAGCAATACCGCGTGCATTATGCCGACACGCTGACCGCCGCGCCCGTCAACAAAGCCGTCATTGAGCGTACGCAGCGCGGCCTTTCCGGCATCCGGCAGCCGCCTTATGAAATCGAAGTATTCCACAAGGACGGCAGCGTACGCCATCTGGCGATTTTCGAATCGCCGGTCGCCGACGAACAGGGCCAGACCGTCGCCATCGAAGGCATTGCCCACGACATTACCCAGCGCAAGCGCGATGCGGAAAATCTGAGCCTGACCGAGGCCGTATTCAACTGCACGCACGAAGGCATCGTCGTCACCGATGCGCAAGGCATCATCCTGCGGATCAACCCGGCCGCCGAAACCATTACCGGCTACCGCGCGGACGAGCTGGTCGGCAAAAACATGCGCATGAACAAATCCGACCGGCACGACCGCGAGTTTTACCAGTCGATGTGGAAATCCATCACCGAAACCGGCTTTTGGCAGGGCGAAATCTGGAACCGGCGCAAATCCGGCGAAATCTACCCCGAATGGCTCACCATCAGCGCCGCGACATGCAGTCAGCGCGGTACCCATTACATCGGCATTTTCACCGACATCAGCCAGGGCAACGGCCGGTCCGCCACCGACATCGAACATCTGGCGCACTACGATGCGCTGACCGACCTGCCCAACCGCCTGCTGCTGCTCTCGCATCTCGCCCACGCGGTAGAACGCGCCAAGCGCAACAGCCTGCGCGGCGCAGTGCTGTTCCTCGATCTCGACCGTTTCAAAAACGTCAACGACAGCCTCGGCCATGCAGCGGGCGACCAGTTGCTGGTCCTCGCTTCGCAACGCATGCGCGGCAGATTGCGCGAAGCGGATTTCCTCGCCCGCCTCGGCGGAGACGAGTTCGTGATCGTGCTGGAAGACATCACCAATCCGACCGATGCAGCGGATGTCGCCCAAGCGCTGGTAAATGCGCTAAGTCAGTCGTTTCATCTGGCGGGCGAACATGAGGTATACGTCGGGTGCAGCGTCGGAATCAGCATTTTCCCAGACGACGGCGAAAAAGCCGACGAACTGATTCAGCACGCCGACAATGCGCTCTATCTCGCCAAAGGCAACGGGCGCGGCACCTATTCGTTTTATCTGGAATCGCTCACCCGGCAAGCCAACGAACGCCTGTCGATGGAAGCACTGCTGCGCCGCGGGCTGGAACGAGACGAATTCGAACTGTATTATCAACCGCTGGTATCGGTTAAGCACAACCGGCTGGTCGGCGTCGAAGCGCTAATCCGCTGGCACTGCTCGCGGCGCAGCGAAATCGTGCTGCCGAATAGCTTCATCCCGCTCGCCGAAGAAACCGGGATTATCGCGCCGTTGGGCGACTGGGTGCTGCGCACCGCCTGTGCACAAATGAGAAACTGGCTGAATGACGGGTTGCCGCTGCAAACCATCTCGATTAACGTCTCGCCGCGCCAGTTTCACCGCCCGGATTTCGTCGAACAAGTGCGCAATACGCTCACCCGGTACGCGGTTCCGCCGAGCTGTCTGGAACTGGAAATCACTGAGAGTACCCTGCTAAAAGACGCGACGTCCCCCCATCTTGAGTAGCACCTGAGATTAGAGTCCAATCGCAACCACAAAGGAGATTGGATATGAAGAAGCGATTCACGGAAGAACAGATCATCGGATT
>JBFLXR010000038.1:0-4368 GCA_040757065.1 Pseudomonadota bacterium
TACGCCGATCGAGAGAATCTCGGCGAAGACTTCGCCGTTTTTCTTTTTGTTCCAAATTTCTCCGCGCCAGTGCCCGGTTCTCAGGAGGTTTTCCCACATGCCCTGATAGAAAGCGCTGTCCTGATTGCCCGATTTCAGGATGCGCGGATTCTGACCGCGCACCTCGTCCAGCGTGTAGCCGGTCACCTCGGTAAAGGCCGCGTTGACGCTGACGATATTCGCCTGCGCATCGGTAATCATAATGCCTTCCCAGGCATTGTCGTACACGCTGGCATGCAACAGCATCGCTTCCTCGGCGCGCTTGCGGTAATCGATGTCGGTATGCGTGCCGATCATGCGTACCGGCTTGCCCGCCTCGTTGCGTTCGACCACCATACCGCGTGCCAGTATCCATTTCCATGCGCCGTCCTTGCAGCGCATGCGGAATTCGACAGCGTAATCCGGCAGCTCGCCGGAGAAATAGCGCTGTATCGTATCCTGCACGCCCGGTGCGTCTTCCGGGTGCAGATGCGCTATCCATGCCGCGCCGGTATCGGGGAACTCATGTTCGCCGTAACCGATCATCGCTTTCCAGCGCCGCGAGAAGTGGGCCTCGTCGGTTTGCGGGTTCCAGTCCCACACGCCGTCGCCTGCGCCTTCCAGTGCGAATTTCCAGCGCTCCTCGCTTTCGCGCAATTGCCGGGCGGCCTGCCGGTTGCCGGAAACCGAAGCAACCGCCAGTGCAATGAGCGCCAGAAAAACCGTGGTCAGAGAAACCAGCAAGGCCAGCGTATTGGGCGTAAAGGCCGTGGGCGGAAGCATATCGACATTGCCGCGCACGAAATAAGCGGCCGACATGGCAGTGTAATGCATACCGGAAACGGCGCTGCCGATGATGACCGCGATCAGTAGTGTGCATCGCCGGTCGGTGCAGGCCAGACGGTTTTTGACGCTTAGCGCGAGGTAGGAGAGTGCGACGGCGACCAAGATAGAAAGCGCGAACAGCTTCGGGTCGTAACGCACGAAACCGTCCAGCCGTAGCGCAGCCATGCCGGTGTAATGCATTGCGCCGATGCCCGCGCCCAGCAAAATACTGCTGAACAGCGGACGATGACCGTAGCGCCGGACTGTGCCGAGGGCGATGCCGCTGGCAAGAATGCCCGGAATCATCGAGAGCAAGGTAATCCACGGATCGTAGTAGATGCCGCACGGCAGATTGAGTGCCAGCATGCCGACAAAATGCATGGCCCAGATGCCGAGGCCGAGCGTCAGGGCGCTGATGGCGATCCAGATAGCTCTGGCAAGACGGTCGTGCTGATAGTCGATACGCGCGGCGGCATTGAGAGAAGCGAAGGCGGCCAGAATGGCGAGCGATACCGAAATCAGAACCAACAAAAGACTGTACGAACCGGAGTAGAGCAGGTTCGTATCGGGTGCTGCAATGAAGAGCTGGAGCGTGTTATCCATATTCGGCCCGATGGTGCGCAGATCGGTCGGGCGCTCTTTCCGGTTTTGCGGAGCCAGTCCGCACCTTTTCGTTACGCTGCAAGGCTATTCTGGCAGCAAACGGGAGGTAATACAACCACCCGCCGCCGCGCGGGGGCCGATCAGAACAACACGTCGTCGCTGTTGGAAGCAGCGGGAGCAGGCACCGGCTCATCGGTCAGCTTGAATCCGCCGATCAGTTGATTCAGATCCTGACCGGTTTCGGAAAGCTGCCGCGAAAGTGCTTGCGCTTGCTGAGCGATCAGCGTGTTTTCCTGCACGAAGCTAGAAAGCCGGCCCATCCGGTTGGCGACCTCCACCCCGGCTTCTGCCTGCTGTCCGGCGGCATCGGCAATGTGGCGCGACATATCGGCCATCTCGCGGCTGGCATCGGTAATCCGGTTCAGTCCCTCGACGCTGGCGGTCATTTTGCCGATGCCGAGATTGACTTCCTGCACGGCCTGCTGCATTGCCTCTACGGCTTCGTTCGACACGCTGCGGATTTCGTGCGTGATCTGGGTGATCGAGGCGGTACTTTCCGCCGTGCGTACGGCCAGTTTGCGCACTTCGTCGGCCACCACGGCGAAACCGCGCCCCGTTTCGCCGGCGCGCGCCGCTTCGATGGCCGCATTCAGTGCCAGCAGATTGGTCTGCTCGGCAATTTCCTTAATGGCCTTAGTAATGTCGCCGATGCGTTCGATACGCTGGCTGAGATCGGTGATGATCTGGCCCGAGGCGTTTACGGTTTCCATTACATGGCTGTTGGCCGCCATGCTTTCCGACATGGCCCGGTTGCTGGCGCTGACCAGCTCGCTGACGTGGTAGGCCTCTTGCGCGGTTTTGCCGGAATGGTCGGCGATGTCGGCGACCGATTGCTGGAAGGTTTCGGTTGCGCTGGCAACGTTTTCCACCTGCTCTTGCTGTTGCTCCGAGTGCGCGCGCACCATGAACATTTGTGCATCCAGATTCGCGCCGCTTTGCTGCAGTTGCTGCACCGACTCGCGCAAATCGTCCAGCATAACCTTCAGGTTGGTTTGCATCATCGCCAGCGCGGCGAACAGCTCGCCGATTTCATCGTGCCGCGACAAGTCGATCTGCTCGGTCAAGTCGCCCGCGGCGATGCGGTCGAAGTGGCCGACGGCCTTGCGCAAGGGGCGGATGATCGAACGTGCCTGCAACTGGCTGAGCAATAGCATCAGCGCCAGGCTGGCGACGGTCGCGATGATGCTGAGCCGCACGGCCTCGTTGTAGTGCGCGTCGGCAGCCTGCTTGCGTTCTTCGCCGCGTTGCTCGAAATGGTGTTCCAACGCCTCGGCCTTTTGCTTGGCTTCTTCATAGCGGGGTGACATTTTGGCCAGCATGACGCCCTGCGCAACGGCGAAATCGCCGTTCTTCAGCGCGTCCAGCGCCAGTTGCAGCCCTTCCTGAATGTAGGATTCCTCGGCGGTGACGAATTCCTGCATCATGCGGCGCTCATCCGGGGCGAGATCGTGTTGCTGCAACTTCGCACGCAGCGCGTTCATGGCGTCGATTTTTTTTGCCGATGTCGTCGGTGTGCTTGCCGATCGGGTGGTCGTGCGATTTGGAGAAACGGTTGTCCGGGCTGTGTTCCAGCGCCAGCGCCACGTGTTTGAACGCGCCGTCCATCAGGTGCAGGGATTTGCGTGCTTCCAGCACCGGCTCGAAATGATCCCGGTAGGCGGCTTGCAGTGCGGCGTTGCTCGATTGAATGCCATGCAGACCGATGACTGCGCCGAGCACCACCAGTAAGGCCGAGACCGACATGGTGGCGGCAAGACGGGTGCGGATGTTCAGCAGCTTTCTGATTTTTCCCGGGCGGGGGATGGGCTTGCTGCTTTGCAGCAGTGCCCGGTAGCGTGCTTCGGCTTGTTGCACGTCGGCGCGTTTCGGCTCCGAGCGTACCGACATATAGCCTTCGATTGCGCCGTTCTTGCGCACGGGAATAACGAAGGCATTCACCCAGTAGTAATCGCCGTTCTTGGTGCGGTTTTTCACCAGCCCGTTCCACGGCTTGCCGGATTTGACCGTGGACCATAAATCTTCGAATGCCTGCGGCGGCATGTCGGGATGGCGCACAATGTTGTGGCTTTTTCCGATCAGTTCCTGGCGGGTGAAACCGCTGATTTCCACGAAGGTTTCGTTCGCGTCGGTGATGAGGCCTTTGAGATCGGTTCTGGAAACGAGATAGTGCCCCTTCGGGTAGGGCACCTCGCGCTGGGTGACGGGCAGATTGATTTTCATGGGTGCGAAGCCGGGTATAGTTATCGTTATCGTGGCGTCATTTTCCGTCCATCTTGCGTGGGGCAAAGCCGGAATCAGACGCTTTTTTTTGCATTATTTCAGATTTTTATGCGGAATGCATAGATGTCTGCCGCCCGGCGAGCGCGGCTTCGAATTGCGCCAACGGCAACGGTTTGCCGAATAAGTAGCCTTGATAGGCCTGGCAGCCGAATGCGTTCAGTTTCCGGTATTGCACTTCGTTTTCTACGCCCTCTGCGATGACGTGCAGGCTGAAATTGCGCGCCAGCGAAACGATGGCGGAAGCCAGAATCGCATCGTTGGGGTCGCTTTCCAGATCGCGCACAAAGCTGCGGTCGATTTTGATCTGATCGACCGGCAACCGTTTCAGGTACGACAGCGAGGAGTAGCCGGTGCCGAAATCGTCCAGCGAGATATGAATTCCTTCCTCACGTAGGCGGGCTAATTTGGCCACGGCCTTGTCCAGATCGTTCAGTACGGCGCTTTCGGTGATTTCCAGCTTCAGGCGCGTGGGGTTAATGCCGGCTTGCCGGATGGCGGCAAGAACGCTGTCCACGAAGCCGGGCTGGTGCAATTGTACCGTACTGACATTGATGGCCAGTTGCAGTGCGGCCAGTGCGGGAT
>JBFLXR010000039.1:0-3594 GCA_040757065.1 Pseudomonadota bacterium
GCTGTCCGCCTCCCGCAAAAATCCGATGATCTGTTCTTCCGTGAATCGCTTCTTCATGTCCAATCTCCTTTGTGGTTGCGATTGGACTCTAATCTCAGGTGCTACTCAAGATGGGGGGACGTCGGTGTTTTTCGTTTACGGCGCGCTGGATTATGCGCTGATTAGCATGCCCGCGCTCTGATGATTGCATGGTGTGCGATGAGAAGGCTGGAAGCGGAATTGCTGGTTGTGCGGCACGATCCTCAGTCGGCACCGTATCGTGTTGGTCAGTCTGACGCTACGCAACCAATCGCAATCGCCGGACTGGTATTTAAGATTGTGCTGTTGTGGCTCGGGGTCGGCGCACTGGCAACGGAATTGTTTTATCGCTAAGTGCGCCGGGATGGTGCAGGGCTGTTTACAGCAGCACCAAATTGTCGCGATGTATCAGTTCAGGTTCGTCGATGTAGCCGAGGATGCTTTCGATTTCGTGCGTCGGGTGCCGGGCGATGCGGCGGGCTTCGGCGGCACTGTAGTTGACTAGTCCGCGCGCAATATCCTTCCCTGTTTCATCGAGCAGGCCGACTACTGCGCCGCGCTCAAATTCTCCGGAAACTTCGGTTACGCCGATCGGCAACAGGCTTTTGCCTTCTTCGCGCAGCGCGCGTGCCGCGCCGGCGTCCAATTGTACCTTGCCGCTGACCTGTAAATGATCCGCCAGCCATTGTTTGCGTGCCGCCAGCGTGAGCGTGGGGGCAAGCAGCAGCGTGCCGATGGCCTCGCCTTCCGCCAGACGGAGGAGGACGTCGGTTTCGTGGCCTGAGGCAATCACCGTGTGTGCACCGCTGCGCGCTGCGCGTTTGGCGGCCAGCACTTTGGTAATCATGCCGCCGCGCCCGATATGGCTGCCTGCGCCACCGGCCATGGTTTCCAGTTGCGCCTCACCTGCTTGAGCTTGTTGCACTAGCGAAGCACTTGGGTCTTTGCGCGGGTCGGCAGTATATAAACCCGGTTGGTCGGTCAGGATAATCAGTGCATCGGCGTCGATCAAGTTGGCGACCAGTGCACCCAGCGTGTCGTTATCGCCGAATTTGATTTCGTCGGTGACGACGGTATCGTTTTCGTTGATGATCGGAATCACGCCCAGCGTCAGCAAGGTGCGCAGGGTAGAGCGTGCATTCAGATAACGCTCGCGGTCAGCTAGATCGGCATGGGTTAGCAACACTTGGGCCGCATGAATGCCGTGCTGGCGGAAGCAGCTTTCATAGGCTTGTACCAGCCCCATTTGCCCGACAGCGGCAGCGGCCTGTAGTTCATGCACGGCACTCGGGCGCTGTTTCCAGCCAAGACGCTGCATGCCTTCGGCAATTGCGCCGGACGATACCAGCACAACTTCGTGGCCGCGCTCCCGCAGGGTGGCGATTTGGCGCGCCCAGTTGCTGAGTGCCTGTAAATCCAGCCCAGCGCCTTGATTGGTGACCAGACTGCTGCCGACTTTAACGATATAGCGTTTGCATTGAGTCAGAATGGTTTGCATGATTACTCTGCAAGATCAGGTTCTTCTTCGTCCAAATAGGCTTCCGGTTCTACCGGTTGCTCGGTTTCTGGTGCCGCAGCACGCTCCTGACGGGCGACCTCTTCCAAATGTTCCATGATGGCGAAGGTCAGTTCTTTACAGCCTTCGCCATTGATGGCCGAAATTTTGAAGTAGCGCACATTGCCGTCGAATTCACGCAGGAAAGTATCGACTGCTTCATCCGGATTTTCCAGCAAGTCGAGCTTGTTCAGCACCAGCCAGCGTGGTTTGTTGTACAGCGCTTCGTCGTATTTTTTCAACTCGTTCAGAATCGCGCGCGCTTCATGCACCGGATCGACGCCTTCATGCAACGGCGCAATGTCGACCAGATGCAGCAGCAGGCGGGTGCGGGCCAGATGGCGCAGGAATTGATGGCCCAGCCCTGCACCTTCTGCCGCGCCTTCGATCAGGCCGGGAATGTCGGCAATGACAAAGCTCTTTTCGCTGGAAACGCGCACTACGCCCAGATTCGGGTGCAGCGTGGTGAACGGGTAGTCGGCGACTTTGGGGCGCGCCGCAGAAACCGAGCGGATGAAGGTCGATTTACCTGCATTCGGCATACCCAGCAGACCGACGTCGGCCAGTACCTTGAGTTCCAGTTGCAACTCACGTTCTTCCCCCGGCGTGCCCGGCGTGCATTGACGCGGGGCGCGGTTGGTGCTGGACTTGAAGTGCAGGTTACCCAAGCCGCCTTCGCCGCCTTTAGCCAGCAAGGCTTTCTGACCGTCGTGGGTCAGGTCGGCAATCACTTCCCCGGAATTCAAGTCGGTAATCACCGTGCCAACCGGCATACGCAGCACGATGTCGTCCGCGCCTTTGCCGTAGCAATCGGAGCCACGCCCCGGTTCGCCGTTCTTGGCTTTGAAGTTGCGCGTGAAGCGATAGTCCACCAGCGTGTTGATATTGCGGTCGGCCAGCGCATACACGCTGCCGCCACGGCCACCGTCGCCGCCGTCCGGGCCGCCCTTGGCGATGTATTTTTCACGGCGGAAACTGGCAACGCCATTTCCGCCTTTGCCAGCGTGGACTTCGATTTTCGCTTCGTCGATAAATTTCATAGTTTTGGCTGAAAACAAAAAAGCCCTATCTTGCGATAGGGCTCATTGTAATGGGCTTGTTGCGCTTACGCAGCAACAACGCTCACGGTTTTGTGCTTTTGCGCGCCCTTAACGCTGAACACTACCTTGCCGGTAATCTTGGCGAACAGGGTGTGATCCTTGCCCATGCCGACGTTGTCGCCAGCGTGGAATTGGGTGCCGCGTTGGCGAATAATGATGCTGCCGGCGCTGATCAGTTCGCCGCCGTAGCTCTTTACGCCGAGTCGTTTCGAATGTGAGTCGCGGCCGTTACTGGTACTGCCGCCGCCTTTTTTCGATGCCATGTTTCAGCTCCTTAAAATGGGTTACGCGGAAATGCCGTCGATGCGGATTTCGGTAAAGTTTTGACGATGACCTTGGCGCTTTTGGTAGTGCTTGCGGCGCTTCATCTTGAAGATGCGCACCTTGTCGCCACGGCCGTGAGAAACGATGGTCGCTTGCACGGAAGCGCCGTTCACCAGGGGCTTGCCCACGGTTACGGTCTCGCCGTTTGCAACCAGCAATACCTTGTCCAGCACCACAGCGCTGCCGACATCGCCAGCGATGGTTTCAATTTTCAGAGTTTCGCCAGCGGAAACGCGGTACTGCTTGCCACCGGTCTTAATAACTGCGTACATAACAACCTCGATTGAGTGCGGTTTTACAGAGCCGCGCATTATACACAAAAAGGGGGGATAGTCAAAATTTATTATGCTATTGCCAATGCTAGCCTCCCCCGCAGGGCGTTTGGGGCGCACATTACGCCCCGTTTTTTGTTTGGCCGGATGGGGACAGGCCGTTACTCCACTTTGAAGAAGCCGACCAGGTGCTGGAGCTGGGCGGCTTGTCCGCTCATTTCTTCGGCGGTGGCGGCCAGTTCTTCGCTGCTGGAGGCGTTTTGCTGGGTGATCTGGTTCAGTTGCACCATGGCGGTGTTGATCTGGCCGACGCCGGAGCTTTGTT
>JBFLXR010000004.1:0-141893 GCA_040757065.1 Pseudomonadota bacterium
CCGGGGTGAGAGAGGGAGCTACAACTGCCGGTGGGTCGAGCGTGTACATCCCGAAATTGTAGTTCATCCGGGGTGAGAGAGGGAGCTACAACTGCTGCCGACGCTGGAGAGCCGCGATACCTATTGTAGTTCATCCGGGGTGAGAGAGGGAGCTACAACGGTCATCGCTGCGAAGCTCGCTGCCTGGCGATTGTAGTTCATCCGGGGTGAGAGAGGGAGCTACAACCGTGTACGGTAATGGCACAAACATTGAGGAATTGTAGTTCATCCGGGGTGAGAGAGGGAGCTACAACACTCGATGATGTAACCAATCCAGTTCACCGATTGTAGTTCATCCGGGGTGAGAGAGGGAGCTACAACTGATGCCGACGCTGGAGAGCCGCGATACCTATTGTAGTTCATCCGGGGTGAGAGAGGGAGCTACAACGCTCGTGATGACAGGGTTACCACTCACGCTATTGTAGTTCATCCGGGGTGAGAGAGGGAGCTACAACCTGCGGGTTAAGTGGCTTCAAGTACAAGTCATTGTAGTTCATCCGGGGTGAGAGAGGGAGCTACAACCATGATGTCAGATAAGCCACATCCGATATCATTGTAGTTCATCCGGGGTGAGAGAGGGAGCTACAACCAGATATTCAGCGGAACAATTTACGCAGCAATTGTAGTTCATCCGGGGTGAGAGAGGGAGCTACAACCCGCGAGGCTGAGAAGTCCATCGACGACAAATTGTAGTTCATCCGGGGTGAGAGAGGGAGCTACAACCCAAGTCACGGAGCAGCAGGCAGGCGGTGCATTGTAGTTCATCCGGGGTGAGAGAGGGAGCTACAACGCGACTGAAGAGGCCTATACAATGCTGGTGATTGTAGTTCATCCGGGGTGAGAGAGGGAGCTACAACCGAAAGACCCTCGCCAAGCCTACGGCGCAAATTGTAGTTCATCCGGGGTGAGAGAGGGAGCTACAACGCTATGCCGTGAAGATCAACAGAGGCGGCGATTGTAGTTCATCCTGGGTGAGGAAGAGTTAAACTATAAGCCGGGTTGCGATCGCAACCCGGCCTTCTAGATCAGTATGAGCCGCCGATCCCGAAATAGGCTGTCTTGGCAAAGCTATGGTAACCAACGTTCAACGAGACGTTGCCAAAGCTGACGAGCGCGCCGAGATTCAGGTTTACACCGGATTTGTCGTTTGCGGTATCCGGCACATAGTATGTGCCGTTGTTGCCGAGTATCAACATGGGGTCGTATTTGCGGGCAACGCCGGTAACAGCCCCATAGCCGATACCGCCATAGAGACCGAAGTTGTCGTTCAGCTTCTTGGTCAGGCCGATGTTGCCGATGGTAAGTTCCTTATATCGCGCCGTTACCGGGTCGCCGAAGCTGTTCACATTCAAGCTTGCATAGTGCGGCTCGCGCTTGGTCAGCGTCGCCTGCAAATTGAAATAGTAGCCCACGTCTTGCTCTTTCAGCATATATGCGCCGAAACCCCACGCATTATCGACCCCGTTAGAAGTCGGCACATATTCGACATCCATTATCAAGGTCGAAGGCGCGACCGCGCTCGGACCGTTTTCTTCCGCGAAAGCAGCGAGTGGCGTTAGTAAACCCAGTACCACCAAAGCGATTTTTTTCATTCTTTTCCCTTAAACTTAAACTTGAAAACATTAGCAATTATGCGTGCCGCATACTTAACACCCGCCAATACATGCGTCAGCCGTTAAATTATATAGCACACACTATGGATACGCACTAATGTCGTGGCATTTATTTTGTTTGCGCGGAAATTTTGCGCGGTTTGCGAACAGCGCTGAATTCGGGTGGGAACAAAGCAAAACGGGCTTCCAGATAAGGAAGCCCGTTAGAAAAGACGATCCCGTGCGGGTGACTTTATTCGACCGTTACCGATTTTGCGAGATTACGCGGTTTATCGACGTCGGTGCCTTTCATCAAGGCGGCGTGATAGGCCAGTAGCTGCACGGGAATAACGTGCAGTATCGGCGAAAGCACGCCGACGTGACGGGGGGTACGAATGACGTGTACGCCCTCGCTTTCGCTGAAGTGACTGTCCAGATCGGCAAAGACGTAGAGTTGGCCGCCGCGTGCACGGACTTCCTGCATGTTCGATTTTACTTTTTCCAGCAAGCTGTCGTTCGGGGCAATCACCACAACCGGCATATTTTCATCGACCAGTGCCAAGGGGCCGTGTTTCAATTCTCCGGCCGGATAGGCTTCGGCATGGATATAGGAGATTTCTTTTAATTTCAGCGCGCCTTCCAGTGCAATCGGGTAGTGAATGCCGCGGCCCAGGAACAATGCGTGCTGTTTATTGGAGAAGTCTTTCGACCATTCGCGGATTTGCGGCTCCAGATTCAGCGCGTGCTGCACGCTGGCGGGGATCTGGCGCAGTGCTTCTACGTAGTCGTGCTCTTGCTCCGCTGTCAAACGACCTTTCAGTTTTGCCAGTGTTACGGCCAGGATAAAGAGTGCCACGAGTTGCGTGGTAAAGGCTTTGGTGGAGGCCACGCCGATTTCCGCCCCGGCGCGGGTATAGAACACCAGTTCCGATGCGCGCGGAATAGCGCTTTCCTGTACGTTGCAAATAGACAGGGTATGCAGTTGCCCAAGCGATTTGGCGTGTTTCAGCGCTTCCATAGTATCCAGTGTTTCGCCGGATTGGGATATGGTCACGATTAGCTGACGCGGGTTAGGTACTGAGCTGCGGTAACGATATTCGCTGGCAATTTCGACCGAGGTCGGCAGCTTGGCAATGCTTTCCAGCCAGTATTTGGCCGTTGAGCCGGCATAGTAGCTGGTGCCGGCCGCCAGAATCAGTATGCTGTCCACTTCACCGAATACACGCTCAGCTTGGGTGCCGAACAGGTTAGCATCGAAGGTAGACTGGTTGGTCACGGCTTCGATGGTGTCTGTCAGCGCACTTGGTTGCTCGTGGATTTCTTTCTGCATGAAATGGCTGTACGGGCCAAGCTCCAGAGAAGCCAAGGACAGGTCGCTCAGGTGAACCGTGCGTTCTGTCTGGCGACCTTGCCGGTCCAGCAGAGTTATCCCGTCGCGGCGGATTTCGGCGCTGTCGCCGTCTTCCAGATAGATTACGCGGCGCGTCACCGACAGCACGGCAGATACGTCCGAGGCAAGGAAGTTTTCGCCCTCTCCCAGCCCGATCAGCAGGGGGCAGCCCATGCGCGCGCAAGCCAGTACGTCCGGCTGCTGCGGGGTCATGGCGGCAATAGCATAAGCGCCGGTCAGTTCATTTGTAGCCTTACGCGTAGCCTGAAACAGGTCATGGCTCTGTTTGAAGTAGTAATGAATTAAGTGAGCAATCACTTCTGTGTCGGTTTGCGATTCGAAGTGGTAGCCGAGTTGTTTCAGTTTGGCCCGCTGCTCCTCGTGATTTTCGATAATGCCGTTGTGCACGACGGCCACTTCTCCGTTCGAAATATGCGGGTGCGCATTCGATTCTGTCACGCCGCCGTGCGTTGCCCAGCGGGTATGCCCGATTCCGACCAAACCGGAAAGTTTAACTTCGTCGGCGCGCGTCTGCATTTCAGCAACACGCCCCACTGCGCGCACGCGCTGAATTGCCTGGTCATGAATCACGGCAATTCCGGCAGAGTCGTAGCCACGGTATTCTAGGCGAGACAAACCTTCAACCAAAATGGGAACTACATTTTGTTTCGCAATTGCGCCGACAATTCCGCACATCTTATTTCTTGCCTTTCTGAGGACGTTTCCAACCGCTAATGGTAATTTGTTTGCTGCGCGACAGTGTCAACTCTTCCGGCGGCGTGTCGCGGGTAATGGTTGATCCTGCACCAATGGTAGCCCCACGTCCGACCGTTACCGGCGCAATAAGTTGCGTGTCCGAGCCGATAAAAGCGTCATCTTCGATGACGGTGCGGAATTTGTTCGCCCCGTCATAGTTGCATGTAATGGTACCAGCGCCTATGTTCACGCGGCTGCCAACGGTGCTGTCGCCAATGTAACTCAGGTGATTGGCTTTGCTGTGTGCGGCAATCTCGCTGTTCTTGATTTCGACAAAGTTCCCGACATGCACATCTGCATGCAGTTTGCTGCCCGGTCGCAATCTCGCATACGGCCCGATAAGGCTGCCCGCACCGACCTCAGCTTGGTCAATGTGGGTGTAGGACGAAATTTGCACGCCTTTGTCTATGGTCGACTGCCTGATAACACAGTAAGCGCCCACTTTTACGTTATCGCCTAATTCAACGTCACCTTCGAATACGCAGCCAACATCGATTTCCACATCCTTGCCGCAGATCAGCTTGCCGCGAATATCAATTCGAGCTGGGTCGGCGAGTGTTACGCCCGTTTGCAATAGGTGTTCGGCTTGCTGACGCTGCCAAATTCTCTCCAACGCAGCAAGTTGCAGCTTGTTATTGATACCCAGTACTTCCCATTCCGCAGCGGGATGCGCGGTATGAATCGCTACGCCATCTTCAACCGCCATGCTGACAATGTCAGTCAGGTAATATTCTTGCTGTGCGTTATTGTTCCCCAAGCGATTTAACCACTGTTTCAATTTCAGGGTTGGAGCAACAAGTATGCCGGTATTTACCTCATTGATCAGTCGTTGTTCCGGTGTTGCATCCTTCTCTTCGACAATGGCTGTAACCTTGCCCTCCAGGTTGCGGACAATGCGGCCATACCCGGTTGGCTGATTGAGTTTAATTGTTAGCAAAGACAGGGCGTCATCCGGCACCGCCATTAATTTCTGCAGTGTATGCAAGCTTGTGAGCGGCACGTCGCCATAGAGGACCAGTGTTTTTTCGGCTGTTTCGGAAAGATACGGCATCGCCTGTTGCACCGCATGCCCTGTACCCAGCTGAGGCTCTTGCAAAACAAACTCGAGCCCTTTCCCGCTCAGAGCCTGCGGCACAGCATCGCCGCCGTGACCGTACACAACGCAAATCTTTTGCGGATTAAGCTGCTGTGCCGTATCAATCACGTGTTGTACCAGTGCGCGACCCGCAAGTTTGTGCAGCACTTTTGGTACATTCGAATACATGCGAGTACCCTTACCCGCAGCCAAAATAACAATGTTCAGCATAACTTACCGCTCAAACGAAAACTTGCTTAGTATAAACAAAAAAAGCGGCCAAAGCCGCTTTCCTTGTTGTTTCTTGATGCCTTAATGCGAAGACTGCTTGCGCAGCTTGCTGATCGCCTGCAACTGCGCCAGTGCTTCGGCCAGTTCGGCTTGCGCAGCAGCGTAGTCGATATCGGAAGTACGATTGCGCATCGCCTCTTCCGCAGCCTGCTTGGCTTCAAGCGCGCGAGCTTCATCAAGGTCGTGCCCACGGATCGCCGTATCGGCGAGCACCGTTACCACGTCGGGCTGCACTTCCAGCATACCGCCGGAAACGTAAATCAGCTCTTCGGCAGTCTGGTTGGGCACCTTGAGGCGCACCGAGCCGGGCTTGATGCGCGTCAACAGCGGAGTGTGACGGGGATAAATCCCCAGTTCGCCCGCTTCGCCGGGAACGATGACCAGTTCCGCAAGGCCGGAGAAGATCGACTCTTCCGCGCTGACTACATCAACATGAACGGTCATTGCCATACTCTCTCACCTTTCCGCTTATTGCAGCGTCTTGGCCTTTTCGATTGCTTCGTCGATAGTGCCGACCATGTAGAACGCTTGTTCCGGCAGGTGGTCGTATTCACCGCTAACGATGCCCTTGAAGCCCTTGATGGTTTCCTTCAGCGACACGTACTTGCCGGGGCTGCCGGTAAACACTTCCGCCACGTGGAACGGTTGGGACAGGAAGCGCTGAATCTTACGAGCGCGCGCCACGGCCAGCTTGTCTTCCGGTGCCAGTTCGTCCATACCCAGAATTGCGATAATGTCGCGCAATTCTTTGTAGCGTTGCAGTGTCTGTTGAACAGAGCGCGCCACGGAGTAATGTTCTTCACCCACCACCAGCGGATCCAGCTGACGGGATGTGGAATCTAGCGGATCCACAGCCGGGTAAATACCCAATGCAGCGATGTCACGGGACAACACAACGGTGGAGTCCAAGTGCAAGAAGGTGGTTGCCGGAGACGGGTCGGTCAAGTCGTCGGCGGGAACGTACACGGCCTGAATCGAGGTAATGGAGCCCACCTTGGTCGAAGTAATACGTTCTTGCAAGCGGCCCATTTCTTCCGCCAGAGTCGGTTGGTAACCCACCGCAGACGGCATACGACCCAGCAGAGCGGACACTTCGGTACCGGCCAGGGTGTAACGGTAAATGTTGTCCACGAAGAACAGAATGTCACGGCCTTCGTCACGGAAACGTTCAGCCATTGTCAGGCCGGTCAGCGCCACGCGCAGACGGTTGCCGGGAGGCTCGTTCATCTGACCGAACACCATCGACACTTTATCCAGCACGTTGGAGTCCTTCATTTCGTGGTAGAAGTCGTTACCTTCACGGGTACGCTCGCCCACACCAGCAAACACGGACAAACCGGAGTGTTGCTTAGCGATGTTGTTGATGAGTTCCATCATGTTCACGGTCTTGCCCACACCCGCGCCACCGAACAGGCCCACCTTACCGCCCTTGGCGAACGGACAAACCAAGTCAATCACCTTAATGCCGGTTTCCAGCAAGTCCACGGAAGGAGACAGTTCATCGAACTTCGGCGCTTTTTGGTGAATCGCACGGCGTTCGTCGCATTCGATAGGGCCAGCTTCGTCAATCGGGCGACCCAGCACGTCCATAATACGACCCAGCGTGCCGTGACCAACCGGTACGGAAATCGGGCTGCCGGTGCCGACTACAGCCATGCCGCGGCGCAGACCGTCGGAGGAACCCAGCGCAATGGTACGGACTACACCGTCACCGATTTGCTGTTGCACTTCCAGGGTCAGCCCCTTCTCAGCAACGGAAGTTGCATCGTCTTGCACCATAAGGGCTTCATACACTTTCGGCATCGCGTCGCGCGGAAATTCAACGTCTACCACCGCGCCGATGCACTGAACAATCTTTCCTTGACTCATGTTAAGGTTCCCCGTCTAAATTGATTCGTTAAACCGCAGCCGCACCGCCGACGATTTCGGAAATTTCCTTAGTAATCGCCGCTTGACGCGCTTTGTTGTATACCAGTTTGAGCTCGCCGATGACGTTCTTCGCGTTATCGGAGGCGGCTTTCATCGCCACCATACGCGCGCTTTGTTCGGACGCCATGTTTTCGGTCACAGCCTGATAAACCAGCGATTCGATGTAGCGCACCAGCAACTCATCCACCACCAACTTCGCGTCGGGTTCGTAGATGTAATCCCAACTTCCGGGACGGTCTTCGCCGAGTTGCTCGTCCGACAGCGGGAGCAGTTGCTCCACGCGCGGCTCTTGCTTCATGGTATTGATGAAGCGGTTATAGCTCAGATAGATCGCATCGATTTCACCAGCCACATAGGCATCGAGCATGACTTTGACGGTGCCGATCAGCTTTTCAACGTGCGGCGTATCGCCCAAGCCAACCAAGTGCGATTGCACTTTAGCGCCGATTCGGTTCATGAAACCGAAACCCTTGTTGCCAATCGGACAAGTCGCAATCCCTTTGCCCTCGCCTTCCCACTCTTTCATGCGGTTAACCGTCAAGCGCAGTACGTTGGTGTTCAAACCACCGCACAAGCCTTTGTCGGATGTCACCACAATCAGCCCCACATTCTTGACTTGCTCGCGCTTAATCAAGAACGGGTGGCGATATTCGGGGTTGGCATGGGAAAGATGCGCCGCTACCTGGCGAATCTTTTCAGCATACGGACGAGCTGCCCGCATGCGTTCCTGAGCCTTGCGCATCTTCGATGCGGCTACCATTTCCATTGCGCGTGTGATCTTGCGTGTATTTTCTACACTCTTGATCTTTGCGCGTATCTCTTTACTGCCAGGCATGTGTCAACTCCGGCTTAGTAAACTGCGGTGGTCTTGAATTCCTCGATTGCCGCCGACAAAGCCTTTTCGTTGTCGCCGGACAGGTCTTTGGAAGTTTCGATCGCGTCCATCAGATCCTTGTGCTTGGACTTCAAGTAGGCATGCACTGCGGATTCGAATGCCAGCGCCTTCTTGACTTCCACGTCGTCGAAGTAACCCTTGTTCACAGAGAACAGAGTCACAGCCATTTCGGCCACGGACAGCGGTTCGTATTGCAGCTGCTTCATCAGCTCGGTCACCAGACGGCCGCGTTCCAGCTGCTTGCGGGTCGCCTCGTCCAGATCGGAGGCGAACTGAGCAAACGCTGCCAATTCGCGGTACTGCGCCAAGGCCAGACGTACACCGCCGCCCAGCTTCTTAATAACTTTGGTCTGCGCTGCGCCACCCACGCGGGACACCGAAATACCGGCGTTAATCGCGGGACGGATACCGGCGTTGAACAAGTCGGTTTCCAAGAAGATCTGACCGTCAGTAATCGAAATTACGTTGGTCGGCACGAATGCGGACACGTCGCCAGCTTGAGTTTCAATGACCGGCAGTGCAGTCAGAGAACCGGTTTTACCCTTGACTTCACCGTTGGTGAAAGCTTCAACGTATTCTTCGTTCACACGTGCAGCGCGTTCCAGCAAGCGGGAGTGCAGATAGAACACGTCGCCGGGGTAAGCTTCACGGCCAGGCGGACGGCGCAGCAACAGGGAAATTTGACGGTATGCCCAAGCTTGCTTGGTCAAATCGTCGTATACGATCAGAGCGTCTTGACCGCGATCGCGAAAGTATTCGCCCATAGTACAGCCGGCGTACGGAGCCAGGAATTGCATTGCAGCGGAGTCGGAAGAAGCGGCAGCCACCACAATGGTGTATTCCAGCGCGCCGTGCTCTTCCAGCTTACGCACTACGTTAGCGATAGTGGAGGCCTTTTGACCGATCGCCACGTAGATACAGGTCATGTCCTGACCCTTTTGGTTGATGATCGCGTCGATCGCTACAGCCGTTTTACCGGTTTGGCGGTCGCCAATGATCAGTTCGCGCTGACCGCGGCCGACCGGCACCATGGAGTCGATGGACTTCAGGCCGGTTTGCACGGGTTGCGACACGGATTTACGTGCGATCACGCCCGGGGCAACCTTTTCGATCTTGTCGGTCAACTTCGCGTTGATCGGGCCCTTGCCGTCGATCGGCTGACCCAGCGCGTTCACCACGCGACCGCGCAGTTCGGGGCCGACCGGCACTTCCAGAATCTTACCGGTACACTTAACAGTGTCGCCTTCAACGATGTGTTCGTAATCGCCCAGCACCACTGCACCAACGGAGTCACGCTCCAGGTTCAGCGCCAGACCGAATGTGTTGCCGGGGAATTCCAGCATTTCGCCCTGCATTACGTCGGACAGACCGTGAACGCGCACGATACCGTCGGTCACGCTGACCACGGTACCTTCTGTGCGAGCCTGAGACAGCGCTTCAAAGTTTTCAATGCGGCTACGAATCAAATTGCTAATTTCAGAAGGATTGAGCTTCATCTGAGTTTCCTTAAATTCAAAAATCTGTCATCAAGCCAAGGCTTGCGCCATCTCGGCGAGTCGTGTACGCGCCGAGCCGTCGATCACCTTGTCGCCGGCGCGGATCACCACGCCACCGAGCAATTCGCGATCGATCTGACAGCTAAGCTTGATCTCGCGTCCGAATCTTGCCTTGAGCGCCGTCGCAATCTTTTGCTTTTGCGCTTCTTCCAGCTCGAATGCCGAAGCCACCACGACGTCTACGCTCTTCTCCGCATCTGCACGCAGCACTTCGTAGGCTGCTGCAATTTCAGGCAGCAGAATGGCACGCTGATTTTCCACCAGAACTTTGATGAAATTGCGTTGCTGTGCAGTCAGTTGACCGCCGCCCAGCTCTGCCAGCAAGGCCTCTGCCTGTGCGCGGGTTACGCGCGGATTAGTGATGACGCTCTTGACTTGTTCGTCGGCTGCGGCAGCGCCGAGCGCTCCCAACAGGTCAGACCAAGCTTTGAGCTCGTTCAGTTTCTGCGCTTCTTCGAACGCCGCTTGGGCGTAAGGACGTGCAGCGGTTATGGCTTCAGACATACGATTAGATTTCCGCGACTAGTTTTTCCAGCAGATCGTTGTGCGCCTTAGCATCGATTTCGCGACCCAGAATCTTGCCAGCACCTTCCAGAGCGATTGCGCTAACTTGCGTACGCAGTTGCTCTTTGGCGCGGAACACTTCCTGATCGACTTCGGCTTTGGCAGCAGCAATGATACGATCGCCCTCGGCCTTGGCTTGCACCTTGGCTTCTTCCACGATTTCGCTTGCCCGCTTGTCACCCGCAGCAATGATTTCAGCAGCCTTATCTTTCGCTTCGCGGATGACTTCCGCGGCGCGCTTGGCGGCCAATTCTTGCTCGTGCTTGCCACGCTCGGCAGCGGCAAGACCGTCAGCGATGGTCTTGGCGCGTTCTTGCATGGCCTGGGTCAGAGGCGGCCATACGAACTTCATGGTGAACCAGATGAGAATGGCAAATGTGATTGCCTGTCCCAGTAAGGTTGCGTTGATATTCACGTTAGCCCCTTTCGGTTAAACGGTTACAGGACTATTAACCCTTAACGATAGCGATGAAGGGGTTTGCGAACAGCAGGTACAGACCGATACCAACACCGATCATGGTCACCGCGTCCAGCAGACCGGCCACGATAAACATCTTAACTTGCAGGGTGGGGATCATTTCGGGTTGACGTGCTGCGCCTTCCAGGAAACGGCCGCCCAACAGACCGAAGCCAATCGCAGTACCCAGAGCGCCCAGACCGATCAACACTGCAACTGCGATCGATACGTTACCCAACAAAAGTGCCAGTTCCATTTTATCTCCTTGGAGGTTTAGTTAATCAAAAAGCAAACTTGTTAAAACTTCAAACTCTTAGTGACCTTCGTGCGCCATGCTCAGATACACGATGGTCAGCATCATGAACACGAAGGCTTGCAGCGTAATAATCAGCAGGTGGAAGATCGCCCACGGCGCACCCAGTAGCCATTGTGCGTACCACGGCAGCAACGCGATCAGAATGAACACCATTTCGCCCGCGTACATATTACCGAACAGACGCAGTGCCAGCGAAATCGGCTTGGCGATGTCTTCAACGATGCGGAACAACAGGTTGACCGGGATCAGCAGCGGAAATTTGCCGAACGGCGAGAACAGCGCTTCTTTGGCGAAACCGCTGAAACCCTTCACTTTGAAGTTGTAGAAGTAAATCAGCAGGAACACGCTGATCGACATTGCAAATGTTGCGTTCAAATCGGTGGACGGCACCACTTTCAGGTGGTGGATGCCCATCATGTCCGCCACTTTCGGCAGCAAATCGACCGGGATCACGTCCATGGTATTCATCGCGAACACCCAGACGAAAATTGTCAGCGCCAGCGGTGCAATCAGGTCGCTCTTACCGTGGAAGGTGTCCTTCACCTGTGTGTCGACCATTTCGACAACCATCTCGATGAAATTTTGCATGCCGCCGGGCACGCCGCTGGTGGCTTTGCGCGCTGCGGCCCACATGGTGCCGAACACGATCAGACCCAGCACGATCGAGAAAAACAGGGTGTCCATATGGAAAGACCAGAACCCCTCCCCGCTATGCAGGTTGGTCAAGTGGTGCTGGATATATTCTGCTGTTGTCAGACCTTCAGTGCTCATACCGTTCACACGAAAAATAATGCTGCCCAATAAACCGCCAGTGTCGCCCCGTACGCCGCAAACAACGGCAAGGGACGCACATCCTTAAACTGCGTAAAGATGACAGAGAATAACAAGATGGTGAAGACCAGTTTGTACGCTTCGGCCATGTATTGCGCCCGAACGATTTTTTTTAAGTCGCCGGTGCTTTGCCCGGCAAACATTCTTTTCGCGTACACCCAACTGGTCAGAAAACCGACTGCTCCCCCTGCTAAGGCCGAGACCGCTGCGGCACGATCCTGCAACACCGCGAGCACGAGCGCTATGACGAATGTAACGGCTGCCTGAGCTTTCAACAGCTTGGAAACCGAGTCCGACACGACGCACCTCAACCTATTAACCGCCGCATTCTAACCAAGCTCGCGCCGCCGCGTCAATGAATTTGTTTGAGCCGGGCGATTAAATCGTCCAGATGATCGTGGCTGGCGTAGTCGATCACCAACTTGCCGCTGCCTTTTTTGCCGGGCTTAATTTCAATGCCAGTCCCGACTTCCTGCGACCACTCTTCCTGCAAGCGCAGAATGTCGCGATCCTTTTCTTTCTTCTTGCTTTCCGCGTTCGCCGTCGGCTTGAGGCTGTCTTGCACCAGCTTTTCCGTGCCCCGCACCGACAGGCGCTCGGCAATCACTTTATTCGCCGCCATGAGCAACTGTGCACCTTCCAGTGCGAGCAAGGCGCGCGCGTGCCCCATATCCAGCGCACCGTTCATCAGGGCGCTTTGCACTTCTTCCGGCAGCTTCAGCAACCGCAGCAAATTGGAGGTGGCGCTGCGTGAGCGGCCCACGGCTTCGGCCGCCGCTTGGTGTGTCATGCCGAATTCGTCGATCAGGCGCTGAATGCCGATGGCCTCTTCCAGCGGGTTCAGGTTTTCGCGCTGAATGTTCTCGATCAGCGCCATAGCCAGCGCGGCATTGTCATCCACTTTGCGCACCAGCACCGGCACACTGCTCAGGCCGGCAAGTTGCGCAGCGCGCCAGCGGCGCTCGCCGGCAATGATTTCGTAATTGTCTTCGGCCAGTTCGCGCACCAGAATCGGCTGCATAATGCCTTGCGCGCGGATGGAATCAGCCAGCTCGCTCAGCGCGTCGTGATCCATATAACTGCGCGGCTGATATTTACCCGGCTTAAGCTGGTGAACGCGCAATTCGGTCTGCGCATCGTTCTTGCTGTGCGCCGGTTCGCCGGTCGCGCCGCCCAGCAGCACGTCCAGCCCTCTGCCCAATCCCTTGCTCGGTTTCGCCATGATTTTATTCTCCCTGTGCTGCAGTTGCTTTGTTGAGCATTTCCCCGGCGAGCGCCAGATAGGCGCGCGCACCTTTCGATGCCTTGTCGTGGTACAGCACCGGCACGCCGTAGCTCGGCGCTTCGGCCAGCCGCACATTGCGCGGAATAATGGTGCGGTAAACCTTGGCGCCGAAATGCTGCTGCAACTGGTCGGAAACTTGTTGCGCCAACATGTTACGCGGGTCGAACATCGTACGCAGCAAGCCTTCGATTTCCAGTTCCGGATTCAGATGTGCGCGTACACGCTTGATCGTGTTAATCAGGTCGCTCAGCCCTTCCAGTGCGTAATACTCGCATTGCATGGGAATCATTACCGACCGCGCGGCACATAAGCCGTTAATTGTCAGCATGCTCAGCGCCGGCGGACAATCTATTAATATGTAGTCGTATTCCGACTCGACGGTTTTCAGCTCGTCTTTCAGGCGACTTTCCCGGTTCGGCAGATCGACCAACTCGACTTCGGCACCTGCCAGCTCACGGTTGGACGGTAACAAATCGTATTTACCGCTTTCCGACTTGGCGCGGACGCCCGCCAGCGGCTGTATTCCCAAAAGCAAGTGGTACACCGAATATTCCAGCGCGCGCTTATCGATGCCGCTACCCATCGTGGCATTGCCCTGCGGATCGAGGTCAATCACCAGTACGCGCTGCTTGGCCGCCGCCAAGCTGGCCGCCAAGTTAATTGTTGTGGTGGTCTTCCCCACGCCGCCTTTTTGGTTGGTAACCGCTAAGATCTTTGCCATTTCAGTTTGCCCTCATAACGACCAAACTCCGCGCCGCATCCAACCCCGGAACGTGTAGCGGAATCACCTGCTCCACCTCCGCTCCCTGCAAGCGCGCCAATTCGGGTTCCGGCTGCCCTTTCATCGCCGCCCAGCGGCCTTCCGGCTTTAATAAGTGTCGGGTTACTGCCACAAAATTTTGCAGCTCAGTAAATGCCCGGGAAATTATTCCGTCGAACTTGTGCTCGGGATGCCACGCCTCGACTCGTCCGCAGTACACCCGCACATTCTTCAATCCCAACTCAATTGCCGCCTGCTGAATAAAGCTGGTTTTCTTACTATTGCTATCCATTAGAGTGAACGCCCACTCCGGCCGTGAAGACGCTAGAATAAGGCCCGGAATGCCACCGCCGCTTCCGACATCCAGCCATTCTCCCGCCCACAAATGCGGCAGCACCGCCAGACTGTCCAACACGTGCATGCGCAATCCCTCTGTGGGGTCAGCAATCGCCGTAAGGTTGTACACCTTGTTCCACTTTTGCAGCAGCGCCAGATAGGCCAGCATTTTTTCCTGTGCATCGGTCGGAATCTGTAAACCCAGTTCGGTGATTCCGGCTTGCAATTCGGCTTTTAGATTCTGCGCCATTATTCGCCCACCTGCTGAAAGCCACGCTTCAAATGCACCAGCAACAAGGAAATCGCTGCCGGAGTCATCCCGGAAATGCGTGAAGCTTGCCCCACGGTTTCCGGTTTGTATTGATTCAGCTTTTGCTGCACTTCGATCGAAAGTCCGCGCACGGTACGATAATCCAACTCCAGCGGCAGTACCGTGTTTTCATACCCCTCCTGACGAGCAATTTCCTCGCGCTGGCGGTCAATATACCCCTGATATTTCGCGGTAATTTCAACCTGCTCTGCTACAATCGGGTCACTTACTCCCTCGCCCGCTCCCGGCAGAGTCATCAACGTTTGATAGGTCACGTTTGGTCGGCGCAGCAAATCGTGCAGGGAATACTCCCGCTCCAGTGCCTTGCCCAGTACGCGTTCTGCATCGGCGTCACCGACGATTTTCTGATTCACCCAGTTGCTCCGCAAACGCTCTGTTTCCTGCGCAATGGCTTCTCGCTTGCGGTCGAACGCCTCCCAGCGCGCATCACCGACCGCACCCAATCGTCTTCCGATTTCAGTCAGGCGCATGTCGGCATTGTCTTCGCGCAGTTGCAGGCGATATTCGGCGCGGCTGGTAAACATGCGGTAGGGTTCGGTCACGCCGCGCGTAGTCAGGTCGTCTACCATCACCCCCAGATAGGCTTCATCGCGTCGCGGGTGCCAGCTTTCTTCTTCGCGCGCATACCGTGCGGCGTTCAGGCCCGCCAACAAACCTTGAGCCGCCGCTTCTTCGTAGCCGGTGGTACCGTTAATCTGCCCGGCCAAGAACAAGCCTGGTATCACTTTGCTTTCTAAAGATAATTTTAGGCTGCGCGGATCGTAGTAGTCGTATTCGATGGCATAGCCGGGTCGGACGATATGGGCGTTTTCCAATCCGCGAATCGAGCGCACCAAATCTAGTTGTACATCGAATGGCAAACTGGTCGAAATGCCGTTCGGATAAATTTCGTGGGTGTTCAGCCCTTCCGGTTCCAGAAAAATCTGGTGCGAATCTTTATCTGCAAAGCGGGTTATTTTATCTTCGATGGAGGGACAATAGCGCGGCCCCACCCCTTCGATCACGCCGGTAAACAGCGGCGAGCGGTCTAGGCCGCTGCGAATAATATCGTGTGTGCGTTGGTTGGTATGCGTAATCCAGCAAGGCAATTGCTGAGGGTGTTGTTCGGCGTTGCCCATGAACGAGAATACCGGCACGGGATCGTCGCCCGGCTGTACGCTCATTACCGAAAAATCGATGCTGCGCGCATCCAGCCGCGGGGGGGTTCCCGTTTTCAGGCGGCCAACAGGCAAATTCAGCTCGCGCAAAGCGCGCGCCAAGCTGAGCGACGGCATGTCCCCTGCTCGTCCGGCCTGATAGTGCGATTGTCCGACGTGAATCAGTCCGGATAAGAAGGTGCCTGCGGTTAACACTACGGTTTTACTTTCGAATCGCAGGCCCAGCTGGGTAACCACCCCGCGAACCACCCCATTTTCAACCAGAACATCGTCAACGGCCTGTTGAAATAGCCACAGGTTTTCCTGATTTTCCAAACGGCTGCGGATGGCTTGCTTATATAGCACGCGGTCAACCTGTGCGCGCGTGGCACGGACGGCTGCGCCCTTGGATGAATTCAGAATGCGAAACTGGATACCGCCCTCGTCGGTCGCCGCAGCCATTGCGCCGTCTAGCGCATCTAACTCTTTGACAAGATGGCCTTTCCCAATTCCACCAACGGAAGGGTTACACGACATCTGCCCTAATGTTTCGATGTTGTGGCTGAGCAGCAACGTGCTGCGCCCCATGCGTGCGCTGACCAGCGCGGCTTCTGTGCCTGCGTGACCGCCACCGACGACGATTACATCGAAAATTTTAGGAAAATTCATCTTCTTGCCTCATTGCGAGGCGCGCATCTTACCTTAATTGTGATTTATTCGTCTAAGAAATTCGACGTTCCACGTGGAACATTCTCTGGATTTGTCAAGGCCGTTTTTAGCTAACTACTTGCCAATACAGAAGTTTTTGAAAATTTCCCCGAGCAGGTCATCCGGAGTGAATTCGCCGGTTATGGTATTCAGCATTTCTTGCGCCCGACGCAACTCTTCCGCACAGCACTCCGGCCGCGCCAACTCCTGCTCAGCCAGCGCTATCGATTCTTGCGCACTGCGCAGCGCATGTAAATGGCGTTCGCGCGCCATGAAAACTCCGGCTTCCTGATGCCAGCCGATCAGTTGCAAAAGGCGCTGCTGCAACAGCTCAATACCGGCGCCGGTTCGCGCCGACAGGTAGATATCGTATGCATCGCTGTCGGGATGCCCTTCGGCCGCATGACCGATCAGGTCGATTTTGTTGTAAACCCGAATTAGCGGAATTTGCGGCGGTAAAGTCTCCAAAATGGCGCGGTCTTCTGCGGTAATACCTTGCGTAGCATCGACTAACAGTAATATCGCATCGGCCTGTTGCACAGTTTTACGGGTACGGTCGATACCGATTTTTTCGACTGTATCGTCGGATTCGCGCAAACCGGCGGTATCGATCAAATGTAGCGGCACACCGTTGAGTTGAATCGCCTGACGAATCACGTCGCGCGTTGTCCCCGGAATATCGCTGACAATAGCGACTTCATCGCCGCTGAGCCGGTTCAACAAGCTGGATTTGCCGACATTTGGCTGCCCGACCAACACAACGTGTGCACCTTCGCGCAGTAAGCAACCCTGCTGCGCCACGCTGAAGATATGTGCTAACTCTTTTTGTAATTCTTCAATTTTCTGGCGGCGCAGCGCAATATCATCGACATCCAATTCCTCTTCGGGGAAATCGAGCATTGCCTCTGCCAGCATGCGCAAATGGACTAGCTTCTTTACCAGCGCATGGATAGCCGTAGAGAAATCGCCTTGCAATGAGCGCACTGCACTCCGTGCGGCTTGCGTAGTGGTCGCATCGATCAGATCAGCAACGCTTTCGGCTTGCGTAAGATCCATCTTACCGTTCAGATACGCACGCTTGGTAAACTCACCGGGTTCGGCCATGCGCGCACCCAGTTCAAGACAGCGTTGCAAAATGGACTGCAGTACTGCGGGACCGCCGTGGCCTTGCAATTCAACCACGTCTTCCCCTGTGTATGAATTCGGCGCAGGAAAGTACAGTACGATGCCTTCGTCGAGGACTTGATTCTGGCGGTCGAGAAATTTCGCGAGGGTTGCTAAGCGAGGCTGCGGTGCTCGTCCGCACACGGCTTCGGCAAAAACTTGCAGATTGGCCCCGGAAATCCGCACTACGCCAATCCCGCCCCTACCCGGGGCGGTGGCAATCGCGGCGATGGTTTCAGGTTTAGGCTGCACCCTTCGGCGCGGTTTCAATGGACTTGGTGATATACCATTGCTGTGCGATCGACAGCAGATTATTCACAATGGAATACAACACCAGCCCGGCTGGGAAGAAGAAGAACACCACGCTGAATACGATCGGCATGATTTGCATGACCTTGGCCTGCATGGGGTCCGGTGGTGTCGGGTTCAAGCGCGTTTGCACAATCATGCTCAGACCCATAATCAGCGGCAGCACATAGTACGGATCGGCTGCCGACAGGTCGGAAATCCAGCCGAAGAACGGCGCATGGCGCATTTCCACGCTCGACAGAATGGCCCAGTACAACGCAATAAACACCGGAATCTGAATCAGCACGGGCAAACAGCCGCCCAGCGGATTGATTTTCTCGGTCTTGTACAACTCCATCATTTCTTTGTGCAGACGTTCGCGGTCGTCGCCGTACAGCTTTTTGATCTTTTCCATCTTCGGCGCAGCGGAACGCATTTTCGCCATCGAACGGTAGCTGGCTGCCGATAGCGGGAAGAACGCCAGTTTAATCAGAATGGTCAATACTATGACTGCCACGCCCCAGTTATGCACAATACCTTGCAGGATGGTCAGCAACCAGAACAACGGGGTCGCAATCACGGTGACCCAGCCGTAGTCGACGGTCAACCCTAAACCCGGTGCAACTTCGTCCAGCTTGGATTGTGCAGGGCCGCTGTACAATTGATTCGAAAAACTGATTTTCTGGCCGGGCTGAATGGTACCCAAAGCAGAGATCAGCCCGACGGAATACAAGTTATTGCCCAAGTTCTTGGTAAAATATTCACGTGGCGTTTTTTGCTTCGGCAACCATGCAGAAACAAAATAATGCTGCAGCATGCCCGCCCAGCCATTGTCGGCATTCTTGATGAACTTCGCTTTATTCTTCTCGATATCAGAGAATTCGACCTTCTGGAATTTCTCCTGCTCGGTGTAAACCGCCGGTCCGGTATAGGTCGGTACAAACTTCATATCGGTATCCGGTTGGGAATTGTCGCGCACTAACTGGAAGTACACCGATGGTGAAAGCGGCGTTGCCCCGATATTCTCTACCTCGTAGCCAATATCGATCAGATAACTCCCGCGATGGAAGGTATACAGTTTGCTGACTTTGGCGAAAGGCATGTCCGAAGTCAGTTTGACCGTTACACTGTCCTTACCCTCTTCCAACGTGTAGCTGGTTTGTTCCGCGGTAAACCCGCTGTTGTGGGTCGGCAAATCGTTGCCGAGCAAGCCGGTTTGCGCCACATAAACATGGCTGCCGTTTTCTTCCAACAGGACGAAAGGTTTGTTTTTGTCTTTGGCGTCGTGATGCTGCAGCAGCTCAACGCGGCGCAGATCACCGCCGGCTGTGCTGATTTCGGCAGCAAAAATATCGGTTTTGACGGAAACCGCATCAGCCTTCTTTAATCCCTCGAATTTTGGGGATTGTCCGGCTGCAGCTACCGGTTGCCCCGGTTGTTGAGCCGCGGCTTGTACAGGCGCCGGATGCTTATGGCGTTGCCAGCCATCCCAGACCATTAAGATCGAGAACGAAAAAACCAGAAATAAGAACAGGCGTCTAGAATCCATCTTGCTATCAATATCCGATTAGGGAAGCGGGTCGTAACCGCCGGGGTTCCAGGGATTGCAACGTGCAATCCGCTTTACGCTCAGCCAGCCGCCCTTGATTAAACCAAAACGGGAAAAGGCTTCGCAAGCGTAATGCGAACAGGTCGGTGTAAACCGGCACGTTGGCGGCAACAGTGGGCTGATCAGGTATTGATACAGCCGGATGAGTTTGATCGGTATTTGCCGGATCATTTTGCTAACGTATCCAACAATTTGTCCAGCGCAGCCCGCCCTTCCGGTAGTGTTTCCCGGTACAGCGGACGGCGTAGCCGAACAACGATATCCATCCCGCCTATACCGGAAAACTGGTGCCTGAAGCTTTCGCGAATCATGCGTTTTACCCGATTTCGCTGCACAGCCCGGGGCAACAAGCGCTTACTGACGATCATTCCGAGCCGGGAAATTTCCAGCCGGTTTTCTCGTTTATACACGGCAAGCCATTGATTCGCCGTGTATCTGCCTTTCAAAAGTTTTTCAAACTCCACTTTTCCCCGCAAGCGCCGGGAAAAGGGCAAAGAAAAATCTTCGTTAGACGGCAAGACGAGTACGGCCCTTGGAACGGCGTGCCTTCAGCACTGCACGGCCACCCTTAGTTTTCATGCGAACCAGAAAACCGTGGGTACGCTTTCTTTTCGTGACGGAAGGTTGATATGTGCGCTTCATTTAATAGCTCCTTGTATTTGTTACCAAACCAGTAATTACAATATGAAAGCGGCAATAAGTCAAGAATAATTAGCATCTGTGGATAACTTCGCGCATGATGTACAATACTCGGATCGATATCGAGCAACCAACATGTCAGCGAAATTATTCTGGGAACATTGCCTCTCCTCCTTTAAGGAGTCGTTGCCTGCGCAACAGTTCAATTCCTGGATTAAACCGCTGAATTTCGAAATGGACGACGAGAAAATCGTCCTGTCTGCACCGAATGCGTTTACTCTGAAACTGGTACAGGAACGTTTTCTGCCCGAAATCACTGAACTGGCAGGAAATTTTTTGCAGTCCGCGCCGGTAATCGAGCTAAAAGTCGAAAAGCTTAAAAAATCCGAGCAGAAAGCCGTCAAAGAACCCGGTACCTCAGTGCCTAGCGAACCGGAAGCACCTGCAGCGGCCGCCAAGCTTACCCGCGGTCATTCCAAACTAAACCCGGCGCTTTCCTTCGAAAATTTTGTAACCGGCAAAGCTAACCAGCTGGCGCATGCCGCCGCCATACAAGTGGCCGATTCGCTGGGCTCGATCTATAACCCGCTTTTCGTCTATGGCGGGGTCGGCCTCGGCAAAACCCACTTGCTGCAGGCCATCGGCAACCATGTGCAGCAACAGAACCCTAAAGCCAAAATCTGCTACGTGCACGCTACCAATTACGTTTCCGATCTGGTGCGCGCGGTGCAGACTAAGCAGTTCGACCAGTTCAAACAGTTCTACAATTCGCTGGATTTGCTGCTAATCGACGACATTCAGTTTATCGCCGATAAGCCCGGTACGCAGCAGGAATTCTTTTATACGCTGAACACACTCACGGAAGCGCACAAACAAGTCGTCATTACGTGCGATACCTTCCCGAAAGAGATTCATGGCATGGAACCGCGGCTGACTTCTCGCTTCAGCTGGGGCCTGACCGTTGCAATCGATCCGCCGAATATCGAGATCCGTGTGGCAATTCTGCTGCAAAAAGCGCAGCGCTCTGCGATTACGCTGGACGACACCGTGGCTTTTTTCATTGCCAAACATGTTCGCTCCAATATCCGCGAACTGGAAGGCGCATTAAAGCGAGTCGATGCTTACTCGCGCTTCCATAAGCGCCCGATTACTGTTGAGCTGGCAAAAGAAGCATTGAAAGATTTGCTGGCCGCGCAAAACAAGCAAATCTCGATTGAAAACATCCAAAAGACGGTGGCCGACTACTACCGGATTAAACCGATCGATTTGCTGTCGAAGAAACGGACGCGAGCGATAGCCCGCCCGCGTCAAATTGCCATGAGTCTGGCACGTGAACTGACGCAACTCAGTTTACCCGAGATTGGCGCCGCCTTCGGAGGGCGCGATCACACAACGGTCTTGCATGCTTGTAAAACCGTTGAAGAATTAAAAAATCTGGAACAGGCCATCGGGGCGGATTTCAATGCCCTGATTCAGATTTTAAGAAGCTGACCGGAAGCTGTTTGCGCTTTGTGGATAACTGCTTATACACAGGAAAGTGTAAAATTTATCCACAAGTTATTCAGTCGGTATAATGCTTTTTTCCACAGGGAAAAAATCGTTTAGCGGATTGTTTTTAAATAAAAAATCGAATTATTCACTTTATTCGTTAACCTTATTATTGTAGTTAGGGTAAATAAAAATGTTTATTGAGAACATCGAAAAGAATGCCTTACTCAAACCGCTTCAATCGGTTATCGGCGTAGTTGAACGAAAACAGCCTCTGCCGATCTTATCGAATGTATTGATCGAGAAAAACGAAGCAGGCATGCGTTTTGTTACCACCGATCTGGAAATCCAGATCGCGACGCAGTTCGATAGTGAAAACAGTTTAGGCGACCAAAGCGCAATTACGGTTTCCGCCAAAAAATTTCAGGAAATCCTGCGCGTGCTGCCGGATAACAACAGCGTCAATTTGGATTTGCAAGAAAACAAGCTGTTCATTAAGTCCAACCGGAGCCGCTTCAGCCTGCAAACATTGCCGGCTGCCGACTTTCCTAAGATTACGGAGCAAGCAACTTACGGCTGTGAATTGACGTTGCCGCAAAACGTTTTCCGTAAACTGTTGGGTGCGGTTCAATATGCGATGGCACAGCAAGATATCCGTTATTACCTGAACGGCGTTTTGCTGGTAATCGAAAGCAACTTAATCAAGATGGTGGCAACCGACGGTCATCGGCTGGCCTATGCCAGCGCGGCGCTGAGCAATAGTTACAACAAGAATGAAGTAATTTTGCCGCGTAAAACGGTTGTCGAGTTATTCAAGTTGGTCGGTGACACTGACGAATCCATGACTTTGAAACTGGCGGAGAAACAAGTTCAGGTGACAGTCGGCGGCACAGTACTGACATCCAAAGTCGTGGACGGTAAATTTCCCGACTACAATAAAGTGATTCCGAAATATACCAATCACTTGCCGATACAACGGGATACGATTCTGCAAGCATTGCAGCGTGCAGCCATTTTGTCGAACGAGAAGCATCGTGGGGTACGACTGGTGCTGACAGAAAAGAATCTGCGCATCATCAGCAACAACAGCGAGCAAGAGGAAGCGCAAGAAGACATCGAAACCGATTACCATGCCAATGCGCTGGATATCGGTTTTAACGTGAATTATCTGTTGGATGGATTGCAAAACATTGCTTCGGATACCGTGGTGTTCTCTTTCGGCGATCCGAACAGTAGCGTACTGCTGACGGTTCCCGATAATGACCAGTTTAAATATGTTGTGATGCCGATGCGCATTTGATGGATTTTAATAAACGAATTTTGATGTTTCACGTGAAACAATAGAAAGCAGCCATGAGTGAATATAATTCCACCAGCATTAAAGTATTGAAAGGTTTGGAAGCGGTCCGTAAGCGTCCCGGCATGTATATCGGCGACACCAACGACGGTACCGGACTTCACCACATGGTGTTCGAAGCGGTCGATAACTCGGTCGACGAGGCATTGGCCGGTCATTGCGATGAAATTATCGTCAAAATTCATCTGGATAATTCCATCAGTGTGATCGATAACGGGCGCGGTATTCCGACAGACATTCATCCGGAAGAAAACCGATCCGCTGCCGAAGTGATCATGACAGTGCTACATGCAGGCGGTAAATTCGATAGCAACACTTACAAAGTGTCCGGCGGTTTGCACGGTGTGGGCGTCTCGGTGGTGAATGCACTTTCCGAATGGCTGCGTCTGACTATTCGCCGCGAAGGAAAAGTTCATTTCATGGAATTCCGCCACGGCGACGCAGTGGAACCCCTGAAAGTGATTGGCACGACCGATAAGCGCGGTACCGAAGTACACTTCCTGCCCAGTACCGAAACGTTCGGCACAGTCGAATTCCATTTCGATATTCTGGCCAAGCGCCTGCGCGAACTCTCCTTCCTGAATAACGGCGTCAAAATTTCTTTGATCGACGAGCGCAATAACAAGGAAGAAAACTTTGCATTCAGCGGCGGTATCAAGGGTTTCGTCGAATACATGAACCGCAACAAATCGGTGTTGCATCCGAACATCGTTTACGGCGTGCTGGAAAAAGACGGCATTACCGCTGAAATTTCGATGCAATGGAACGACTCCTATCAGGAAAACGTGCAGTGCTTCACCAATAACATTCCGCAGCGCGACGGCGGCACCCACCTTACCGCCCTGCGCGCAGCTATGACCCGCACGCTGAACCAGTACATCGAAGCGGAAGAAATCGCCAAAAAACAAAAGGTAGAAACCACCGGCGACGACATGCGCGAAGGTTTAACCGCCGTGCTGTCGGTCAAATTGCCCGACCCGAAATTTTCCTCGCAAACCAAAGATAAATTGGTTTCCTCGGAAATTCGTCCGATCGTGGAAGAGCTGGTCAACGAAAAACTGATGGAATTTTTGCTGGAAAAACCCAGCGACGCCAAAATCATCGTCGGGAAAATTGTTGAGGCTGCCCGCGCCCGCGAAGCGGCTCGCAAAGCCCGCGAACTGACCCGCCGCAAAGGTGTGCTGGACGGCATGGGTCTGCCGGGTAAACTGGCCGACTGCCAGGAAAAAGACCCTGCCCTTTCCGAACTGTATCTGGTGGAGGGTGACTCTGCGGGCGGTTCTGCGAAACAAGGCCGCGACCGCAAATTTCAGGCCATCTTACCGTTGAAAGGTAAGATCCTGAACGTCGAACGTGCTCGTTTTGAAAAACTGATTGCCTCGCAAGAAATCGCCACCCTGATTACGGCCATGGGTACCGGCATCGGCAAAGACGAATACAATGCCGATAAACTGCGCTACCACCGCATCATCATCATGACCGACGCGGACGTGGACGGTTCGCACATCCGCACCCTGCTGCTCACCTTCTTTTACCGCCAAATGCCGGAACTGGTCGAGCGCGGGCATATCTATATTGCCCAACCGCCGCTGTACAAAGTCAAACAAGGCCGCGACGAGCGTTACCTGAAAGACGATCACGAACTGAAAAACTACATGCTGCGTTCCGCGTTGGGGAATGCCGAACTGTACCCGGCTGAAAACGAACCGGCGCTGCAAGCAGAAACGCTGGAAAATCTGGCAAAAGAATATTTCCTTGCCGAAGCCGTTATCGACCGTCTAGGCCGCATTATTTGCCCGGACGTGCTGCACGCCCTGCTGAAAGTACATCCGATTCAACTCGGCGACGCCAGCCAGGCGGAAGCCTCGGCGCGTAACTTACAGCAAGAGTGCGCGGCCAACATCCGCATAACAGTTGACCGCCACCCAGAAACCGAAGAATACCGCCTCAAGATCGAGAAAGACCACCACGGCAATTTCTCGACCAGCTATATCGAGCGCACCTTCTTGCAAAGCGGCGATTACGCGCAAATCCTTAAAACTGCACAAACGCTTGCCGGATTACTCCGCCCGGGCGCTTATGCCAAACGCGGCGAACAGCGCCAGCCAGTCGAAACCTTCAAACAAGCTGTGGAATGGATGCTTTCAGAAGCAAAACGCGGCGTCGGCATCCAGCGCTATAAAGGTTTGGGCGAAATGAACCCCGAGCAACTGTGGGAAACCACCATGGACGCAAAAAACCGCCGCTTGCTACGCGTACAGATCGAAGACGCCATCGCTGCCGACGAAATATTCACCACCCTGATGGGCGACATCGTCGAACCGCGCCGCGCCTTCATCGAACAAAATGCACTGGGAGCAAAGAATCTGGACGTATAAGTTTACGTTTTTGTAGATCCGCAGAAAAGACGAAACTTTTTCTTGTAAAAAGCCGCCGCTACCTTAAGGCGGCTTTATTACGGATTACAAAGATTCAATTTTATGGTCGAGGTGGTCAGCATCAACAAATAGATAGGTACGCTTTCACATCTTTCCTGTCAGCATCATTCATCGAGACCAAGATAGGTACTATATATTTCTGTCTATATACTCATGCATGATGGTGAGGTTGAATGCGCCACGAAAGCTGGGTTTATATTGATAATTTGATAATGAGACGTAAAAATTCGCATATACTCAATATTCATGAGGACAGACAGGAATGATGTCTATCTTTATAGTATAAATGTGCAGATCAATTGGTCACTACAATGATAGTTAAAGGATATATGAAACTTTTTGTAGCTATTACTGTTGTCATTGCTTTCTGCTCTGGGTGTGCCAATAATGAACCTCTTCACGAGGCTGCAACAACGTTTCCTGAGCCAACACACAAGCACCTTTCACAACTGCCTTTCCAAACACTCTCGAAAGGCACTGCGAAACTAGAAGAGATAACAACGCAAACTCCCGCCTTTGCATTTGAAGAAGGCACCAGCTATTTCAAGGCATACAGCTTGCCACCACCAGCCGAAAGAAAGATCGTCTACCTTACAACCTTCATAGTTGGTGCCATGTGGATGCCATCAGCGTTTGTCTTCTATCCGAATTTCACGTTCTTGGACGAATCATTTTCTGCCATCCTTCGAGTCGATCCAAAATTGACCTACAAGAATAATTTTTGGAATACAGAACGTTCAGGCTGGTCAACTGAAGTTGAAATTCCTAATCGTGCGCGCTACCTAATTGTCCATAGCCCAGCATCAAAGCGGGGCGGACGGTTATACTACAAAGATAACTCATACACACCCACAGGAACTGTTGTCCCTCTAACGCAAGGTGCGCTCTATATTCCTGGCAACTGGTGGGACATATATCTTCCGGCTGCAATGGCTGGGAGGTTTCAAATTGAGCTGCAATAGCCTTACCTCTAACACTACATTCAAGAGTAAGTTCTGACTATCAGCAACGCGCTCACCCCTTAGTTCCAAGTTGAGCGCCGGATGCTGCCCAGATAGCTGTCGCTACTTAGGATACTGTAGAAGACAGCTATGGCCGAATAGTTGACCAATCAGAACAGCAAGCTTAGCATTTCGAAAACAAATTTGATCCGGTACCCTTCTCGGAAACGGAAACCCCCTTAATCTCATTTAAAAGCGATTTGGTGGCACACGGGAATAAATTGACCCGATGGGTCGACCCAAGTCGAAAAGTGGCTTAAATCGAATTCTGAAGGGTCGATTTTTTGGGTTTCAATTTAAACTCGATCGGTTGAGAGACATTAAGGCGAGGTCATGAAAGTTAAATGCATGGTCCATGTCGGCACCGCGGTGAATGGGCTGGTCGCGTTAATCTTGCGTAAAAGTCGCTTCATACTCGCTGGGGTGTACCCCGGTTTCTGTTTTACCTGCCCACGGAAATGTAAATAATGTAAATTTACCTTGCTATTATTTCAAATAGCGTGGATAGTGCAGGTCAGCGATTTTCAAGTTCTGTCTTAGCGGTTCGGTTCTGTATCCTTCGCGGTATTTCCCTTGATTGTTTTGCCGTCTTGATTTTCGTCTTTTTTAGGGGTTTATCCCTTTGATTATTTGGAGATTCAAGATATGGCAACAGGCATTGTAAAGTGGTTCAACGATTCTAAGGGCTTTGGCTTCATTACTCCGGAAAACGGCGGTGAAGATCTTTTCGCTCATTTTTCCGCCATTCAAAGTTCGGGTTTTAAGACTTTGACTGAAGGTCAGCGCGTTACGTTTGACGTGACCACTGGACCCAAAGGCCAGCAGGCTTCGAACATCCGCGCAGCATAATTAGCGGTAGTACAGCCTTGGAGTAACCCTTCCCTGTACGGGAACGGCTAGCCTCTACCGGAAAAGCTCGGCTTTTGCCGAGCTTTTTCTTTTTATTTTCAGGAGGTTTTATCGTGGCAAAAGAAGAGTTACTCGAAATGAATGGCGTTGTGGATGAAGTGCTGCCCGATTCACGTTTTCGCGTTACGCTGGAAAACGGACATAAGCTTATCGCATACAGCGGCGGCAAGATGCGTAAGAACCACATCCGCGTGATTGCAGGCGACAAGGTTTCTCTCGAGATTTCACCTTACGATTTGAGCAAGGGGCGTATTACATTCCGCCACATCGAGAACCGTGGGTTTACCTCTGCACCCTGGAAGCGCTAATCAGCCCAATCTGCCAGAAATAGCGCTATTCCTACCGAGCGATAAACGGGAGTAATGCTCCGTCGGAGATTCCTCAGGCGAGTTCGTCGATATGGTCGGTGGCTTCGCCATAGGGATTTTTGCGGCGGTCTTTACGCGAGCGCAGTTCTTCTAGAGGCTTGCTCTTGTCGTTGTTACTCACGCGCCGGCATTGCGCGCGTCTTTCGTATTGCGCACCCCCCGCCCCGCTAAGTTGTGCGGCTTGCACCGGAGTTTCAGGATTGCTGGGATGCTGGACGACGAGCGGCGGCAAAGTGCGCGACTGAACCGGTTTCGGCGCGCGTACTGTGGCAACAGCTTGTAAGGACAGGCCTTGGTCTCGCGGAACGCCGGGCGATGAAATGGAATAGACGAATTGCATGGCGGAACCTCCCGCCCGATGCAAATTATCGGGCTTTATGCCTTCTTTTTCGGCGCGGCAGCGCGTTTCTTGAGGGCAGGAGATTTTTCCGCTTTGTTTGCAATGAGTTGCAATGCTTCTTCCAGAGTGACATCGTCGGGCGAAACGTCCTTGGGCAACGTAGCATTAACCTTGCTGTGGCGCACATAGGGGCCGTAGCGGCCGCTGCACACCTCGACAGGTTGCTGATCGGAAGGATGTTCGCCCAAGGTGCGCAGCACTTGGTTGCCGGCCTTGGCTTGGCTGAGCAATTCAACCGCACGGTCGAGCTGGATGGTGAAAATGCTGTCGGCTTTTGGGATCGACTTGAATTTGCCATCGTGCCCGATGTAAGGGCCGAAACGGCCGATATTCACTACAACCTTTTTGCCGGTTTCGGGATGTGCGCCGAGTTCGCGCGGCAGGCTGAGCAGTTGCAAGGCCGTGTTCAAATCGGCTTGCTCGATGGGCAACTCTTTCGGCCAGGAAACGCGCTTGGGTTTCTTTTTGGCGCCCTCTTCGGCTTCGCCGAGTTGCACGTAAAAACCGTAAGGGCCGCGCAGCAGTAAAACTTGCTGGCCTTCCGGGTGCGGGCCGAGTTCTTTGCGTGCTTCCGCAGTATCGACCTCGCCGGACATATTGCGGGTGTAATCGCATTCCGGGTAGCCTGTACAACCGACAAAGCGACCGCGTTTGCCCAGACGGGTTGCTAAGGGTTTGCCGCACTTCGGGCAGGCCTCGTCGAGCAGCTCTTGCGTGACATCCTTGCGTTCGATATTTTTCTTTTCGTCTAATAACTTATCGAACCCACTCCAAAAGTCGCTGAGTACGGGAATCCAGTCGCGCTTGCCTTCCGAGACTTCGTCCAGCTCATCTTCCATCTGGGCGGTAAAGCCATAATCGACGTAGCGGGTGAAGTGGTCGGTCAGGAAGCGGTTCACAATCCGGCCGACATCGGTCGGCATAAAGCGCTTTTTATCCAGCACTGCATATTCGCGCGCCTGCAGGGTGGAAATAATGCTGGCATACGTGGAAGGGCGGCCGATGCCGTATTCTTCCAGCGCCTTGACCAGACTGGCTTCGGTAAAGCGTGGGGGCGGCTGGGTAAAGTGCTGGTCGCCGTAGAGCTTGTCGAGCGGCAACTCATCCCCCTCGGCCAGCGGCGGTAGCTTGCTGCCCTCTTCTTCGGTTTCGTCGTCGGTATCTTCCTGATACACGGCGATGAAGCCCGCGAAAACCAGCGTTTGCCCGCTGGCGCGGAACAAGGTGGTGTCGCCGCCGAGACGGATATCGACGCTCACGGTGTCGAAACGGGCGGGTGACATTTGGCTGGCCAGCGTACGCTTCCAGACCATTTCGTACAGGCGCAACTGATCGACAGTCAGGTGTTCGCGCAAGCTGTCCGGCGTGCGCAGAATCGAGGTCGGGCGAATCGCCTCGTGCGACTCTTGCGCATTCTTAGTTTTGCTCTTGTAAACCGGGGCGCTCTTCGGCAGGTAATCAGAGGCGAAGTGACCGCTTACATACTGGCGAATTTCCTGTAAGGCTTCCTGTGCCAGTGCAACCGAGTCGGTACGCATATAGGTAATCAAACCGACGGTCTGACCGCCGATATCGATGCCCTCGTACAACTGCTGTGCCAGCCGCATGGTGCGCTCGGCGGAAAGCCCCAGCTTACGCACGGCTTCCTGCTGTAAGGTCGAGGTGGTGAACGGCGCAGCGGCGTAGCGTTGTTTGGATTTGCGGTCGACCCGTACTACACGCGGCATCTGTTTGGCCGAGCGGATGCTTTCCAGCATCTTGAGATAGGTCGCTTCGTCGGGAATGCTGAGCTGCTCGATTTTTTTGCCGTGATACTGAATCAGGCGCGCAGAAAACGGCTGGGTGTTTTTCTGGGTGTCCAGATGCATCGTCCAGTATTCTTGCGGCTTGAACGCCTCGATTTCCAGTTCGCGTTCGACGATCAGGCGTAAGGCCGGGCTTTGTACACGCCCTGCCGACAAACCGGGGCGGATTTTGCGCCACAGCAACGGCGAGAGGTTAAAGCCGACCAGATAATCCAGCGCCCGACGGGCCTGCTGCGCATTCACCAGCGGAATGGAAATCTCGCGCGGATTGGCAACGGCCTCGCGCACAGCGTTCTGAGTAATTTCGTAGAACACCACGCGCTGCATCGACTTCTTTTTCAGGCCGCGCTTGGCTTTCAGCAACTCCGAAATATGCCAGGCAATGGCCTCCCCTTCGCGGTCCGGGTCGGTTGCCAGATAGATATGGTCGACCGCTGCTGCCGCCTTGGCGATAGCATCGACATGTTTGCTGTTGCGCGCGATGGTCTCGTAATGCATCGCGAAATTGTTCTCGATGTCGATGGCGCCCGTTTTGGGAATCAAGTCGCGCACATGCCCGTAAGAGGCCAATACCTCGAAATCTTTGCCGAGATATTTTTTCAGTGTCTTGGCCTTGGCCGGCGATTCAACGATTAATAGACTGGATGCCATAGATTCAGGAACCTCGGTTAAGTCCCGCTTTATATTATTAGTGCAACAACCCGCTGTCGGTCGGGGTTAGTAAATCTTCGACCACCATCGGGTCGAGCTCCTCGTGCTGATTCCACAATACCATCAGTGCAATCAGCTTGAATTTATCCAGCGGCAGCGCGTCGGATTCCAGCGCTACGGCACGGTCGATAATCATTTCTCGCTCGATCGGCGTAATCAGACCGGATTGTTCCCAAAACGCCAGAAACTGGCGGGCTTCGTTGCTCAGGCGGCGCAGCTCGTAATCGGCGTAGCAGCGCATGCCGGACGTGTTGATCGCAGCGGGATATTCCGCCTCGGTCTGTTTTTTCAGGCCATCCAGCCACTCCACCGCCTCATCGATATCATCATCTTCGAATCCGGCAGCGCTTAATTTGAGAGAAAGCTTGTCGGGATCGGGATAGCGTCCCAGATCGAAGTAGCTTTCAAACAAAAACATCAAAATTTCAAACATGGCGACCTAATAAGTACATTTAAACAACACGTTGATAGCTTCCGCCGGGCATGCTCGCCACCATGCCGTCCAGCTCCAGTTGCAACAGGATGGCGGATAGCGCATCGATCGTCAAGCCGCTGCGCTGTCCCAGCTCATCCATGGTAATGGGGTCGAACCCCAAATGTTCAAGTAACGGATGTCCGTTTTCTTCTGTTTTTTCAGTGGGCTGGGCGAGAGTTTTCTGCCAGCCCAAGTCTTCGAGAATGTCTTGGGCGCTTTCGACCAGCTTTGCGCCTTGCTTAATTAGAGCATGGCAGCCTTTGGCCTGCGGGGAATGAATCGAGCCGGGAATGGCGAAAACCTCTCGTCCCTGCTCGAGCGCCATACGGGCGGTAATCAGCGAACCGCTCTGCAACGAAGCCTCGACCACCAGACAGCCCAGACTCAGCCCGCTGATAATGCGATTGCGGCGGGGAAAATTGCCGGCCAGCGGCGGTGTGCCGAGCGGGAATTCCGAAATCAGTGCACCGTCGCGTGCCAGCCAGTGTGCCAGTTCGCGGTGCGCGGCGGGATAAATGCGATCCAGCCCGGTGCCAACGACCGCGATGCTGGAACCTGCCTCGGGCAGGCTGCCGCGATGTGCGGCGGCATCGATGCCGTAGGCCATGCCGCTGACGATAGTCAGTCCTGCAGCGCCCAGTGTATGCGAAAAGGCTTCGGCGTGGCTGACGCCCTGCGCGGTGGCATTCCGGCTGCCGACTACGGCCAGCGCCGGACGGCCCAGCAATTCGCGGCGGCCTTTGACATACAGCAGCAAGGGCGGGTCGGGAATATTCAGCAGAACGGACGGGTAGTCTGCATCGGCTACGGTCAGGATGCTGTTGCCGGGTGTTTGCAGCCAGGCACGGGTCTCGGTCAGGTCGGTCTCGTCCAAACCTTGTGCGATAGCCTGTGCAACGGCGGGCTTAACGTAACGGCTGAGCGCAGAAACCGAAGCCCCGTAAACCGCACTCGGGCTGCCGAAAGCCTGTAACAACTTGCGCAGGCCCTCGCTGCCCAAACCGGAAATGCGCGACAGGCCGACCCATGCGTCGAGTTCTGCATCCATCCAGCGAACGTTCCTCAGCGCGGTGTTCTGGCGGCGTCGTACAGTTCGACCGGCAGGGTGGTTTGCATGACCAGTCCGTAGGCAACCTTATTGAAGGTACGGAAGATAAATACCAAACCGTAGCGGACATCGGGCAATTCGGTACTCTTGCCGCTTTCCTTAACGGTATCGCCTTTGCGGTAGAGTGCAAGTACGTGACCGTTTTCCAGACCGTCGCGCTTGCCCTTGTCCAGGGTAATCACCGAATTGAGGCCGGCTTGAGAAACCGCGTTATGCAGCGAAATGATGCGTGCACGCACATCTTTTTCCGGTGCATGCGGCAGATAGGTCGGCATTGTTTCAGTCGGTGCGGCCATCAGCAGATCGCCTTTGCCGGTTTCTTGTACCAGTTTGGTCAGCCGTACCGTGCTGACAGTGTCGAATTGCAACACTTCCGCATCTCCGAGATAGACGGCTTCCCGCCCCAGAAGCTCTTTCGAATCCGGCGAGCGGAGTTCCTTGCCGGGACGGTAGATCTGCCACGCGCGCCCTTTGCTTTCGGACAAGCCGCGCACATAGGCCGTATCGCCGCTGCCTAGCACCAGCCGTTTTTCGGGGGCGCCGAGGATAACCGGCGCGTTGGTCAGATCGCTTTCTTCGACCAGCAGCGGCTTGCTCAGGAAGGCGGCAATGGCTTCGGGCGGAATGCTGGGAACGGCGGCGCGGTCGCTTTCCGAAGCGCGCACAGTCGGACTGAGCTTAACGACTTCGGCAGAGCCGCCCGGCACGACTTGCAAGCGTTTATTCATGCGGTCGAGCAGAATGACGTCGCCGGGGTAAATCCAGTGCGGATTTTTGATGGTGGCTTTGTTCAGACCCCAGATTTCCGGCCATTTCCACGGGTCGTTGAAGAAGCGTTCTGAAATGTCCCACAGGGTGTCGCCCTTCACGACGATGTAACGGTCGGGGGCGTTTTCGCGCGGTTCGGGCGCGGCGGCAAAGGCGAAGACGGGCAACAGAAAACAAATCAAGGATATAATCTTGCGCACGGATAGCCTCGCAGAGTCAATGGTTGCTGCGCGCAATACGCGCAGATGTGTAAATTCTGCATCCAGTTCCCTAACAAGGCAAGCGCTTATGAGTATTCTTAAAATTTTGCAGTACCCGGACGAACGGCTGCGCAAGATTGCGAAGCCGGTAGAAGATATTACCGACGCCACCCGCAAACTGATCCGCGATATGGCGGACACGATGTATGCCGCGCCCGGTATCGGGCTGGCCGCCACGCAAGTGGATGTGCATCAGCAAATTATTGTGATCGACATTTCCGAAGAGAAAAATCGGTTGCTGGTGCTGATTAACCCCGAGCTGGCAGCCAAGAGTGGCGACTGCGAAGGGGAGGAAGGCTGTCTGTCGGTACCGGGCATTTACGATAAGGTAGAGCGCGCAGAGCGGGTAACAGTGCGGGCGCTCGACGCGCAGGGCAAGCCGTTTACGCTGGAGACCGAAGGTCTGTTAGCGGTATGCATCCAGCACGAAATGGATCACCTGAAAGGCAAAGTCTTTGTCGATTACCTCTCGACCCTTAAGCAGGGACGCATCCGCGCCAAGCTGAAAAAACGGCTGCGCGAGACGCTATAAATAATAGGAACACAGCAGAGTTGAAAATTTTATTCGCAGGAACGCCGCAATTTGCGGCAACGGCGCTGGAAGCCTTGCTGGCACAGGGACATGAAGTCGTTGCCGTGCTAACCCAACCGGATCGTCCCGCGGGGCGCGGCATGAAGCTGACGCCCAGTCCGGTAAAGCAAACCGCGCTGTCGCACGGTTTGCCGGTATTGCAGCCCCTTACCCTGAAACAAGCCGACATCCAGCAAAAATTGGCCGCTTATGCGGCGGATGTGATGGTGGTGGCTGCCTACGGGCTGATCTTGCCGCAAGCCGTGCTGGATATGCCGCGCTTCGGTTGCCTGAATATCCATGCCTCGCTTTTGCCGCGCTGGCGCGGCGCCGCGCCGATTCAGCGCGCGATTCTGGCTGGCGATGCGGAAACCGGCATTACGATCATGCAAATGGATGCAGGGCTGGACACCGGCGCAATGCTGCTGAAAAAAGTCTGTGCGATTGCGCCGGAAGACAATGCCCAAACGTTGCACGACAAGCTGGCCGTGTTGGGTGCAGAGGCTATTGTCGAGGTATTGCCGCTGGTGGCGGCGGGTACGCTGTCCGCCGAAAAGCAAGACGATTCGCAGGCAACCTATGCCGCCAAGCTGAGCAAATCCGAAGCAAGGTTGGACTGGAACCAGGATGCAACAAGCCTTGTCCGCGCAGTGCGCGCTTACCACCCCTTCCCTGTTGCGCAGGCGACGGTCCGCGAGACACCAGTAAAAATCTGGCAGGCCAGCGTGCAATCCGGGCGTCAGGGTGAACCGGGTTTGGTCCTGACTGTCGAGCCGCATGGCATTTTGGTGGCCTGCGGACAGGGTGCGCTGTTGCTGGAGGTTTTACAGCGTCCCGGCGGCAAAGCCTTGCCCGCTGCGCAGTTCTTGCAAGGCTTTCCGTTGCAGCCGGGCGACCGTTTTACGCAGGCGGAGGTTTGATGCTAGCAACGCAAACTGCAGCGGCGCGTGTGGTGCGGGCGGTGCTGGACGGCCGCAACCTGAACCAAGTGCTGAGCGAGTTGTTCCGCAATAGCCGCTTTACCCCGCAGCAGCGCGGTGCCGTGCAGGATTTAAGTTACGGCACGTTGCGTTTCTACGGCCGCTTGGATGCGGTGCTGCGCCAACTGTTGCACAAGCCGTTGCGCGACGGTGCTGTGCGCGATGTGTTGCTGGTGGCGCTGTATCAACTGGAATACGGCCGCGCAGCGCCTTATGCCGTGGTCGATCATGCAGTGCGCGCGGTGCGCAAGCTGAATGCCGCTGCCGGCGGGCTGGCAAACGCGGTACTGCGCAATTTTCAGCGGCAGCGCGAAACTTTGCTGGCGGAAGCCATGCGGCGGGATGAGGGACGCTATGCCTATCCGCAATGGTGGATTGATCTCTTGCGCGCCCAGTATGGTGCGCGCGCCGAGGCGATGCTGGAGGCCGGAAATCTCCATCCGCCGATGACGTTGCGGGTGAACCGCCGCCGCACGACGCGCGCCGATTATCTGGCACGCTTGCAGCAAGCCGGAATTGCTGCGGAGGCGCTGGGCGAATCCGGCGTTCTGCTGGCGCAGCCGGTCGGGGTCGATAAATTGCCCGGTTTTGCCGAGGGCGACGTTTCTGTGCAGGATGCCGGGGCGCAACTGGCCGCGCCGTTGCTGGATGTGCATGACGGCCTGCGGGTGCTGGATGCCTGCGCCGCGCCGGGCGGCAAGAGCGCGCATCTGCTGGAACTGGCCGACATCGACCTGACGGCGTTGGATCACGATGCGCAGCGGCTGGAGCGGGTGCAGGAGAACATGCAACGCTTGAGTTTGCGGGCGACGCTGTTGTGCGGGGATGCGGGCGAACCGGAAACTTGGTGGGACGGCCGTCCGTTCGATCGCATTCTGGCTGATGTGCCCTGCTCGGCTTCCGGCGTGGTGCGTCGCCATCCCGATATTAAATGGCTGCGCCGTCCGGACGATATTGCGAGGTTTGCCGAACAGCAGGCGCGCATCTTGCGGGCGCTGTGGCGATTGCTGGCGAAGGATGGTAAATTGCTTTATGCGACTTGCTCGGTTTTTGCCTTGGAAAACCGGCAAATGATCGAAACATTCTTGCGCGAGCAGCCCGATGCAGAAGTGCTGCCGCTGGCGATCCCGGAGTTAGAGGAAGGACAGTGTTTGCCCGATGACCGACATGACGGCTTCTTTTATGCGCTGCTGCACAAGCGGGCTTAAGGCGCTGTTGTTCGCGCTGCTGCTGGCTTGCGTGTCGGCGGGGCAGGCGCTGGCCGACGGCATTTCGGTTACCCGCGCCGAGATGCGCGCGGCCGACGAGGGCTATTATTTATCGGTCGATTTTGGCATTGCCCCCAACTTTGTGATCGAGCAAGCGTTAACCCGCGGAGTGACTTTGTATTTCGTTACCGAGTTTACGCTGAACCGCCCGCGCTGGTACTGGTTCGACGAAGCTATCGTGCAGACCGAACAAGTCACAAAGCTGTCGTATAACCCGCTGACCCGCCAGTACCGCTTATCGCGCGGATCGCTGTATCAGAATTTCTCCAAACTTGAAGATGCTATACGGATGCTGGGGCATCAGACCACCGCGCCAGTGAGTGCCTCGGCCTTTAAGAAAGGCGCGAATCTGGTGGCTTCGGTGCGGTTGCGGCTGGATGTCACGCAACTGCCGAAACCGCTGCAAGTGAGTGCGCTGACCGGCAAGGACTGGAATCTGGATTCGGATTGGTATCGCTGGTTCGTCAATCCCGATACGGCGGAAGGCCGGGGCGACTAAGCTGTGAAGTATCTGATTATTCTTAGCACGGTTGTCGGCGGCGCACTGTTGTACTTGCTGTCGAAGGCCAGCGCGAATACCGAATTGTTTTCGCGCAACTTATACGGTTTGCTGGCATTGGCCGGGGTGTTGGCGCTGAGTCTGGCGGCACTCGTTGGCTATCAGTTCTGGCAGTTGCGCCGGAACATCAAGGCGCAGGTGTTCGGCGCCAAGCTGACGCTGCGACTGGCGGTATTTTTCGTGCTGATCGCCTTGCTGCCGGGGGTGCTGGTGTATGGGGTGTCGGTTCAGTTTTTGGGCAAGAGCATCGATTCCTGGTTCGATGTGCGGGTGGAAAAAGCGTTGGAAGGCGGCCTGAATCTCGGGCGCAGCTCGCTCGATAATGCGCTGAAAGACCTCGGTAAAAAGGGTAAATTCATCGCCATGCTGCTATCCGAACAGGAGCCGGGGCAGCACACGGTGACGCTGAATCAGTTGGTGGAAGACGGTGCAGCGCAGGAAGTGGCGATTTTCAGCACCACGGGCAAGTTGCTGTCGTTTGCCGCCAGCGACAATAAAATCGTGCCGGAAATTCCCGACCCAGCCATGCTGCGGCAGGCCCTGAAACAGGGCAGCTTCAGCCTGGTGGACAGTTTGCCGGACAACAGCTTGATTTTGCGGGTGCTGGTGCCGATTGCTTCGATGCAGCTATCCGGCGGGCGGGTGCTGCAATTGGTGCAGCCGGTGCCGAAGCAGATTTCCGACGATGCCGATACCGTGCAGACGGTGTACCGCGAATATCAGGAGTTATCGCTCTCGCGGCTGGGCTTGAAGCGGATGTACGGGCTGACGCTGACGTTGTCTTTGCTGGTGGTACTGTTGAGCACAGTGTCGGCGGCGTTTTACATCAGCCACCAGTTGAGTGCGCCGCTGGCCGCGTTGGCCGAAGGGACGCGTGCTGTGGCGCAGGGCGACTTTAGCCGTCAGCACCCGGTGAAGAGTCGCGACGAACTGGGGGTGGTGACGGGTTTGTTTAACCAGATGACTTTGCAGCTTGCCGAAGCAAAAAATATGAGCGAACGGCAGAAGCAACAGGTCGAAGAAGCTAAAACGTATCTGGAAAGCGTGCTGGCACACTTGTCTTCCGGGGTGCTGGTGGTAGACGAGCGTTTCCGGCTGAAAACGGTGAACAGCAGCGCGGCAGAAATTTTGGAAGTCCCGCTGCAAGAAATGCTGGGTACGCCGCTGCAAGAAATCGCCGCGCAGCATGCGCTGCTGCGGCCGTTTATCGAATCGGTCGAGCGCGAGTTTACCGAAAGCGGACACGACGAGTGGCAGCAGCAGATTGAGCGTATGAGTCGCAACGGTAATCAGAATTTGCTGATTCGCGGCACGCACCTGACCTCGGCGACCGAAACCGGCTACGTGGTGGTGTTCGACGATATCACCCACCTGCTGCGCGCGGAGCGGCAGGCGGCGTGGGGCGAGGTGGCGCGCCGTCTGGCGCATGAAATTAAAAATCCGCTGACGCCGATCCAGTTGTCTGCCGAGCGTTTGCAGCACAAACTAAGCGATAAACTGGATGAATCGGGTGCCAGTTTGCTGGCGCGGGCGACGCAAACCATCGTCAGTCAGGTGGCGGCGATGAAGAACATGGTGACGGAGTTCGCCGATTACGCCCGTGCGCCCGCACCGAAACTGGCGATACTGGATATGCACCAGTTGTTGGGCGAGGTGATGGGGCTGTACGAAGCGAATAGCCAGATGATCCGGCTGCAGCTGGAAGCGGACAGAACCGGGGTGCGCGGCGATGCGACCCGTTTGCGGCAAGTGATTCATAACCTGTTGCAGAACGCGCAGGATGCGCTACAGGAAACCGCGCAGCCGGAAATCGTGCTGGCGACGCATACGGAACAAGGTCATTTGATTATGGTGGTGCAGGATAACGGTGCGGGCTTTCCCGAACAGTTGCTCGACCGCGCGTTCGAGCCCTATGTCACGACCAAGCCGAAAGGAACGGGACTGGGACTGGCGATCGTGAAAAAGATCGTCGAAGAACACGGCGGGCATATTGCCATCAGGAATCGGGCGGGAGGCGGGTCGGAAGTGACCGTCAGCCTGCCCTTGCTGACAGAGGTAACATAATGGCTTCAAAGGAAATTCTGGTTGTCGACGATGAAATGGGCATCCGCGAACTGCTTTCGGAGATTCTGTTCGACGAGGGCTATACCGTGCATTTGGCGGAAAATGCCGCCAGCGCACGCGCTTTCCGTCAGCGGCAAGCGCCCGATCTGGTGTTATTGGACATCTGGATGCCCGATGCCGACGGGGTAAGCCTGTTGCGTGAGTGGGTGGCTCATGGTCTGCTGACCATGCCGGTGGTGATGATGTCCGGTCACGGTACGATCGAAACGGCGCTCGAGGCCACGCGCATCGGCGCAGTGGATTTTCTGGAAAAGCCGATCGCCTTACAGAAATTGCTGGCCACGGTGCAGCGCGCGATCCGGCAAGGCGCGCCCTTACCCAAGGCGGTTAAGCCGGAATTCGTGGTGCTGGAAAGCGAGCCGTCCGGCATGGCGGAATCGACGGCAACCGGCGGATTCTCGATGGATTTACCGTTGCGCGAGGCGCGCGATCATTTCGAGACGATGTATTTCAACTACCACATGGAAAAAGAAAACGGTAACATTACCCGTGTGGCGGAAAAGGCCGGGCTGGAACGTACCCACCTCTACCGCAAGCTAAAGCAGCTCGGGATTAACCCCGGCAAAAAACAATAAAAATAACCCAATAAAAATAACTTAGTGAATCGATAGGAAAAATAGGCGTTTTGTTTGTGCTGTTGCCCTAATCCGGGTGCTGCGGCATAATTGAGACTTTTCAATTGCAAAGATAATCCCCGCCCGGCTGGGATGCACAGGAGGCTAGAGTAAGATGTCTGCGGCTCGTAACGTAACCCCCCCCAAATTCAACGATATTACCAGCGCGATCCGCATGCTCGCGGTGGATGCGGTGCAGAAGGCCAACTCCGGCCACCCCGGCGCACCGATGGGTATGGCGGAAATCGCCGAAGTGCTGTGGAACCGCCACCTGCGTCATAACCCGGCCAACCCCAAGTGGCCTGATCGTGACCGTTTCGTGTTCTCCAACGGCCACGGCTCCATGCTGATTTACGCGCTGCTGCATCTGACCGGCTATGACTTGCCGATGGATGAACTGAAGCGCTTCCGTCAAATGCATTCCAAGACTCCGGGCCATCCGGAATACGGCTACACTGCCGGCGTGGAAACCACCACCGGCCCCCTGGGTCAAGGTATTACCAACGCGGTCGGTATGGCAATGGCTGAAAAGCTGCTGGCCAGCGAATTCAACCGCCCGGACCACGAAATCGTTAACCACTACACCTACGTCTTCATGGGCGACGGCTGTATGATGGAAGGCATTTCCCACGAAGCTTGTGCGCTGGCCGGTACTTGGGGTCTGGGCAAGCTGATCGCCTTCTGGGACGACAACAACATCTCCATCGACGGACACACTGACGGCTGGTTCACCGACGACACCGCTAAGCGCTTCGAAGCCTACGGCTGGCACGTGGTGGCCAATGTGCAAGGCCACGACCCGGACGCCATCAATGCGGCAATCGAGGCCGGCAAGGCTGTGACCGACAAGCCGACCCTGATCTGCTGTAAGACGATCATCGGCGCAGGCTCTCCGAACAAGGAAGGCACGCACGACGTGCACGGTGCTGCGCTGGGCGACGCCGAAGTTGCGGCAACCCGTCAGCATCTGGGCTGGAACTACGCTCCGTTCGAAATCCCGCAACACGTGTACGACGCATGGGATGCGCGTACTAAGGGCGCTGGACTGGAGTCCCTGTGGAACAACAAGTTTGCTGAATACCGCGCTGCCTTCCCGGCAGAAGCTGCTGAATTCGAACGCCGCGTGATGAAGGGCGAACTGCCTGCTGCATGGGAAAACCACGCGAAGGAACTGATCGCCAAGACCAACGAAAAAGCGGAAACCATTGCGACCCGTAAGGCTTCGCAAAACGCGATCAATGGCCTGGCTCCGGTGCTGCCCGAATTCCTGGGCGGTTCTGCCGACCTGACTGGTTCCAACCTGACTAACTGGACCGGCGCGAAGCACGTGCACGGCAAGAAGCCGGGTAACTACATCAGCTACGGCGTGCGTGAATTCGGTATGTCGCACATTATGAACGGTATGGCGCTGCATGGCGGTCTGATCCCGTTCGGCGGCACCTTCCTGATGTTCTCCGAATACGCCCGCAATGCGCTGCGTATGTCCGCGCTGATGAAGCAACGCGTGATCTACGTGTTCACCCACGACTCGATCGGTCTGGGCGAAGACGGCCCGACACACCAGCCGGTGGAACAAACCACTACCCTGCGTTACATCCCGAACATGGATGTATGGCGTCCGTGCGACACCGTGGAATCCGCCGTGAGCTGGGTTGCCGCCGTGGAACGCAAGACCGGCCCGTCCTCGCTGATTTTCAGCCGTCAGAACCTGACTTTCCAGAAGCGCAGCGAAGCGCAAATCGCCGATATCCGCAAGGGTGGCTACGTGTTGTCCGAGGCTGCAAACGGCGCGGCGCAAGCAATCATCATCGCGACCGGCTCCGAAGTGGATCTGGCGATCAAGGCGCAACAAGCGCTGGCAGCCGAAGGCGTGAACGTGCGTGTGGTTTCCATGCCGTCGTCCAACGTGTTCGACCGCCAAGACCAAGCCTATAAGGACAGTGTGCTGCCGAAGGGCGTGAAGCGCGTGGCTGTGGAAGCGGGTGTGACTGGCTTCTGGTACAAGTACGTTGGTTTGGACGGTGCCGTGGTGGGTATGGATTGCTTCGGCGAATCCGCACCGGCCGGCGAACTGTTCAAGCATTTCGGCTTCACCGTGGAAAACGTGGTGAAGACCGTGAAGAGCGTTCTGTAATTTGATTCAATATACTTACTACGGGAGAGAGAAGCATGGCAATCAAAGTCGGTATTAACGGTTTCGGCCGTATCGGTCGCATGGCGTTCCGCGCAATCGCCAAGGATTTTCCTGGCATTGAAGTGGTCGCGATCAACGACTTGCTGGAACCGGACTATCTGGCATATATGCTGAAGTTCGACTCGGTGCATGGCCGTTTCGACGGTGACGTATCCGTTGAAGGCAGCAATCTGGTGGTGAACGGTAAGAATATCCGTCTGACCGCAGAACGCGATCCCGCCAACCTGAAGTGGAACGAAGTTGGTGCAGATATCGTGATCGAATGTACCGGCTTTTTCCTGACCAAGGACACCTGCCAGAAGCACATCGACGCAGGCGCGAAGAAAGTGGTGCAATCCGCTCCTTCCAAGGACGACACCCCGATGTTCGTGTACGGCGTGAACCACGAAACTTATGCTGGTCAAACCATCGTTTCCGCAGCTTCCTGCACCACCAACTGCTTGGCTCCGATCGCCAAGGTGTTGCATGACAACTGGGGCATTAAGCGCGGTCTGATGTCCACCGTGCACGCAGCGACTGCTACGCAAAAGACTGTGGACGGCCCGTCCTCCAAAGACTGGCGCGGTGGCCGCGGCATTCTGGAAAACATCATCCCTTCTTCCACCGGTGCTGCTAAGGCCGTGGGCGTGGTGCTGCCTTCCCTGAAGGGCAAGCTGACCGGGATGGCGTTCCGCGTGCCGACCTCTGACGTGTCCGTAGTCGACCTGACCGTGGAACTGGAAAAACCTGCTAAGTACGCTGACATTTGTGCAGCGATGAAGGCAGCTTCCCAGTCCGGCGACATCAGCAAGACTTTGGGCTACACCGACGAGAAAGTGGTTTCCACTGACTTCCGTGGTTGCGGCTTCTCTTCCATCTTCGACGCAGAAGCCGGTATCGCACTGGACGACACTTTCGTGAAGGTGGTGTCCTGGTACGACAACGAGTACGGCTACACCTGCAACATGCTCCGTTTCGTGGAGCACGTCGCGAAGTAATCGCAGTTTCCGCAGAGGCACCTTGTGTGCCTCTGCGGTTTTTCGCGGCTTCTGTCCGCAAACAAAAATAACAAGATTCACCACGCAGGCGCATCGCCGCGAACTCCCCGGTACTCTGTTTCTCCGTGGTTAATTTTTACTTGTAGGAGCAAAAAAATGGCTAATTTCATCCGCATGACCGACCTCGACCTGAAAGGCAAGCGCGTATTCATCCGTGCCGACCTGAATGTGCCTGTGAAGGACGGTAAGGTTACTTCCGACGCACGTATCACCGCTTCGATGGCAACTATCGAGCACTGCCTGAAGGCTGGCGCAAAGGTGATGGTGACTTCGCATTTGGGCCGTCCGGAAGAAGGCGTATGGGCCGAAGAAAACTCCCTGAAGCCGGTGGCGGAAAACATTGCAACCCGTCTGGGCAAGCCGGTACGTCTGATCAAAGATTGGGTGGACGGCGGATTTGAAGTGGCGGAAGGCGAACTGGTATTGCTGGAAAACTGCCGCATCAACAAGGGCGAAAAGAAGAACGTTGAAGAAACAGCGAAAAAATACGCAGCACTGTGCGACGTATTTGTAATGGACGCATTCGGCACTGCACACCGTGCAGAAGCTTCGACACACGGTATTGCTAAGTACGCTCCGGTTGCTTGCGCAGGCATTTTGCTGACCGAAGAACTGGATGCACTGGGTAAGGCGCTGGCTAGCCCGGCACGCCCGATGGTGGCGATTGTGGGCGGCTCCAAGGTTTCCACTAAGCTGACCGTGCTGGAATCGCTGGCCGAGAAGTGCGACCAACTGGTGGTGGGCGGCGGGATCGCCAACACCTTCCTGAAGGCCGTGGGCAAGAACGTCGGCAAGTCGCTGTGCGAAGACGATCTGGTGCCGACCGCTCAAGCACTGATTACCAAGATGCAAGCACGCGGCGCGAACATTCCTATCGCTGTTGACGTGGTGGTGGGTAAGAAGTTCGACGCAAACGAACCGGCAGTGCTGAAAGACGCTGGCGAAGTGGCCGACGACGAAATGATTTTCGACATTGGCCCGAAGTCTGCACAAGAATTGGCCGACATCATTATGAAGGCAGGCACGGTGGTGTGGAACGGTCCGGTCGGTGTGTTTGAGTTCGACCAATTCGGCGAAGGCACCAAAAAAATCGCCGATGCGATTGCCACCACCAATGCGTTCACTTTGGCTGGCGGCGGCGACACCATCGCAGCGATTCAGAAGTACGACATTTACGACAAGGTTTCTTACATCTCCACCGCAGGCGGGGCGTTCCTCGAATATCTGGAAGGCAAGACACTGCCTGCCGTAGAAATTCTGGAACAACGCGCTAAATAAGACAGGAATTTCATGCTCCGCAGAACAAAAATCGTAGCAACACTCGGCCCGGCCTCCAGCGACCAGAAGGTGCTGGAACAAATGATCCGGGCCGGCGTGGACGTCGTGCGGATGAACTTCTCGCACGGCACTGCGCAAGACCACATGGCACGCGCCGAAAAAGTCCGCGCAGCAGCGGCCGCAGTTGGCCGCACGGTCGGCATTCTGGCCGATTTGCAAGGCCCGAAGATTCGCGTTCGCAAATTCGAAAATGACAAAATCGTTCTGAACAAGGGCGACAAGTTTATTCTCGACGCTTCGTGGACTGACCTCGGCAATCAAGAACGCGTTGGGCTGGATTACAAAGACCTGCCTAAAGATGTGAGCAAGGGTTCCGTACTGCTGTTGAACGACGGTATGCTGGAATTCGACGTTGTCGAGGTGCAGGGCGAGCAGGTCATCTGTAAAGTCGTTCGCGGCGGCGTACTGTCCAACAACAAAGGTATCAACCGCAAGGGCGGCGGCTTGACCGCACCCGCGCTGACCGACAAGGATAAGGAAGACATCAAGACAGCCGCGCTGATTAAGGCCGACTATCTGGCGGTGTCTTTCCCCCGTTCGGCGGACGACATGAAGCTGGCCCGTGAGCTGCTGCATGCAGCCGGCGGCAAGAGCTTGCTAATGGCGAAGATCGAGCGTGCGGAAGCGATTCCCGTGCTGGCCGACATTATCGATGCCTCCGACGCCATTATGGTGGCTCGCGGCGACTTGGCCGTGGAAGTGGGCGATGCGGCGGTGCCGGGCCTGCAAAAGCGCATGATCCGCATGGCGCGCGCGAAGAATCGCTTAGTGATTACCGCGACCCAGATGATGGAGTCGATGATTACCAACCCGATTCCGACCCGTGCCGAAGTGTCCGACGTGGCTAACGCTGTGCTGGACGGGACCGATGCGGTCATGCTGTCGGCGGAAACCGCCGTGGGCGACTACCCGGTGGAAACCATTCAGGCAATGGCGCGCATTTGCGTGAAGGCTGAGCGCGAGCTGGAAGAAAATGCAGTGGATCGCCGGATGGCGAGCCAGAAGTTTACGCGTATCGACCAGTGTATCGCGATGTCCGCGCTTTACGCCGCATCGCACCTGAAGGTGAAAGCTATCGTTGCGCTGACCCAATCCGGCTCGACTGCGTTGTGGATGTCGCGCATGAGTGCAGGCGTGCCGATTTTTGCGATGACCCCGACCGAATCGACGCTCAGCAAGGTTACCTTGTTCAGCGGCGTGCATCCGATCTCGTTCAAGCTCACGTCGCACGACCATGCGCAAACTCTGCGCGATGCGGAAGACGAATTGCTGCGTCTCGGCATGGTGGAAGAAGGCGATCAGATCGTCATGACCATCGGCGAAGCCGTCGGCAAGGCCGGCCACACCAACACGATGAAAATCGTGAAAGTGGGCGACCACCGCAAATCGCACAGCGATGTTGAACACTAGGATTTTTGTTACACTTAACCGCCAAATTTAATTACACATCTGGAGGAATAAATGGCACTCGTCTCTTTGCGTCAGTTGCTGGATCACGCAGCAGAAAACGGCTACGGCCTGCCCGCATTCAACGTGAACAATCTGGAACAGGTCAAGGCGATCATGGAGGCTGCGGACGAATGCAACAGCCCGGTGATCATGCAAGGTTCCGCCGGTGCGCGTAAGTACGCGGGCGAAGCTTTCCTGCGCCACCTGATCGAAGCTGCGGTCGAAGCATACCCGCACATTCCCGTCGTGATGCACCAAGATCACGGCGCATCCCCCGCAGTTTGTATTCAAGCCATTAAGTCCGGCTTCTCCAGCGTGATGATGGACGGCTCCCTGATGACCGACGGCAAGACCCCGTCCACCTTCGAATACAACGTGAACGTAACCCGCAGCGTGGTGGATATGTCTCATGCAGTGGGCGTATCCGTTGAAGGCGAACTGGGTTGCCTGGGTTCCTTGGAATCTGGTCACGGTGAAAAAGAAGACGGCCACGGCGCGGAAGGCGTGCTGAGCGAAGACCAATTGCTGACCGACCCCAACGAAGCGGCTGAATTCGTGAAGCTGACTCAAGTGGATGCACTGGCGATTGCGATCGGTACTTCCCACGGCGCATACAAGTTCACTAAGCCGCCCACAGGCGCAGTGCTGCGTATCGACCGCATCAAGGAAATCCATGCACGCATTCCGAACACCCACCTGGTGATGCACGGTTCCTCTTCCGTGCCGCAAGAATGGTTGGAAGTCATCAACAAGTTCGGCGGCAACATGGGCGAAACCTACGGTGTGCCGGTTGAAGAAATCGTCGAAGGCATCAAGCACGGCGTTCGCAAGGTGAACATCGACACCGACCTGCGCATGGCCTCTACCGGTTCCATCCGCCGTCACCTGTTCGAAGACACCAAGAACTTCGACCCGCGCAAGTTCTTCGCTGCTTCCACCAAGGCCATGAAGGAAATCTGCAAGGCACGTTACGAAGCCTTCGGTTCCGCCGGCCAGGCAGGCAAGATCAAGCCGATCTCGCTGGACGCCATGGCAACCAAGTATGCCAAGGGCGAATTGAACGCGATCATCAAGTAATACGCGGTCGCTTCAAACTAAAAACCCCCGCTTGCGGGGGTTTTGTTTTGGGTGTTCGGAAGGCTAGCAGCGGTATCAAAAAGATAAGGGCGAAACGCTAGAAGTTTTGCCAAACCCAATGTACCAAGGCATCCTGTGCGGCTTGCCCGGCACCAGCGGCGGGATGATTGATGATAAATACCAGAATATACTGCTTGCCGCTTTGGGCGTGTACGTAGCCTGCAATCGCTTTTACCCCCCCGAGTGTGCCGGTTTTCAGATGGGCGTGCTGCGCCGCGCCGCTGCCGTTCAGGCGCTTTTTCACCGTACCGTCGACCCCCATAATGGGCAGCGACGCTTCATATTCCGCTTGATAGGGGCTGCTCAGCACACTTTCCAGCAACTGGGCCATGTGTTGGGGGGTGATTCGGTCGCTGCGAGCTAATCCGGCACCGTTCTCAATTTGCAATTCTGGGAAGTGCAGATTCTTCTTCCGTAGCCAGTTGCGCAAGATTTGCTCACTGCCTGCAAGGGTAGACGGTGCGCTTTGCATACCCAGTGTCAGAAAGAGTTGGCGCGCCATGACGTTGTTGCTGAATTTATTGATGTCACGGATTTGTTCGGCCAGTGGCGACGAGTAGTGAGCGCTGAATAAGCGCGCAGACGATGGCGTGCGTTCGTTACGGACGCTGCCATGCAAGCTCCCACCCATTTCCAGCCAAAGCGAGCGGAACACCGCTAGCGCATAATCGCCGTTCGGCAGCAGGTTCAGATATTCGTCTCGCTCGCCGCAGTGAACCGGATATTCACCGCCGACAGTAAGCGCAGTGCCGTTCAGGCGGACGCGGATACGGTCGTTCCAGTCGCTGCAAACACCGTCTTGTACACGGGTCAGACGGTTATCGAGAACGATGCCACCCAGTTGCGGCTCGGTTACGACGCCGACATGACTGCCATTCGGGAAGAAACGGAAACGAATGGCATTGAAATTCAACAGCAACGCATCCGGGCCGACATTGTAGGCGCGCGCGCCATCGCCGTCGAAGGCATAAGGATCGTGTAGAGGCAGATCGAAAGCGCTCCGGTCCAGAATCAAATCGCCGGTAATTTCTCGCAAACCGCGTTGACGCAGTTCATGCAGCCAGAGCCAAAATTGTTCCAGCGTGAGTTTTGGGTCGCCGTAACCTTTCAAAACCAGGTTGCCGTGCAGCACGCCTGCATTATCCAGTTCGCCGTCGAGGTAAGCTTCCGTTTTCCACGTGTAAGCCGGGCCGAGCAGTTCAAGCGCGGCGTAGGTGGTCAGCAGCTTCATGGTCGAAGCTGGGTTCATCGGCTGGCTGGGGTTAAGCTCAATGGTGTTGTTGTGAGCGCCCACTTCCTTGACGATGACGCCTATATGCGATATCGGAATTTTAGCTAGTTTCAGGGCAGCCAAAACGTCGGGCGGCAAAGGTTCGGCATGCAGCCAGCCGGAAACAAGCAAGCAGCCGAGTGCGAGCCATTTTTTCACGATAGCGCCTCGACAATCTTCAGCGTAGCGGAAACAAGTTGCTCGATTTCTGAGTGGCTAATTACATAGGGCGGCATGAAATATACGGTGTTGCCCATCGGGCGTAGCAAAAGACCGTGACGCAAACCCAGCTCGAAGGCCTGCCGCGAAAAATCGGGGTGCGGGGTCTCGACTTCGAAAGCCCAGATCATGCCGGTGTGGCGGAAGTTGCGTACTGCACAATGATTGCGCAACGGCTCTGCAAGGGTATTCAGATACCCCGCTTTTTCACGATTCGTTTCCAGCACACTGTCCGACGCAAAAATATCCAGCGTGGCCAGTGCTGCCCGACAGGCCAATGGGTTGCCGGTATAAGAGTGCGAGTGCAAAAAGCCGCGCGCAACCTCATCGTGATAGAACGCCTGATAAATCATGTCGGTGGTCATCACCACGGATAACGGCAGGTAGCCCCCGGTAATGCCTTTCGACAGGCACAGAAAATCCGGGCGAACACCCGCCTGTTCACAGGCGAACAATGTGCCGGTACGGCCCATGCCCACTGCAATTTCATCGGCGATGAGGTGTATCTGATACTGGTCGCACAGCATGCGGGCGCGCTGCAAATAAACCGGGTGATACATCGCCATACCAGCGGCGCCTTGTACCAACGGTTCAACAATCATGGCGGCTAACTGGTTGTGGTGCTCGGCGAGATAATGCTCCAACGCATTGGCGCAGCGCAGCGCGTAAGCCTCGGCGCTCTCCCCCGCTTCTGCTAGCCGCCAATCCGGCGTGGGCACGGTTGCCTGCTGCCTGAGCAAGGGGCCGTAGGCGTCGCGGAACAGCGCAACATCGGTGACCGACAGTGCGCCCAGCGTTTCGCCGTGATAGCTGTTTTGTAAGCTGATGAAATTCTGTTTACCGATTTTTCCGGTGTTCCGCCAGAAGTGAGCGCTCATTTTCAGCGCGATTTCGGTGGCAGAAGCCCCGTCCGAAGCATAGAAGCAATGTCCCAGCCCTGCCGGGGCCAGCGCAGCCAGCCGCTCGGAAAGCTCGACTACCGGCTGGTGGGTAAACCCGGCCAGCATCACATGCTCCAGCTTGCCGAGCTGGTCGGTAATCGCGGCATTGATGCGCGGGTTGCAATGCCCGAACAAATTCACCCACCAAGAGCTAACCGAATCCAGATAGCGCTTGCCATCCATACCGACTAGCCAGACCCCCTCGCCGCGTTCCACCGGCAGTAAAGGCAGCGTTTCGTGCCGCTTCATTTGGGTGCACGGATGCCAGACCGCTTTAAGTGAACGGTTCAGCAAGTCGGGGGCAGGATGAAACACCATAATCAGTACCAATAAAAAGCGCCACCGGATGAGGGTGGCGCCGGATACGGAAAGTTTAAACTAAGACTTATTTGGCGGCTACGACCTTGCCGTCGACAATTTTGACCTTGTCGCCCACGGCGAAGGCCGGCTCTTTGTCCACGGTTTCGCTGAAGTCCTTGCCGTTATCCATTTTTACGGTAATTGCATACTGCACCGTCTTACGGGCCTTCTTTTCCACTTGGTGGCCAACATAAGCGCCGCCCGCCGCACCCGCGATCGTGGCGACTGTATTGCCGGTGCCGCCGCCGACTTGATTACCGATCAGCCCGCCTGCTACACCGCCAGCGATGGCGCCCAGCCCGGTGCCTTCGCCTTCTTTTTCCAGTTTCTTGATTTCAGCAATGGTGCCGCAATTCTGACAAACTTTCTTCGATTTCTTGCTGGACTTGGTCGTGGTGTGCGGGGGAGCATCCTGCGCATACGAGGCCGGAGCCAGAGTGACAAGGCCGCAGACGCTCATAGCGATCAGGCCGGCGCGGAGGGTTTTCTGAATGGTCATCATCGTTATTCTCCTAATTGTGCCCGCAATAAGGGCATTAATCGGCGCATTGCACAGCAAACTACCCTGCGGGTGAGGCTCCGCATACCGCTATTAACGGTTAAGTATCCGATTCGGATGACCGGCAATAAGTTCAAATTTTTTTCCGCGCGCTCTTGAAATCAACCCGCCTCACCCTTATTATTAGCAGTCACAGCGAGCGAGTGCTAAACTGGCCTCGCCGATGTTTGGATAACTGTTTGATTTAGGAGACTAAAGCATGAAAATTCGTCCGTTGCACGACCGTGTGATCGTCAAGCGCCTCGAAGAAGAACGCAAAACCGCTTCCGGAATCGTGATTCCCGATGCAGCGACCGAGAAGCCCGATCAAGGCGAAATCATTGCTGTAGGTAACGGCAAGATTGGCGATGACGGCAAAGTTCGCGCCCTCGACGTGAAAGTGGGTGACCGCGTCCTGTTCGGCAAATATGCCGGCCAGAATTTCAAGCTGGACGGTCAGGAATATCTGACTATGCGCGAAGACGACATTATCGGCGTCATCGAAGGCTAATCACTGTAAGAATTCAGGAGAAACACTATGGCAGCTAAAGACGTAAAATTCCACGACGCAGCCCGTTCGAAAATGATCGTGGGCGTTAACATTCTGGCCGACGCAGTTAAAGTAACGCTGGGTCCGAAAGGCCGCAATGTGGTGCTGGAAAAAAGCTACGGCGCACCGACCGTAACCAAGGACGGCGTATCCGTGGCCAAGGAAATCCAGCTGAAAGACAAGTTCGAAAACATGGGCGCGCAAATGGTTAAGGAAGTGGCTTCCAAGACCGCCGACGTGGCCGGCGACGGTACCACCACCGCGACCGTGCTGGCACAGTCCATCGTGCAGGAAGGCATGAAGTTCGTTGCCGCCGGTATGAATCCGATGGATCTGAAGCGCGGCATCGACAAGGCCGTGATCGCTACTGTGGAAGCACTGAAGGGAATCTCCAAGCCCTGCGCGACCAGCAAGGAAATCGCTCAGGTCGGTTCCATTTCCGCCAACTCCGACACCGCTATCGGCGACATCATTGCCGAAGCGATGGACAAAGTGGGCAAGGAAGGCGTGATTACCGTTGAAGACGGCAAGTCCCTGCAAAACGAACTGGACGTCGTGGAAGGCATGCAATTCGACCGCGGCTACCTGTCCCCCTACTTCATCAACAACCAAGACAAGCAAATCGCTGCGCTGGATAACCCCTTCATCCTGTTGCACGACAAGAAGATCTCCAACATCCGCGACTTGCTGCCGGTACTGGAAGGCGTGGCCAAGTCCGGCCGTCCCCTGCTGATCATCGCTGAAGACGTGGAAGGCGAAGCGCTGGCTACACTGGTGGTGAACACCATCCGCGGCATTCTGAAGGTTGTGGCTGTGAAGGCTCCTGGCTTCGGCGACCGTCGCAAAGCAATGCTGGAAGACATCGCCATCCTGACTGGCGGTACCGTGATTGCCGAAGAAGTCGGCCTGACACTGGAAAAAACCACCGTGGCTGAACTGGGTCAAGCCAAGCGCATTGAAGTGGGCAAGGACAACACTACCATCATCGACGGCGCAGGCTCCGAAGAAGCCATCCGCGGCCGTCTTGCAACCATCAACAAGCAACTGGAAGAAACCTCCAGCGACTATGATCGCGAAAAACTGCAAGAACGTAAAGCCAAGCTGGCTGGCGGCGTAGCTGTGATCAAGGTGGGTGCGGCAACTGAAGTCGAAATGAAAGAAAAACGCGACCGCGTGGATGACGCTCTGCACGCTACCCGCGCTGCCGTGGAAGAAGGTATTGTTCCTGGCGGCGGCGTGGCTCTGCTGCGCGCCAAGGCTGCGATTGCCAACCTGAAGGGCGACAACCACGATCAAGACGCTGGTATCGCCATCGTTCTGCGTGCGTTGGAATCCCCGCTGCGCGCGATCATCGACAACGCCGGCGGCGAGCCATCCGTAGTGGTGAACCAAGTGTTGAACGGCGGCACCGGCGGCTACGGCTACAACGCAGCCAGCGGCGTCTACGGCGACATGCTGGAAATGGGTGTGGTCGATCCCACTAAGGTAACCCGCACCGCATTGCAAAATGCTGCATCTATTGCTGGCCTGATGCTGACCACTGCATGCATGGTGGCCGAACTGCCGGAAGACAAACCGGCTGCTCCGGGCATGGGCGACATGGGTGGCATGGGCGGCATGATGTAATTGCCCTCGCTGCACAAGCGCACGACAAACCCCGCTTCGGCGGGGTTTGTTTTTGAGGGCTTGGACAAAATGCAGAATATCGGTATAATTACCGACTCGCAGTAACGGCCAAGTAGCTCAGTTGGTAGAGCAGCGGATTGAAAATCCGCGTGTCGGTGGTTCGATTCCGCCCTTGGCCACCAAATTTAAAAGGCTTACCGATAGGTAGGCCTTTTTTATTTCTTGGTGTCCGTAGCCAAAACGTAGCCATTCAGCACCGGGTCAAGCCGCGAAGCCGCTTCCGCGAGATGGTCAGGGGCAAGGTGTGCATAAGCAGCCAGAGGAAGATCTGGCCACCTAAGCCAAAAATATTGGCACAATATTGGCGGACCGTTGTCAGGGTGCGAACCCTTAGAAAATAAATCAACCGCTAAAGGGGGTGCGTTTAATTTACGGGCGTATTTTTTGAAAATCGCTCCCGGTTGGTGTTAAACGCGCAAATTAAGCAAAAAACACTTATGTAAACGATGAGCAACTCAACTAATTTAAAATGCCCAATTCGTGGGCAACTAAACGCACCTAAACTAGCTAAAGACGGCCTTACTCTTACAGAAGAGGCCCGGCGCATTGAAATGCTCAAGTTCTTTCTACGTAGAAAATACAAGAAAGAACACATCGCCGTTGAAACGGTAATCCTTAAGCTTGGCGAGTCTGGGCGTAACAAGTTGCGTTGCGACGCAATTGTATATGACGAACCTGCGGTAAACCTCGAAAACTTGTCGCTTGAAGAGCGCCTAAAGAAAGCGGTCTTGATTGCAGAAGTCAAGCGTGACTCTTCAAAGCAAAAGAGTGGCATCAAGTATCAATTAGAACCAGCGTTAAGATTACTTCCGGATACCAATGCTCTAGGAGTTTATTGGGACGACACCTCGCGAATTCTTTTTATTAAAAAGACTATTACCGAGGGTTCCAGAACGATAACGCACATTGAGCAAGACTCGATTGCCAACCTTCCGGAAGCGGGCGGGGTTTATCAAGAACGCCCGATCACTTTAGACCAGCTTACCCCGCCGGACAATCTTGTATCAGTGTTGATGAACGTAGCCCACGTCATGCGCTCTCATGGCGTAAATGACGAACATCTCCGCTACAAGGAAACTGTAAAATTAATTCTTGCGCGTTATTGTGATGAGCGAGAAGCGAAGGAAAGCTCAAAGAAGCAGTTATCACTCCAGGTGAAACCAGGCAAAGACGCCCAATTCAAGTCTCGAATTGACCGAATTTACAAAATATCGGCAACCCGATACTCCAACGCAAAGACACTTTTCGCTCCTGTGCAAGGTTCCGAGTTACAAGAGAGAGTGCTAAGAGACGTGGTTAGCATGATTCAGGGCATTCATTTCACTGCGGCATCTAGTGAAATGATGCAACAACTGTTCATGTCCTTTGTTCCTGCTGTATTCAAAAAGAGCCTTGATCAGTATTTCACTCCCATTAGCTTAGTAGAGTGCATGGTCAATATGGTGAGAATTGGCGCCAATGACAAAGTTGCAGACCCCGGAATGGGAACTGCCGATTTTCTCACCTCAGCTCTAGTAAATAGGCAGTCAGCGGGTGGCACCGATATAGACAAGCGCATTTTTGGTATGGACATTGACCCCAAGGCATACGACCTTGCGGTTATTAACATGATCCTACATAAAGATGGCCAAACCGGCCTGCTCTGTCGCGATTCTATTGAAGACCACACACGGTGGGAGGGTGAAATCAACGTTGCACTATGCAACCCTCCCTTTGGCGAAAAAAGCATAGAAAAGCGCCAGACAGTATTGCAAAACTACGACTTAGGGCATGTATGGGAAAAGGTCGGCGGAACGTGGAAAAAAACTGATCAGCTCCTACCGTCACAGCAACTTGGAATACTGTTCCTTGAACGCTGCTACAAAATGCTTACCTCACAAGGTGGAAGGCTGGCAATTATTTTGCCAGAAGGATATCTTTGCACCGCAAGCTACGGTTATGTCAGACAGTGGATTCTTTCTCACCTAAGAATTGTTTCTCTAGTTGAGTTACCTCGTCGAATTTTCTTAAAGTCTGATGCTGATCTCCGATCAGCTATTGTGATGTGCGAGAAATGGCCAGAGAAGGATATTAAGAAATTTGTTGATTCCGACTATCCCATCCACGCCGAACTTGTCCGTAAAGTAGGTTATAAATTGGGATCTGGCTTTTTTATTACACCAAAGCGAGATCCGATCACAGGGCAGCAGCTCCGCGACGACAACAATCAGCTTATCCCTGACACTGACTTTACTGGAGTAACGGAACGCTTTAACCAGATAGTGCTAGATTGGGCGTTAAAGCATCCGCTCAAGAAACAATTGGCCAGCGCGAAGAAAGATTGGGTTGGCGCAAGAATCAGTGATGTATGGAAACATCCGAGTCTTGATATAAAGCCCAGACGATTAGCACCTAAAGCTCTCGAAAACAGGAGACAAATCCTCGTGGGCAAGCATGTCATGCTTGATAGCATAGCGGATATTGTGACTTGCACTATTGACCTTTCTTCTGCCGAGAATTGCTCGAAGACATGGCGCCTTGTCGAGGGGCAAGATATTCGAGCAATTGAGGGTGTCGTTTTGGCTCAAGAGCCATTAAGAGGCTGGCGAATAGCAGAACGCAAGGGAGCTGGAATGTATGAAGCAAAGCAAGGAGATATTATTATTGGATTGGTTCGCCCGGAACGCAGAAATATCGGATTGCTTATTAATGCAGGCGATGATCTCGTCGCCTCACCCGACGGGGTTGCTATCGTAAGAATAAAAGATGAATTTAAGAATAGTTATCCGCCAGAATGGCTTTTTGCGATGTTGCGTTCTGAAAGTTCGAGACTCCAGTTTTGGACGGAATCGGGGGGGACCAGCTACGGCAAACTTTCAGATGATCATATAAAAAACATTCTTTTGCCGACTCAGACCGAGGCAGCCCGGAAGAAAATCTCAGAAAAAGTCCGTTCTTGGTTCAAACATCAATGCAATGCACTTAGTGATTGGGATTGCATTGGTAGCAAGGAAGACCGCAAACCAATACTTAACTCGCCAATTTTTGGGCTGGAGTGGCCCGCGTCCGAACCGCAAGATGACGCAGAGGAGGAATCAACGTCCGAGGCGTAATTTTCAGACAGTGTTGCATCTTGACCGTCCACGTCGGGCGGCCCACACTTAACCGAAGCGTGCGTCATCTAGGTGATACACTTTGACCAACCTCGAAACCGAGGCGGCCTCCCAAAGCCCCGCAATTCCAGGGCCAGGTGATTTTTGGTGGTGATGAGTTCGATTCTGCCCATCACCACCAAAACGGCCTCAGACTGGCTTCACATCACAAGTGCTGTGGGCTACTATGATTTTCCTGTAACCACTTAGGTGCAGCACTTTGAAGTAGCCCTAATGCATGCTGGAAGCGGCGAACATAGTAAAATCAAGAGGTTGTGTGGTCGGTGGTTCGATTCCGCCCTTGGCCACCAGTTTCAAACAAAAAGGCCACCCGTTGGGTGGCCTTTTTGTTTTCTGGCACACTTATGGCATAGGGCCTGATGCCTGTACTTTAACCGGCTGAATTCAATTCTTGCTAAGGGTTTTTGGTGCCTTCTTAATGAAGAGATTATGCGGTGGTATGAGCTTCTCTGGACATCAAGACAAGAAATCGTGCGGGGGATGGTGCTGCGCGGTAGCTCTGTTAACCTAGAACATCCGAAACGTAACGGCCCATATGGCTGTTATAGGGAAGATTATGGATGCTGTCATCTTGGCTAGCAGCATCGAGATAATCAGTGCGTCGATGGCGTTCAGACTATGCTGCTTGTGGATGCGACGACTTTGCTCGTGTGCTATGATTAAGCGCTAGGCTTGGTGTGAGCGCTCGCCAACCTTGCAAATATTGTTAACACGCAGTGACTGAACTTTGGCGCACCGCCCCCATTTAATCCATCCCCAATACCGCCCAGATATCGACGGCTTGCGCGCCATCGCCGTGCTAGCGGTGGTCGGCTTCCATGCATTTCCCTCTACCGTACGCGGAGGATTCATCGGGGTCGATATTTTTTTCGTCATCTCCGGCTATTTAATATCGACGATTATCTTTTCCAGTCTGGAGCGCACCCGTTTTAGTTTGACGGAGTTCTACCGCCGCCGTATTTTGCGGATCTTTCCCGCGCTGCTGCTAGTGACGCTGAGCAGTATGATTTTCGGCTGGTTTGCGTTGTTTGCCGACGAATACAAGCAGCTCGGCAAGCATATGGCAGGCTCGGCGGGTTTTGTTTCCAACTTTCTGCTGTGGGGCGAAAGCGGCTATTTCGATACGGCCGGTGAAACCAAGCCGTTTCTCCATCTGTGGAGTTTAGCGGTCGAAGAGCAGTTTTATGTGTTTTGGCCGGTGATGCTGTTGCTGGTGTGGAAGCGCCGCTGGAATTTTTTTGCGATTACATTGGCTATCGCAGGCGCTTCCTTCGCAGCCAGCGTCTATTGGGTACACAAAAATCCGGGTGCAGCATTTTATTCGCCCTTTTCCCGATTCTGGGAGCTGATGGTGGGCGGTACGCTGGCCTATCTTGTTCTGCACAACGCGCCGCTGACTCGTCGCTACCCGAATATACAGTCGCTCACAGGTGCCGTTTTGCTGGCGGCAGGGTTGGCGCTCTTGAATAAAGACCGCGCGTTTCCCGGCGGATGGGCTCTATTCCCAACACTGGGTACGTTCTTGATGATTTCCGCCGGGCCGCAGGCGTGGCTTAATCGTGTCGTATTGTCCCGCAAAGCGCTGGTTGGAATCGGTCTCATCAGCTACCCGCTATACTTATGGCACTGGCCGTTGCTGTCGTTCGCCCGCATTCTCGAAAACGAGTTGCCTTCGCGCACGATTCGGCAAACGGCCGTGCTGCTGGCTATCGTGTTAGCCTGGGCGACATACCGCTGGGTTGAAAAACCCCTGCGCTTCGGACGGCACGGCAACATCAAGGCCATAGGACTGGCTGTGCTGTTGGCGGCAAGTGGCTTGACGGGGTATGCGGTTTACCTTGCAGACGGGTTGCCTAGCCGCTCGGCGGGGCAGGTGACGCAAATCAACCGCTTCGATTACCCCTTCCGGCAATCGTGCGAGGCTATGACAGCAGAGCACTACAGCGACGATTGGTGCAACCCCGGCACAGGTAGTTTGCAGGCCCCGGGCTTGTTGTTGGTTGGTGATTCCTTTTCGAATGCCTACTCGACTATGCTCGATGCCTACGCTCAGCGAGAGCAGCCAATCATGCAATTCGTTCAGTTCGGGCGGGGACAATGCCCAATGCTGCTTGATTACGGGCCGGAATACTGTCGCAGGCTGACACAAAAGTTTTTTGTCTATTTGCAGGCGCACCCGGAGGTCGAAACTATCGCGATGGCTGCGCATTGGCCGGCCTATTATGCAGGCAAGGATTTTTGGTGGCTGAAATACAAAGAGCCGGCCGAGGCATTTCCAGAAGCTTTCGAAAAAACGGTGCACCGCTACCGCTCAATGGGTAAGCGGGTTGTTGTCCTTCTGGCACCGCCGACCGGATCGAACCCCAAGGCTTGCGTTAATCGTCCGGTGCGCATCAGCGATCGCAGCCGCTGCGATTTAACGCGCGCGCTGGCGGATAAAAACGATGGCTTATACCGCAGCTATTTCATTCCCAAGCTGGCGGAAGAGCAAATACCCTATTTCGATCCTTTCCTTTATATGTGCGACACTATGCGTTGCAGAACTATGGATGGGCAAAGAATTCTAAGCGTAGACGGCGGTCATCTGTCCGCCTACGGCGGGGAATATCTGGCGGAACACGGACGCGCAAGATTGCATGAGTTGCTGCGTTAGCGGGCGCTCATACTCTGAAGAATCGGCAATACAGACCAAGCCAGCAATAGCAAAAAAACACCGGTGGATGCGACAGCTAATAGTGCCAACCAACGATTGCGTTGCTGCTGAAGCGCGATCAGATAGCGTAAGCCGGCGTCCAGCTCGGCGGGAATGGTAGGGGCTTGTATGCGTTGGTGCAGCAAGCGGGGAAGTTGCGGCAGCAAGGTGGCGAATTGCGGCGCTTCGGTTTCCAGTGCTTTGAGGAAGCCTTTCCAGCCGACCTGTTCGCTCATCCAGCGTTCCAGCCAGGGTTTGGCGGTTTTCCACAAATCCAGTTCGGGATCGAGCTGCAGACCCAAGCCCTCGATATTCAGCAAGGTTTTTTGCAGCAGCACCAGTTGCGGCTGAATCTCGATGCCGAACCGGCGCGAGGTTTGGAACAGGCGCAGCAGCACGCGGCCGAACGAGACTTCGCGTAGCGGGCGGTCGAAGATCGGTTCGCAGACTGCGCGGATAGCCGCTTCGAGTTCGTCTACCCGGGTTTCGGCGGGTGCCCAGCCGGATTCGATATGCACTTCGGCTACGCGCTTATAGTCGCGGCGGAAGAAAGCAATAAAATTCTGTGCCAGATAATGCTTATCGGTATCGGTCAGCGTTCCCATAATGCCGAAATCGAGCGCAATATAGCGGCCATCCGGGGCAACCAGAATATTGCCGGGATGCATGTCGGCATGGAAAAAGCCGTCGCGGAAGACCTGGGTGTAAAAAATTTCCACACCGTTGGCAGCCAGCTTGGGGATGTCGATATTCGCAGCCCGCAGGGCATCGATCTGGCTGATTGGAATGCCGTGCATTCGCTCCATGACAATCACATTGTCCAGACACCAATCCCAGTACATTTCCGGCACGATCAGCAAGTCGGAATTCGGGAAATTGCGCCGTAACTGACTGGCGTTAGCCGCTTCGCGCGTTAAATCGAGTTCGTCATGTAAATGTTTTTCGAATTCGGCCACCACCTCGCGCGGTTTCAGACGCTTTCCATCCTCCCAGCCGCGTTCCAACAGCATGGCGCAGGTATCCAGTAAGGCCAGATCGTGGGTAATGACCCGCTCGATACCGGGCCGCAAAATCTTTACGGCGACTTCGCGGTTGTCCGGCAGCACCGCAAAATGCACTTGCGCGACCGAGGCGCTGGCGACCGGCTCGGCTTCGAAACTCTTAAATACTTGGAGCAGCGGCTTTTTATAGGCAGCCTCGATTTGTGCAATCGCTTGTTCGGAAGGGAAAGGGGGAACGCGATCCTGCAATTTCGCCAGTTCTTCCGCCAGGTCGGCAGGAATCAAATCGCGCCGGGTAGAAAGCATCTGGCCGAATTTGACGAAGATCGGACCGAGGCTTTCCAGCGCCAGACGCAACCGCACCGCACGCGGTGCAGAGGTGTTGCGCCAGAATAACAGCATGCCGAGCGGAACGCGTAGCCAGCGGGTTTTCTGGTGCGCGGTCAGAAATTCGTCCAGCCCGAACCGCAACACCACGAAGACGATTTTAAATACACGAAAGAATTTCACGAACGGTGCTCCAGACGACTGATGCGTTGTTCCAGTCGGGCGGCATCGTCTCGCAAAGTATCGACTTGGTGGACAAAAAGCGAAATTTGACCGGGTTTCGCCAGCACGGGGCGCTCCTCAGTCAGATATTCGGCGGCGGCTTGCGACAGGTTCTGCAGCGTACTGAGCAAGTGGCGGTGTTTAGCCTGAGCGAACTGTACGATTCGTTCGGCAGCCACATCGCCGGTGAAACGGCTAATGTCTTCTGCAGCATCCCAGCGCAGATTGCGACTCAGGTGAAATACCTCGCTGAGCAAAGCGGCGTTGCCTTCGGTATGGACTTCGCTGAGCGCTTGTTCATCCTGCAAAGCCAAGCGGGGCAGCAGAGCAAATGGGAAGTGACAACGCGCATCCGGCACGGCATCGGACGCAGCGGATTCCAACAAGCCATTTTCCTGAATAGTACAGGCAAAAGAAAACGGAGGGACATCGAACTGCACGGTTTTCCCTGCGAAGCGGGCAAGCCGGGCCTGCGCCCAACCGCTCTGGCCGAACAGATGATTCAGAATATGGATGGTCGACTGATGCAGCATTTCAAACAAACCGGAGTCGGCGTACGGCTTGCCGACAAAGGCGACAGTATGCAGCGAAGAGCTGGAAGGCGCAACCGTCAGACTTGCTGGATACCGGCTAACAGCCAAGGGGCACCTTGGGAGCGCCGATCTTGGCGAATATGCCAGACTTCGCGGAAATCCATTTCTGCTCCATGATTTTCACGCAGCGTACCTTGCATGAGCACGCTGGCAATCTCGAAATGCCCCTCTGTAACAACCTCAAGCAAGGTTGCCGCAATACGCAATACGTCGGTGTGCTGTTGGACGTTGCCTCGCTCCTGTAACTGCAAGGATATTTCGGCGAAGATTTCTGGCGTGGTGTATTCGCGGATATCGTCCAGATCGCCACGATCATTGGCTGCCTGCAACCGGATAAACGAGCTCTCGACAGCCCGCTCAAAATCATCTTTGGGGAAGTCGCTTGGAATATTACCCGGTGCCGGGCCGGAAAATCCGTTCTCAGCCGCTGGTGCTGGGCTGGGCGCGGTTGTGGCGGATGGAGACGCTGTATGCATGGGGGCAGGTTGAGCCATGACAGGGGAGGGACGATAGAAAATCAGACGTAGAACTTTATAACTTAAAAACAAAACGATAGCCCACAGGCAGAAAAGTGCAATGCTATGCCAGAACCCGCCGCCGCTTGCAGCGGCGTTTTCAACCGGCGCGGTGGTTGCCCCGGGTAGCGCAGTAGCAGCGGCTCCTCCAGTGCCTGAGCCCGCACCGCTCAAGCCAGCACCGGTATTCGAGACTGCTGCAACAGAGTCCTGATGGTGACCCAACAATGCACCGAGTCCCAAGCCGGCCAGAAATGCGGTTGCCGGACGCCACCAGCTGCTCGACTGCTGGGCGACCGGTACAACGGGGCGTGCGGCAACCAGTGGCGGCGCGGCTACAGGGCGAGGTGCGTAACCGGGAATCGCGCTAGGGCTTGCCGGGCGTGCAGGTGCCGGTTGAGGCGTCGCTGTTGCGTTTGCTGTCGGGGGAGCTGAAACCAAACGGCCTTGGGTCGGGGTGCTGCCGGAGCCGTTTGATGGGCTGCGCGCGGACGATAGAGTATTGGACGGCACTGTACTATTGTAGGAGCGCTGTATGCCGCTGTTTTTATTCCCGCCGAAACGGTTGTTCGCCGGGGGAGGCGTGTTCATGGCGGACGAATTCGCCGAGCGGTTAAAGCTGTAGGTATTGTTGCTTCGACTCGGGCTGGCGTAGGAGCGGCTAGAATTCGAACTGTTGTAAGAGCGGCTCGGGGCGCTATAGCTGCTGCTGTATGAACGGGAGGTGCCGATACTTTTTCCGCCACCGAACCGTCCGGCGTTGGCTTCGCTGGCGATGCAAACCAACAAAGCGGCGAACAGACAACTCCATAACCGATACCGCATCCTGTACTCCCTGAAATAGAGGATAAATCGGGAGATATATTAGCGTAAAAATGCTAAACATGTAGAGCGACATAATAAAAAACGCCGCCTGATATTTCCGGCGGCGTTTTTCTCAGAATACAACACTGAGACTTACACTTGCTGTATCCCTGCCAGTAGCCAGACGGCCTTGTCGTCGTGCAGATCTTTCTGTACATGCCAGATTTCATCGAACGATTCGGCTGCACCGCCGTTTTCGCTCAACTGACCGGTCATGCGCACACTGGCGATGGCCAGATTACCTTCGGTAACCACTTCCAGTAGCGAGGCTTCCAATGCCAGCACATCGGTTTTCTGCGTTGTGTTGTCGCGCTCTTGCAGTTGCATGGAAATTTCCGCGAATATTTCCGGCGTGGTGTACTCGCGAATATCATTCAAATCTTTGCGGTCGTTCGCGGCTTGCAGGCGGATAAACGAGGTTTTGGCGGAACGAATAAAGGCTTCCACCGGGAAACCGGCCGGAATCGATGCGGCAGCCGGTGCTGCCGAGGCGCTGCCGTTACCGACAGGTTGCGGAGCCGGTTCGGGTTGATGATAAGGCGCACCGCTGCCGGCGTATTGCATCGGTTGCGGTTTGCTGCGGAATTTGGCGATCAGGAACATTACCAGCATCACGGCCAGCACGGCCATCAGGATGCCGCCGATTGCGCCGCCGAAGCCGCTGCCAGCGAACAATGCGCCGAGACCTGCGCCAATAGCTAAGCCAGCCAAGGGGCCAAGCCACTTGCTACCGGCAGAGGGTTGTGCGGCAGGCTGGGCTGCTGGGGCGGGTGCCGGTGCGGCAGCCGGAGCTTTTTGCGGCGGAGCGCTCATGGTGCGCTGTTTACCGACGCTACCGCCTCCGCCGAACCGTTTGGCTTCGGCTTCAACGGCGAACAAGCTCAGGCAGGTCAGGGCAATCGTCAACAACATCAAAAAGCGCTTCATAGAATCCTCGAAGTAATAAACAACAGGCGGAAAGTATACCATCGGCGCAACGCGCCACCGCTTAAAATGGGGACGGACTGCTTAAATTCAAGAGTGTGCCGCTTAGTGGATGAGCAAAACTTAACTGGCAGGCGTGCAGATGCAAACGGTCGGCCACTGCGCCGCCGTAAAACAAATCGCCGACGATGGGGTGACCTATCGCGGACAGGTGCACACGCAGTTGGTGCGAGCGCCCTGTGACAGGCTCCAGTTCCAGTCGCGACGTATTGGATTGGAGATCGTGACCGAGCAGGCGATAGCGCGTGAGTGAGGGCTTGCCGACTTCGAGATCGACCTTTTGCAGGGGACGGTTCGGCCAATCGGCAATCAGAGGCAGGGCGATTTCGCCTTCCGGCGCGGTTAATCCGCCGACCACGGCGAGGTAGCACTTCTCGATCCGGCGCTGGCTGAATTGCTCGGATAATTTGCGCTGCATCTCGGCTCCCCGGGCGAATAGCAGCAGACCGGAGGTCGCCATATCCAGTCGGTGTACGATCAATGCGTCGGGGAAAGCGGCTTGCACCCGTGCCGAAAGGCAATCTTGCTTATCGGGGCCGCGCCCTGGCACCGAAAGTAATCCAGCCGGTTTGTCGGCCGCCAGCAAAAATGCATCCTGATAGACTAGTCTAAGAGGGGGCGCGGCTTCCATCGGAGGCTCAGGCTTTCTTCACAAACTCTGATTTCAGCGACATCGCGCCGATGCCGTCAATCTTGCAATCGATATCGTGATCGCCCTCAACCAGGCGGATATTCTTGACCTTGGTGCCGACTTTGACCACCAGAGAAGACCCTTTAACTTTCAGATCCTTAATGACGGTTACGCTGTCGCCGTCGTTCAGCACAGTGCCGTTAGCATCGCGGATTACGCGTGCCTGCTCCCCGCTTTCGGCCGCCGCTTGCTGCGGCCATTCGTGGGCGCATTCCGGGCAAACGTAGTTACTGCCGTCTTCATAGGTGTATTCGGAACCGCATTGGGGACATTTCGGTAAGCTGCTCATGGTTAGACTCCAAAAAATGAAACCCCGGCCCATTGGGCCGGGGTTGTTAAAACCCAAAGGGTTAGGGCATTTTGTAGCCGCGATGCAATGCGACTACGCCTCCTGTCAAATTAAAGTATTCTGCACGTGAGAAACCGGCCTCTTCCATCATTTGCTTTAATTCTTCCTGACCGGGGTGCATGCGGATCGACTCGGCCAGATAGCGGTAGCTGTCGGCATCGTTGGCGATCAGCTTACCCATTTGCGGCAAGAGCTTAAAAGAATAGGTATCGTAAATCGGCTCCAGCGGCTTCCAGACTTTGGAAAACTCCAGCACCAGCAAGCGACCGCCCGGTTTCAGCACGCGGAACATTTCGCGCAGCGCGGCATCTTTGTGCGTGACGTTGCGCAAGCCGAAGGCGATGCTGACGCAATCGAAATAATTCGACGGGAACGGCAGGTTTTCCGCGTCGCACTGCGCTGCCGGCGAATTCAGGCCGTCGTCCAGCATGCGGTCGCGTCCGACGCGCAGCATGGCGTTATTGATGTCGGTGAGCCACACCTCGCCGGTTTCGCCGACGCGCTTGGCAAATTTGCGCGACAAGTCGGCTGAGCCACCGGCCACATCCAACACCTTTTCACCGGCGCGTACGCCGCTGACTTCGATGGTGAAACGCTTCCACAAACGGTGCAGACCGGCAGACATCAGATCGTTCATGATGTCGTATTTGCTGGCGACCGAAGTGAATACGCCCGCAACCCGCTTAGCCTTGTCTTCTTCGGCGACCGTTTCGAAGCCGAAATGGGTGGTTTTACTCATCGTTTACTCCCGTATAGCGTTGCGGATCGCGGCTTTCGCCGGCCTTCTCCAATTTGTCCAGATAATCGTGCCACATAGCGTCCCGGTAGCGCCCCAGCTCGTGCAGATATTCCCAAGTGAAAATGCCGGTATCGTGTCCGTCGTCGAAGAATAACTTGACGGCATAGCTGCCCACCGGCTCGGCATTCACAATATTGACCGCCTGTTTGCCGACTTGCAGGATTTCCTGACCGGGGCCGTGCCCGCGCACTTCCGCCGAGGGCGAAAACACCCGCAGGAATTCAAATGGCAACAGAAAGCGTGCGCCGTCGTCGAAGGCGATTTCCAGCGTTTTGGATTGCTGGTGCAGCGTAATCTCGGTGGGTGTGGTCATCTCGGTCGATAAGACGAAAAACGTGGCGCATTATCGCAAGCCTGTGCCGAATCATCAAATTAAACCTGCTGACAGTACGCTGTCAGCAGCACAGGGGTACGCTACGTTCTCTGAATGTTGAGGAGGGCAATATGCGCTACTGGATCGGTGTGGCATCGAAAGAGCATGTGCATTGCGGCGTGGCGGGCGGCTTCAGCCAGTTGTGCCACGGCAAGGCACAACCCCTAAAACGCATGGCGGTGGGCGATTGGCTGATATATTACTCGCCGAAAACGCGGTTCGGCGAACCGGAACCTTGCCAGCAATTTACCGCCATCGGCCGCGTAACCGGCGAAACAGTGTATCCGTTCGAAATGGCACCGGGTTTTATCCCGTTTCGGCGCGATATCGCATTTCTGGCGGCACACGATGCGCCGATTCGTCCGCTGATTTCGCGCCTTGCATTCATACGCAACAAAGCGCAGTGGGGCTATGCTTTCCGCTATGGGCATTTGGAGATTCCTCGGGCCGATTTCGAGGCGATTGCCCGGGCAATGCTGGGCAATATTCCAGACGTACCGCCGAAGGAGTAATCGGTGTAGAGTTTGATTCAACAAAAAACAGGAGGTGACCATGAGTAAGCCGATACTGAATCTCGACGAGGTGGAGCTGCTGCCGCGTCCGCCCGCTTATGCGGCAACCGGCCCGGCGGCGGAGCGTTACGAGGCACGCATGGGTATGATCGGCATGCGGCTCGGCGCGCAGAAACTGGGCTACAACCTGACGGCGATTCCGCCCGGCAAGTGCGCTTTTCCCCTGCACAGCCACCAGCAGAACGAAGAAATGTTTCTGGTTCTCGAAGGGGCGGGTGAGGTGCGCATTGGCGAGGCGGTCTACCCCATTCGCGCCGGCGATGTGGTGGCTTGTCTGGCGGGCGGCAAAGAAACGGCGCACCAAGTGGCGAATACCGGCGAGACTGAATTGAAAATCTTTGCGGTCAGCACGCGCATCTCGCCGGAAATTTGCGAGTATCCGACCAGCGGAAAATTTGCGGTGTTTGCCGAAACGCCGCTCGGAGCAGACGGCAAGCCGGGTTTCTTCCGGTATGTCGGGCGGGCGGAGCAAAGCGGGGATTACTGGGAAGGCGAATAAGGTGCGCATTGCCGATCTGCCGAATTTCGGCCCGAAATCGCAAATTATGCTGGAGCAGGCCGGGATCGGGACGGTTGCGCAATTGCGCGAGCTGGGGGCGGTAAGGGCTTACTTACGGGTTAAACGGCAGAATGGAAAGGCCAGCCTGAATTTATTATGGGCGCTGGAGGGCGCGCTATCCGGGCGGCACTGGCTGGAGGTGGCGAAGCACGACCGATTGCGGCTACTGCTGGAAATAGAAGAAACACAGGCGCAACACGCTGCTGACACAACGCTGTCAGGACGGGGTGCGTAAAGTGTCTCTTGCCGGATGTCCGGCGTCTATTTCAAGGAGAACTGCATGTCTGAAACTATCGAGCTAATCCGCTTCCGCCTGCAACCCGGCAAGACGTCTGCCGACTGGCTGGCGGCGAATGTAGCCATCAATGTATGGGCGAAACGTCAGCCCGGGTTTCGTTTCCGCAGTCTGTCGGAAACCGAAGACGGCGAGTGGATCGATATGATCTACTGGGAAAATCTGGCTGCTTCGCAAGCAGCGGGAGAAAGCTTCCGCGCTGAGATGATGGGGGTTTGCGAACCGGTGATTGCGCATGATAGCGTCAAAGTGAGTTATAGCCGGGTGCATGTCATGCAGCGGGGTTAAAAGGAGCGCAGTGTGCCGCTAAGCGGAAGAGGCACTGGCGCAACAGAATGACCGGCAACCGCAGGTAAGTGGTACCCGGTTGCCGACAATGGCTGTTTCGGATTGATGAAAGGAAACACATGAAATTCGGTTATACCATCGTCTATGTTTCATCGGTTGGCGAGGCCTTGCGTTTCTATAAGGAGGCCTTCGGGTTCGACATCCGCTTTTTGCACGAATCCGGCGAATACGGCGAGTTGGAAAGCGGAGAGACCACTTTGGCATTTGCTTCTCATACAATGGGAAAGCTGAATCTTCTCGGCGATTACCAGCCAACCGACCGGCACGAGCCGCCGCTCGGCATCGAGCTGGCGTTCGTAACAGACGATGTCGCGGCGGCGTATGCACAGGCGCTGGCTGCCGGAGCTGCGCCGGTTGCCGCTCCGACGGAAAAACCCTGGGGGCAGACCGTCGCCTACGTGCGTGCGCATGACGGCGAGCTGATCGAATTGTGTTCGCCGATGGGTAGTTAAGGCAGAAATTGGTTTCGGAACCGTAGGGTAAACTGACTGTGCGCAAATCCGAGCGATTGTTTCAACTGGTAACGCTCCTGCAAGGGCGGCGTACCGCCATTACGGCAGAGGCGCTGGCGGAAGTGCTGGAAGTATCGCTGCGCACGGTTTACCGCGATGTGCAGGCGTTGATGCTGTCCGGTGTGCCGATAGACGGCGAAGCAGGGGTGGGCTATCGGTTGCGTCCCGGCTTCGATCTGCCGCCGCTGATGTTTCGTTCCGATGAAACGACCGCATTATTGGTCGGTAGCCGCATGGTGCAAGCGTGGACCGATCCGGCCCTAGCGGAAGCGGCTCGCCGTGCCGAGGCCAAAATTCTGGCGGTGCTGACACCGGTTATGCGTATCGAAATTTCCCGCCTGCCGTATCGCATCCCGGTTTTCTCCAATGGCGAGCGCGAAGTGCACGGCGTGTTGCGTGCGGCGTGCGAAGTCAGGCAAAAGGTGGAGGTGACTTACCGCGATGCCAAAGGAGAGGCTACGACCCGCATTCTCTGGCCGCTCGGTTTGATAGGCTGGGGCGAACGCTGGACTTTGCTGGCATGGTGCGAAAAGCGTGACGCCTACCGGAATTTCCGGTTGGATCGGGTGGAAAACATCGCGGTATTGCCCGTAACTTATCCGTTGCATCCTGAGCGCAGTCTGGAGCACTACTTAACTCAGGTGGTCGGGATCGAAGACGATCAGAAGCCGGCTTAAGCGGGGGAGACTACAGGCTGCGGATTTTTTTCAGCAGCGCGGTGGTCGAGCGCTCATGCAAGAAAGGAATGCTGTGCACGCTGCCGCCCCAGCTTTGCACTTCAGGTGCACCGACAATGCGATCAGGCGTCCAGTCGCCGCCTTTTACCAGTACATCCGGGCGGCAATCCAGAATCAGATTTAGCGGCGTATCTTCATCGAATGGCACCACCAGACTGACCGATTCCAACGCGGCCAGCACGGCCAGACGGTCGTCTTGCGCATTGATCGGGCGGTCGTCGCCTTTGCCTTGGCGTTTCACCGAAGCATCGCTGTTGACGCCGACAATTAAAGACGCGCCCAGTGCGCGCGCTTGCGCCAGATAGGTGACATGGCCGCGATGCAGCACGTCGAAACAACCGTTGGTGAAAACCAGCGGGCGCGGCAAGGCGGCGGCGCGTGCCGCAAGTTCGGCGCGCGGGCAGATTTTACGTTCGAAATCGGGCTGCGGATACACGAAACGCTTAATCCAGATATTCGAAAACCTTCACGACCTTGTTAACGCCCTTGGTCCCGCTGGCGATATCCACGGCGATGTCGGCTTCTTTGCGGTAGACCAAGCCGAGCAAGTAAGTGGTACCGCGCTCGGTGACGACTTTGACATGGTTTGCGCGAAACTCGTTGGAATCGAGGAAACGCAGCTTCACATTGGCCGTTACCGCGGTATCGTTGCCGCGCGAAGACAGGCTGCTGATGCCATGCACTTCCAATTCGTTCACGACTTCGCGCACGTTTTCCGCTCCTGCGGCGATTTTGCCGATTTCTTCCTTGGCGGCGGCATCGGGCACTTCCCCGGTGAGCAGCACGCGGCGGTTATAGCTGGTGGCGTTGACATGAACGCGGCTCTTGAACTTGTTGGCGATTTCGATCAGCACTTTATTTTCGATCGACTCGTCTTCAACGTAAATGCCCGATGTGCGGCGGTCGGCCGCCAGCATTGCGCTCGCGCCCACGCCGGTCGCCACAACGGGAAAACAGCCTTGCAGCGAAGCAAGCAAGGTCAGCAACAACAGGGGTTTCGCGTAACGCATTATTCGCCTCCCAGCAGAACGTAATCGATGCTGTCGCACAAACAGTGCAGAATCAGCAGGTGAACTTCCTGAACACGCGCGGTGCTGTCCGCTTCCACGCATAAATGCACATCATCCGGGCGCAGAATGTCTCGCATCACGCCGCCGTTGCGGCCGGTCAGCGCGATCACGCGCATTTCGCGTTCGTGGGCGGCGTGCACCGCTTCCACTACGTTGGGCGAATTGCCGCTGGTGGAAATCGCTAGCAAGATGTCGCCGTCCATCCCCAGCGCGCGTACCTGCTTGGAGAACACCAACGAAAAATCGTAATCGTTGGCGATTGAAGTCAGGATCGAACTATCGGTCGTCAGCGCAATCGCCGGCAGGCCGGGGCGCTCGATTTCGAAACGATTGACCAGTTCGGCGGCGAAGTGCTGAGCATCGGCCGCAGAACCGCCATTGCCGCAAACGAGCACTTTCTTGTCGTTCATCAGGCTGTCCACCATCGCCTGCGCAGCATCGGCAATAGGTTGCGCCAGCGCGTCTTTGTTTTTGCGCTTGGTTTGGATACTGTCGTCGAAGAGTTTGCCTATACGGTCGGTCAGGTTCATAAAACGAGAGCATTAAATGGTGCGTTGAAGGCGGATATTACCCGATTCAGGTGTCGAACGCATGTTTCACCCATTGTAGTCCGCCGCCTTCCGGTGTTTCCATCAGCACGGCGTCGAAGCGGCAGGGCGGCAAGCGGTGCTGACCGGCCAGATAATGCTGCGCAGCCAGAATCAACCGTTGCTGCTTAGTACGGGTAATGCTGGCGGCTGCGCCGCCGAAGGCATGCCCGCTGCGCAGCCGTACTTCGGCGGATACCAGCGTATCGCGGTCTTGCAAAATCAGATCGATTTCACCGCCGCGGCAGCGGTAATTGCGTTGCAATAATTTCAGCCCCTGCTGTTGCAAATAGCGGGCGGCGGTTTGCTCGGCTAGTTCGCCTTTACTCATGGATTCGGCAGTACGATGGGTGCATTCTCCGGCAACTGGGCGCGCCCCTGCCTGAAGACGGCGGGCAATCCCTCGCGGACGAATTGCTGACGGTGCAGCCGAATTTTGCCGGTGACGCCATCCAGCGGAAGATCGTATTGCAGTGCACCGTATAGCAGAATGTGCATCAGCCGGTAGGCATCGATGCCGAGCGCGTACAAGCGTTCCATTTCCGGTGCCAGCGGTGGGTTGGCGCGTGGGTAGACCATCACGGCGGGGTGATCGGATTGCAGCAACCAAGGCATATCGGCGAAGCGGATGTCGGTGAGATCGTAATTGGTCAGCACGTCGTCGTTGCCATTGAACAGCAGCGACGTGGCATAAACCGGAAACGAAAGATGCAGATACGGGCGAATCAGACGCGCCTTGGAGGCATCGGTTGCCAGAAATACCAGCTTATCGGCGGTGGGCGGAATCTGAGCCAGTGCGGAAGGGTTGTTGTCGAAGGTGATTTCTTCCGCAATGGTGCCGCCTTCGCTGCGCCATTCTTCGGCAAAGGCGGCGGCGATCCGTTTCGACAGCGGGCCGTCGCTACGCACGATAATCGCGCTGCCCCGTCCGTCGCCGATGGCGAGCCGCGCGGTTTGTCGCGCCTCGGTTTCCGCCGACAGACCGAAGAAATAGAGCAGGCCGCTTTCCCGCCCGTCGCCGGCATTCAGTGCCAGCGTAGGAACGCTGATGCGGGTCGAGTCGATTAGGGTGCTGACGCCGTTGCGGGTCAGCGGCCCGGCAATGGCCTTCGCGCCTTTGCTCAAAGCTTGTTGGTAGAGCGCGGCGATTTCGGTGCTTTCATCGGTGCAGGGATATACCCGCACCGGCAGGCCATGCTGTTGTATGGCGGCGGAAGCCAAAAATCCCCGCTGTACAGCATCGGCGGCCTCGGCGAAGGCCGGGGCATTCAACGGTAGCAACAGGGCGATGTGCGGGCCGGCGTTTTCGCCGGATGCCGGGTCGGGTGTGGCATGCGCGGCTGTGCTCACGTATAGTGCGACCACCATCAGCCAGCAGGAGAGAAAACGTTGCATACGGGAACGACGCAAAAATTGGATAGCGCATTATATGTAGTTGCCACGCCGATTGGGAATTTGCGTGATATGACGCTGCGCGCGCTGGATGTGCTGCGCGAAGCCGACCTGATTGCAGCGGAGGATACCCGCAATACCGCCAACCTGCTGAAGCAATACCAGATCGGCGGTAAGCGCTTACTAGCCTTGCATCAGCATAACGAGCGCGGCGGGGCGGAGAAAATTATCGAGCATTTGCAGCGCGGCGAAACGGTGGCGCTGGTAACCGACGCCGGAACACCGGCCGTCAGCGACCCCGGCGCTTTGCTGGTGGAGGCGGTGCGGGCGGCGGGTTGCCGGGTCGTGCCCGTTCCGGGGGCGAATGCGGCGGTAGCGGCTTTATCCGCCGCTGGATTGGCTGCGCCGCATTTCTTGTTTTATGGCTTTTTGCCGAATAAGTCGGCTGCCCGTCGCACCGAGCTGCAAGCCTTAGCGGCGTCGCCTTACACCTTGGTGTTTTACGAAGCGCCGCATCGTATTCTGGAGTGCGCGGCCGATTTGCAGGCGGTGCTGGGCGGGGAGCGCGAAATTGTATTCGCCCGCGAACTGACCAAGCTATTTGAGAGCATTCACCGTTGCCGGCTGGATGAAGCGCTCGACTGGCTGAACGGCGATGCCAACCGCCAGCGCGGGGAATTCGTGCTGCTGGTCTCCGGCGCACCGCCGCAAAGCGGCGAAGAAGAGGGCTTGCGCGTCTTGAAGCACTTGTTGGATGAACTGCCGCTGAAACAAGCGGTACAATTAGCGGTGAAGATCAGCGGCGCACAGCGCAACACGCTGTATCAAGCCGCGCTACGCATGAAAGAAGAAGCGGAATAGCGAGTATTCACCAACCGAAAGGAGAACACCATGAGCAAGATTGCGATTGTGTATCACAGCGGTTACGGGCATACGGCGCGACAAGCGCAAGCGGTGGCAGAGGGGGCGGCCAGTATTGCCGGCTCCGATGTGCTGCTGATTCAGGTCAGCGAGGTGGACCGGCATTGGGACGACCTAGCGGCGGCGGAAGCGATCATTTTCGGTGCGCCGACTTATATGGGCAGCCTGTCCGCCGAGTTTAAGAAATTTATGGAGGCTACCTCCAAAATATGGATTAAGCAGGGTTGGAAAGATAAGCTAGCGGCAGGATTCACCAACTCGGCCAGTATGAACGGCGATAAGCTGAGTTCGCTGACGCAACTGGTGATTCTGGCGGCGCAACACAGCATGATTTGGGTGTCGCTGGGGCTGTTGCCGAGCAACAGCAGCAAAGCGCAACGCAACGATGCAAACTACCTCGGCAGCTATCTCGGTGCTATGGCGCAGTCCGACTCCGATTTGGGGCCGGATATGGTGCCGCCGGCGGGCGATCTGGAAACGGCGCGCTTGCTCGGTGCCCGGGTCGCGACGCTGGCGAAACAATTCAAAGCAGGAAAGGCATAGTTTAAGTTACATGGAAATTACGATTACCCGTCCAGACGATTGGCACTTGCATCTCCGCGACGGCGCGCCGATGCACTCGGTGCTGCCGGATACCGCACGGCAATTTGCCCGTGCCATTGTGATGCCGAACCTGCGTCCTCCGGTAACGACTACCGAGCAGGCATTGGCATACCGGGCGCGGATTCTGGCGGCATTGCCCGCTGGAGCAGTCTTTGAGCCGTTGATGACGCTATATCTGACCGACAACACCTCGGCAGAAGAAATTCAACGTGCCAAGGCCAGCGGGGCGGTGCATGCGGTCAAGCTGTATCCGGCCGGTGCGACCACCAATTCCGACGCCGGGGTAACCGATTTGCGTAAAACCTATCGGGCGTTGGAAGCGATGCAGGCTTGCGGCATGCCGCTGTTGGTGCACGGCGAAGTGACCGATCCGGCGGTGGACGTGTTCGACCGCGAAGCGGTGTTTATCGGAAAAGTACTGCAACCCTTGTTGCGCGATTTACCGGAACTGCGCGTAGTGTTCGAACACATTACCACGCAGCAGGCGGCGGAATTCGTCGCGGCTGCGCCGGAAAATATCGCTGCTACGATCACTGCCCACCATTTGCTGTATAACCGTAACGCCATGCTGGTCGGCGGTATCCGCCCGCATTACTTCTGCTTGCCGGTGCTGAAACGCGAAACGCACCGGCAGGCTTTGGTGAAGGCGGCAACTGGCGGCAGCCCGAAATTTTTCCTCGGCACCGACAGTGCGCCGCATGCCCAGCCGACCAAGGAAACGGCCTGCGGCTGTGCCGGTATTTATACGGCTCATGCCGCGATCGAGTTTTATGCGGAAGCCTTCGAGCAAGCCGGGGCGCTGGATAAGCTGGAAGGCTTTGCCAGCTTTCACGGCCCCGATTTCTACCGCCTGCCGCGCAATTCTGCACGTATTACCCTGCGCAAAGAAAGCTGGACAGTGCCGCATACCGTCGAATTCGGCACCAGCCAACTGGTACCGCTGCGGGCAGGCGAAGCTTTACACTGGAAACTGCAATGAGTAGCGAAGAAAAAGAAAAAATTTACCGCGCCAAGGTCAATCTGGAAACCGGGCGCATTCCTTGGATCGAATTGCAGCGTTTCTTCGCCGGCGGCAAGGCGCTATTCGTGGTGGCCGAGCTGGATTTGGTGGATGTTGCGTATCAGATTTCCGAGGACAATGCCGCGCAAGTGCAGCAATGGATCGCCGCCGGACAACTGGCGCAGGTGACCGACGAGCAGGCGCAGGCCTGGTACGATGCCGCCGCCGAAATGTGGGCGGTGGCGGTCAGTCCGTGGGTGCTGGTGCAGCCGGTTGCGGCGGAACAATAATCAGCGCAGTCGGGCGGGGTGCGAAGCCAGTGTTTGCAGTAATGCGGCTTGCGCGCATTTTTTCTCGGCGCGACCGGACGGTTTGCGCCGGTAATGTCCTTCTGCATCCATTAGCCAAGCCTGCTGGTTGTCTTGCAGATAGGGTTTAAGGCCCTCGTCCAGCACGCGCTTCTTCAGTTTTTTGTCGAGAAGCGGGAAGCAAACCTCGATGCGGCGGAAGAAGTTGCGCACCATCCAGTCGGCACTGGCCAGATAGACGTCATGCTTCAATTCGTTGCGGAAGTAGAAGATCCGGGTATGCTCCAGAAAGCGTCCCACCACCGAGCGTACGCGGATATTTTCCGATAAACCCGGCACACCGGGACGCAGGGCGCACACGCCGCGTACGATCAAATCCACTTTTACCCCGGCGCGCGAGGCTTCGTAAAGCGCCATGATCGTGTCCGGGTCGAGCAGCGCATTCATTTTGGCGATGATATGAGCGCGTTTGCCAGCTTTTGCCAGCCTAATCTCATTTTGAATTGCGCGGATAACCTGACTATGCAGGGTAAATGGCGATTGCCAGAGATGCGTCAGCCGGGAGGCTTTCCCCAAGCCGGTAAGCTGCATGAACACCGTGTTGACGTCGTTGCAAATGTCTTCGTTGGCGGTGAATAGTCCAAAGTCGGTATACAGCCGCGCGGTGCGCGGGTGATAGTTTCCGGTGCCGAGGTGCACATAGCGGCGCAATTTGCCGTCTTCGCGGCGCACCACCATCAGCATCTTGGCGTGAGTTTTGTGGCCGACCACGCCGTACACCACATGCGCACCGACTTCTTCCAGCCGGCTGGCCCAGTTGATGTTGGCTTCTTCGTCGAAGCGCGCCATCAGTTCTACTACCACGGTCACTTCTTTGCCGCGTTGTGCGGCAGCGAGTAGCGCGTCCATCAGCGCGGAATCGGAGCCGGTGCGGTACACCGTTTGCTTAATGGCAACGACGTTTGGATCGACGGCTGCCTGTTGAATGAAGTCGATGACCGGCTGGAACGACTGGTAAGGGTGATGCAGCAGCACATCGCCTTTTCGCAGAATCTTGAACAGGTCGGCATCCTTTTTTTGCAAGGCGAGCGGCATGCCCGGCGAGAAAATCGGGAACTTCAGTTCCGGGCGCGGAACCTGATCGGGAATGCCCATCAGGCGCACCAGATTGACCGGGCCGTGTGCGCGGTATAAATCTTCCGGCTGCAACTCGAATTGCTGCAATAGGAAATCGGCCATCGCATCGGAGCAGTTATCGGCGATTTCCAATCGCACTGCGCTGCCGAAGTGGCGCTGCGGCAATTCGCCTTGCAGGCTGGTACGCAGGTTTTTGACCTCTTCTTCGTCGACGAACAAATCCGAATTGCGCGTGACGCGGAACTGGTAACAGCCCAATACATCCATACCAGCAAACAATTCGCCGACATGGGCGTGCAGAATCGAGGACAGGAATACGAAGCCGTGCGGACAACCTGCCACATCCGACGGTAGCGGAATGGTGCGCGGCAGCACGCGGGGCGCTTGCACAATTGCTTTGGCTGAATTGCGGCCGAAGGCATCTTTGCCTTGCAGCTCAACCGCAAAATTCAGGCTTTTATTCAGTACGCGCGGGAAAGGGTGTGCAGGGTCGAGGCCGATCGGCGTTAGCACTGGCATCACTTCACGGAAGAAGAAGTCCTTTACCCATGCGCGTTGTGCATCGTTCCATGTATCGCGGCGCAAGAAGCGAATGCCGTGCGTAGCCATGGCCGGAATCAGCGCATGATTCAGGGTATGGTATTGCTGCTCGACCAGCCGGACCGTTTCGCTGCGCACATATTGCAGAATTTGTTGCGCCGACATGCCTTCCGGCCCGGGGATGCCGCCACCGAGCTTGAGTAATTCTTTCAGCCCTGCCACGCGGATTTCGAAAAACTCGTCGAGGTTGCTGCTGACGATACAAAGGTATTTCAGGCGTTCCAATAAAGGAACGCCCGGATCCTCTGCTTGTGCCAGCACGCGCCGGTTAAATTCCAGCAAACCCAGTTCGCGGTTGAGGAACTGCTGGGTAGGAAACTTCTTGACCAACTCGTCGGCCTTGCTCAATCTTTCGGCGGAACGTAACCCTGAGGCATTTGCGCCCCCTCGCCGAAGAAGTAGCTCTCCATCTGCTCGGCCAGATACTTGCGCGCGCGCGCGTCGGCCAGATTCAGACGGTTTTCGTTCACCAGCATGGTCTGAAAGCGAATCCAGCCTTGCCAGGCTTCCTTCGACACATTCTCGAAAATCTTCTGCCCCAGCGGGCCGGGATAAGTCGGGCGATCCAGCCCCTCCGCTTCGCGCCCCAGTTTCACGCAATGCACCATTCTTGTCATGCTTTTTCTCCATGCGGCCAGTTTAAGGCCGGAATATTACAAATCCATTAAGTGGCTGTCATAATTTAGCGCACGTTCCGCATAAATACCTTGGAGCGGCGTTGATAGTTATACAGCGTTTTTTTCTGTGTCGGCAATTGTGCCACATCCGCTTCCTTGAAACCGCGCTCGATGAACCAATGCGCGGTACGTGTAGTCAGCACGAATAGTTTGCGGAAACCCAGCGCCTTGGCTTCGGCAGTCATGTGTTTCAGCAGCGCATCGCCGTAGCCGTGGCGACGGTAAGCCGGCTGCACCGCCAGACAGGCTAGTTCGGCGGCTTTCTCGTCGGGGAAGGGGTACAGCGCCGCACAGCCGATGATCCGATGATCGTGCTCCAGCACGAAGAAGCGGTCGATTTCCCGTTCCAGCAGCTCGCGTGAACGCCGCACTAAAATGCCTTCTTCCTCGAGCGGTTGCAGCAACTGCAAAATACCGCCGACATCTTCGATGCTGGCCTGACGCAAGGTGTTCAGGGTGGTTTCCACCACCATGGTGCCGATGCCGTCGTCGGTGAACAGTTCCTGCAGCAGGGCCCCGTCTACATGCCGGTTAATCAGGTGCGTACGCGCCACGCCTGCTTCGCAGGCGCGCAGTGCGCACGGTAGAAATAATGCGGCATCGTCGGAAAGATCGGTACGGCTCGCCAATACTTCTTGCGCCTGCATGATGGTCAGTTCGCGCATCAATGCGCCCGCCGGGTCGAATACGCCGTCGCTGTCCATCAGGAAAATCAACTTGTCGGCATCCAATGCAATCGCGGTTACCGCGGCGACGTCTTCCAGTGTCAGATTGAACACTTCGCCGGTCGGAGAATAGCCGAGTGTGGACAGCAACACCACTTCGTTAAAGTCCAGCCGGTTGTTGATCGCAGCAACGTCCACCTTGCGCACGCAGCCGGTATGCTGCAAATCCACGCCGTTGATTACCCCCATCGGTTGGGCGGTGATGAAGTTGCCGCCGGAAACGCGGATATCCGCATTCGCCATCGGCGAATTCGCCAATCCCAGCGATAGCAGCGCTTCGATTTCCACCCGCACCCGACCGACCGCTTCTTTGACACACTGCATGGTGGCGGTATCGGTCAGGCGAATATTGTTGTGGTATTGTGCCTCGAGGTCGTTGCGCGCCAGATGTTGTTCGATTTGCGGACGCGCGCCATGCACCAGCACCAGACGCATGCCCAGCGCCGCCAGCAGATTGAAATCGTGCGTCAGCTCGACGAATTTGCCGTCGGCCACTACCTCGCCGCCGAATGCCACCACGAACGTCTTGCCGCGAAAGGCATTGACGTAAGGCGCGACGGAGCGAAACCAAGTCACGAAATTGGCCGGGCGTACGGAACCGGTTGGCATGGTGCGGTACTCGTTAAAAAACAGAATAGGCGAATAATGCCACGAATTCGCGGAAAATTTGAGTTTCTTCCTGCGAATACCGCGACATATTCGGCTTAATGTTGAGCGGGGTTCCCGGCGGAGAATAAATGTTCCAATTCCTTGCGGGCGGCATCTTGTTCGATGTAAATCACAATCTGACTATTCCGGGCTTTTTCCAGATACTGCCTGGCCTGCATCATATCGCCCTTGGCGAGATAATATTCGCCCAGATAGAAATGCCCTTCGCATTGCGCCAGCAACTTTTCGTCGCCTCGCATCTTTTCCAGTGCGCTGAGTACCGACTCCGGCTTCTGCAAGCCGCCTAGCGCACGTATCGCCGGTTGGGGCCAGGCATCGCCAGTGGTGGCGCGCACGCGCGCCTGAATCGGTTTCGGCAGCGCAACACCTTGGCGCGCCGAAGCGATCAAATACCAGATCAGATGGTATCGGGCATTTTCCTCGTCGGCATCGTTTTCCAGCGCCTGCTGCAATTCGTCGCGGGCGGCGTCGAATTCGCCGCGCAAAGTGTAGATGATGCCGCGGCGGTAATAGATTTCGCTTTTGTCGCTGGAAGTAAGCAAGGCGCGGGTGTAATGCTCCAGCGACTTGTCGTATTCGCTCAGCGAGAAGAAGGTCTCGGCCGCCGATTTCTGGATAGCCGAATTCCGGCCGTCTAATCGCAAAGCCTGTTCGGCATCCTGACGGGCGGCAGATGCATTGCCGAGCTGGGCGTGGATGTTGGCACGTTCCGACAGGGCAAACGCCAGATCTTTGCTGGCGAGCTTTTTGTTTTCGATGACTTGATTGAATTCGGAGAGATTATTCTGCAAACGTTCGCGAACCGTTTTGGCGAATTCTTCTTCCGGAGCGGCACGGCCGAACATCGAGGAGGATTTCACCATGCTCTTGTCGATATAGGTGCTGCCGCGGAATTCGCCGATTTTACGGATATCTTCGGTAAACCGACCGATGTCGTTAGCCGGGACTTCGGGTTGCAGCACCTCGAACTCGTATTCAGTCTGGAGCGAATTGCCTTTGCCGCGGCGGATTTGCTTAACCGCAAGGTAAGCGTTGCGTACCGACAGACTCTGATCGTTTTGCACCATGGAAACGTTCTGCGGCAAAACAACCGTATGTCGGAAGTAGGAATGTTCCGGGAAGCGCAAGGCAAACGGCGCGCTGCGTTGCTGAACAGAAGAGGGCGCCAGCATATAGAAACGCAATGTGGGCGGCAGTTTATGCCGCACCCGCCAACCGCCCGATTCTTTTTCAACGAACTTGGCGACCTTAAAGGTCAGTTTCATGGTCAGCTCGTTCTTTTCGCGGTTATCGCGGATTTCCGGCTCCTTGGCCCACTCAGCGGTCGGGAAAGCGGCTTGCATATCCTCGTGGAAGGCCTTCTTGACCTTATCCAGCGAGGCGATTTGGATGAAGCGGCGGAAACCCTCCGCCCAAGTGCGCTGCATGACCCAGGTTTCTTCCAGTGTGGCCGGGCCGTCCATATTTTCCAATATCACATTCTGATAAACGGAGATCGACTCTGCGCGATCCTTCGGGTCTATCGGAATTATGCTCAATTGTTTGGTCGAGGGCGCAACGACCAGCACCTCGGAGAGTCCGTGCAGTATGCCCAGACTGGCGAGATTGCCGGCTTGTTGGTAAGCAGTCGGATCCAGCCAGTAACTCTGTCCGTTCAGTTCGGCGCGAACGATAACGTGGTCGAAGAGAACCGGTGACGGCAGCCAGTTGCCGAACCCCCGCCAATTGCGTACGCCGACCAGAACCGGCTCGGCTTGGATGCCGAGCGCATGCAGCAGCGTTACCAGAAAGACCGACTTATCCTTACAGTCTCCGTAACGTTTATTCAGGGTTTCTTCCGGCGGCGCAGGCCGGTGCGAACTTTCACCGAGTGAGACGGAGGTGTAGCGAATTTCCGTTTGGGTGAAATTCAGCGCCTCGATGACTTGTTGTTCCGGGCTGGGCAGTTTCTTTAAACGTTCGACCAGCGCAGCGAATGCTTTGCCTTCCGGAGCGGGTTGGCTGAATAATCCGGTTGCCCACTTGGCAACCTGATTCCAGTTTTCGTACTCCGAAAACTGGATCCATGGAACCGGCTGAAAGTCGCGCGGATAGCCGTCTTCCGGCCGGTACGAGGGAATGTCGCGCCCCTCGAAAACGAGTTTTTGCAGCTCGCCGATTTTTAAGCGTTTGGGCGTAATGCCCAAGGTTCCGGCGTTGTTGCCGACAAAGCGGTATTGCACCTTGCGGTCGGCCGGGATTAAGGCCGAAACATAGCGCAGATGCACCGGAACCGCCGCTTGCCAGGAGGCGGCGTCGGAAATCGTGGAGCCGAGAACCGGATTAAAGCCGGTTACCGTATAGGCATATTCCACGCTATCGCCCGGCCGCACATCTTCTGCAATGCCCAATGCAGTCACTGTGCCGTTATACATACTGTTTTCCAGACCAAGCTCGCGCTCCAGAAAACGGAAGCGAATGCGGTCGCTCTGTTCGATCACTTCGTTATTGCGCAGGATGCGAACCATGTGCAATTGAACGGACTGGTATTCCGGGTTGAACTCGATCAGGATTTGGCCGATTTCGCGGGTGCTGGAAGCATTTTTCGCTTCAAAAACGCGGCGAATAAACACCTCGCGCTGCGGGTTGCTCCAGTTGAACTGCGTATCGCCAAGCCGGACGACGAAAGGCTCTGCCGAGTCCTTAACGGGCGGAATCGCGACCGGGGTGACCCAGCCGGGTATCGGTGCGATGCTGAATTTTGCTGCGGCTGCGTTCGACTCGCGAAAACTGCCAGCAACCTGCGGCACGGTTTGCGCTTGTGCGGATAGCACGGATAAGCAGCCGACCCAAAGCGCAAATAGCGTGCGCAGACAATGTGCAGTGATAACGGAAAGCCGCATCGTGCGTTCCTTTCGGAGATTATGCGTTTAGTTTGTCGAGCAGCTCGCGGGTTTTCAGCGGGTCGTCTGCGCGCAGAATTTTTTGTACCAGCGGGGCGATTTCCGGCAGGCTGGTGGTCAGGACGCGTTGTTTCACGCTGAGCAACTGTGCCGGATGCATGGAGAACTGGCGCAGGCCGAGACCGAGCAGCAGACGGGTATAGGGCAGTTCGCCGGCCATTTCGCCGCACACCGAAACCGGCACATTCAACTTGTTGGCGGTACCGATAACGTGGTTGAGCAAATGCAGCACGGCGGGGTGCAGCGGATCGTACAGATGTGCGACTTCTTCATCGGTGCGGTCGATCGCCAGCGTGTACTGGATCAAGTCGTTGGTACCGATGGAGAGGAAATCCAATTTCTTTACGAATACGTTCAGTGCGAGCGCGGCAGCCGGAATTTCGATCATGCCGCCGATTTGCACATCCGGGTTATAGGCTAAGCCGTCCGCATCGAGACTGCGCTTAGTGGTTTCGATGAATTGCAGCGTCTGGTTGATTTCCGAGGCGCTGGACAACATCGGCACCAAAATCTTGATGTTGCCGTAATGCGAAGCCCGCAGCAGCGCGCGCAACTGGGTGCGGAACATTTGCGGTTCGGCCAGACACAAGCGGATGGCGCGCAATCCGAGCGCGGGGTTGCTGGCGACGCGGGTAACGCCTTTGAGCTGTTTGTCCGCGCCGAGATCGAAGGTGCGGATGGTGACCGGCAGGCCGCGCATACCTTCTGCCACCTCGCGGTAGGCGGCGAATTGCTCTTCTTCGTCTGGCAGGTCGTCGCGGTTGAGAAATAGGAATTCGCTGCGGAACAGACCGATCCCGGTTGCACCGTTTTCCTGCACTTCCGGCAGATCGTTCGGCATCTCGATGTTCGCCATCAACTCTACGGTGGTGCCATCCAGCGTGTTAGCGCGGGCGGTTTTCAGCCGTTTCAGCTTTTTGCGTTCCAGCTCCCACTCGTTCTGGCGCAGGCGGTATTCAGCGAGAATCTGCTTGTCCGGTGCAATGATGATCACGCCTTGCGTGCCGTCCACGATCAGCATATCGTTTTCGCGGATCAGTTCACGTGCATGGTGCAGGCCGACCACGCAGGGCGTGTTCAGACCGCGCGCCACAATCGCAGTGTGCGAGGTTGCGCCGCCCAGGTCGGTCAAAATGGCTGAAAACTGTCCGGGCTTGAGCTGAATCAGATCGGCCGGACTGACATCGTGCGCCACCAGAATCATACTGATGTCGTGACGGGCAACCGGAGGAATGTGATCGCCCTGTCCGGTGAGCGATTTCAGCACGCGCTGCACGACTTGGATTACATCGCTTTTGCGCTCGCGCAGATAGGGATCTTCGAAAGCTTCGAACTGTTCCACCAGTTCGTCCATCTGTACCTTCAGCGCCCATTCGGCATTACACTGTTCGGCTTCGATCATCGCACGCGCGGCTACGCTTAAATGCGGATCGTCGAGGATCATCAGGTGCAGATCGAGGAAGGCGGCAAACTCCGCAGCGGCTTGCTGCGGGCGGGTAGCGCGCAGGCTGTTCAGCTCGTCGCGGGTGGCCTGCACGGCGGCGTCGAAACGCGCCAGTTCCTCGCCGATCAGATGCTTGGGCAGCACATAGTGCGCCACTTCCAGCGATGTGTGCGACACCAGATGGGCATGGCCGATGGCGATGCCGCTTGAAACCGGAATGCCGTGCAGCGTAAAGCTCATGCTTACTCGCCTTCTCCGAAATAATCGTTAATCAGCGCCAGCAAGGCATCCATCGCCTCTTGCTCTTTTTCGCCGTTGGTTTCGATGCTAATGGTACTGCCCTTGGCCGCAGCCAGCATCATCACGCCCATGATGCTTTTCGCATTCACGCGGCGTCCGTTGCGGGTTAGCCATACTTCGCAGGGAAACTGCGAAGCCAGTTGAGTCAATTTGGCCGACGCGCGGGCGTGCAGGCCGAGTTTGTTAATGATTAGCGCATCCTGTTGCAACATGACATCCTTCGGGGTGATTCATCGGGATAATACATTCGCGCCCGCCTTCGATGGCGCGCGCCTCCATTTCTTCCAGCGTTTTGCTGCTACAACACACTACGCGCAGCAGCATCGGCAAATTCACGCCGGCTACGCCTGCCACATGCGGCGCTTCGCAGAGGCGGCGGCCGATATTGCTCGGCGTCGCACCGTACATGTCCGCCAGCAGCAGCACGCCGTCGCCGTCGTCCAGCGATTCGATCAGGGCGCGGCCTTCCGCCTCTTTCTGGTGCGGGTCTTCGTCGGCCTGCACAGAAAGCGACTTTACATGCGCAGGCACACTGCCCAGCACATGTTCGACACAATCGAGCAGGCTGTCGCCGAGACCGTTGTGCGTAACTAGCAAGATTCCGACCAAGACCTTCTCCTCCGAAGTAATGTTAGGGTTCGACCGTTCTTATAATGGTTTTATCGGTGAATTCTAGACGTTTTTGCAGGCCAGCGGTGAGATGCACATTGCCCTTCGCATCGACCAACATGAATTCCGGCACGTGCATCGGGCCGGTGGTGGCGCTGCGGCCATCCAGTCCGGCGACGAACAGCGGCTTGGAGGCCGCATCCGACAGCACGCCGGCATGCTTGCCGCGCGTCAGCACCGTGACCGATTCCACACCTTGCGCAGGCTTACCGGTGCGCGGGTCGATAATGTGGCAATAGCGCTGACCGTTCAGCTCGAAGAAGCGCTGATAATCGCCCGAAGTCCCCAGCGCATCGCCGTCGTACAAATCGAGCGTAGCAATCGGTGCCGGCTTGCGCGGATGCTGGATGCCCACCCGCCACGGCCGCTTACCGTGCATGCCCAGCGCAATGACATTCCCGCCGATGTTCACCAGCGCATTCTGAATGCCGCGTTGACGTAGGATTTCTGCCGCGCGATCCAGCGCATAGCCCTTGGCATAGCCGCCAAGATCGAGCAAAACCGATTTGTTGCGACTGGAAACCGTATTGCCCTGAATGCGCAGATCGGACATTTGCGGATGCGTCTTCGTCAGCGCAGCGAGCGCCTGCTCGTCCGGCAACAGCGGCTTGAACTCATCGGCATGAAAGCCCCACAACCTCACCAGCCCGCCGACGGCAGGATCGAACAATCCGCCGGACTGTGCCGACAGCTCGGCGGCATCCTGCAACATGCCCGCCATCTCCAGCGTGACTTCCTGCGGCTTGCCCTCGGCAAAGGCTGCGTTCAGTTCGCTCAGCGGACTCGGCTTCCAGGCGTGCAGCAAATTATGCAGCCGCTGGAATTCTTGCATCACGGCTGCGACCGCCTGCTTAGCGCGCGGCTCCTCTTCGTCGTACACGCTTACTTCCACCAGCGTGCCGAATACATAACCTTGCTCTTGATACAACGGCTCTTTGCCGCAGGCGGTTAACAGGCCGATTGCAGCGAGTAATAGAAACAGCCGTTGCACAAATCCGGTCATTCGGCGGCGACTTCCAGCTCAATGGCGGCGGCCAGCAAAGCCAGTCGCGCGACCACGCCGTAGGCGTAGAAACGGTTGGGGGTGTCGTCCGGGGCGCAATCGGGGTTGGGCAGGGTGCAGCAGGTTTCAAAGGCCAGCGGTACGAAGTGCATGCCCGGGGCGTTGAGGTTTTCATCTGCGCCGCGGCCGGTGTGGACGCGGTAGAAGCCGCCTACCACGTAGTGATCCATCATGTAGACCACTGGTTCGGCCACTGCTTCGTTGATGTGTTCGAAGGTGTAGACGCCTTCCTGCACCAGCACGTCGGAGACTTGCAGGCCTTCTTTGACAACGGCCATTTTGTTGCGCTGTTTGCGGTTGAGTCCTTTTACTTCGCTGGCGTCTTTGACGGTCATGATGCCCATGCCGTAGGTGCCTGCGTCGGCTTTCACGATCACGAACGGATCGTCTTTCACGCCGTATTCGGCATATTTGCCGCGAATCTTTTGCAGCATGGCGTCCACTTGTGCGGCGAGGCATTCTTCGCCGGTACGCGCCTGAAAGTCGATTTCCGAGCAAGTGGCGAAATAGGGATTAATCAGCCACGGGTCGATGCCGAGCAGTTGCGCGAAATTATCCGCTACACGGTCATAGGCGGCAAAGTGTTGCGATTTGCGACGGGTGGTCCAGCCAGCGTGCAGCGGCGGGATGACGGCTTGCTCCAGATTTTGCAGAATTTCCGGCACTCCGGCGGAAAGGTCGTTGTTCAGCAGCACTACGCAGGGGTCGAAATCTTGCAATTTGAGGCGGTTGCGTTCGCGCTGGAGAGGTTCCAGCGTCAGTGCTGCGCCGTTCGGCAGCTGCAGCGTGGTCGGTTCGGTAATTTCCGGTAGCAGCGATCCGATGCGTACGTTCAACCCGGCTTGTTTCAGAACTTGCACCAGCTGCGCCACGTTTTGCAGGTAAAACTGATTGCGGGTGTGGTTTTCCGGAATTAGCAGAATGCCGCGCGCTTCCGGGCAGATTTTTTCGATGGCACTTTGCGCGGCTTGCACGCATAACGGCAGAAAATCGCGATTCAGGTTGTTGAAGCCGCCGGGGAATAAGTTGGTATCTACCGGAGCCAGTTTAAAACCTGCGTTGCGCAAATCCACTGAGGTATAGAACGGCACGGTATGTTCCAGCCACTGGGTGCGGAACCAGTGTTCGATGGCGGGCATAGCACTCAAAAAACGGCGTTCCAGATCGAGCAGCGGGCCAGTTAGGGCGGTAGTGAGGTGTGGAACCATAGTGTCAGGGTAACCGAAATGTTTGACGCATTTTAGCCGATTGCGAAGCAGACCGCGCGGGGTGGTAGAATTGCGGTTTATTTTTGCAGTTAACCGACGCGTACCTATGCTTTCTACCGCTAATATCACAATGCAATTCGGGGCGAAGCCCCTGTTCGAAAACGTCTCCGTCAAATTCGGCGACGGCAACCGCTATGGCCTGATCGGCGCAAACGGCTGCGGCAAATCCACCTTTATGAAGATTCTCGGCGGCGATCTGGAGCAGACCTCCGGCACGGTGGCGCTGGATAAGGACGAGCGTCTTGGCAAGTTGCGTCAGGATCAGTTTGCCTATGAAGAAATGCGTGTGCTGGAAGTCGTCATGATGGGGCACACTGAAATGTGGGCGGCGATGCAGGAGCGCGATGCGATCTATGCCAATCCGGATGCCAGCGAAGAAGACTATATGCGCGCGGCGGATTTGGAAGCCGTGTTTGCCGAATACGATGGTTACACTGCCGAAGCGCGCGCCGGCGAATTGCTGCTGGGGGTGGGAATTCCGCTCGAACAGCATCAAGGGCCGATGAGCGCGGTTGCGCCCGGCTATAAGTTGCGCGTATTGCTGGCGCAGGCACTGTTCGCCAACCCCGACATTCTGTTGCTGGACGAACCGACCAATAACCTGGATATCAATACGATTCGCTGGCTGGAAGACGTGCTGAACGCGCGTAACAGCACGATGATTATCATTTCGCACGACCGCCACTTTCTGAACAGCGTGTGTACCCACATGGCCGATCTGGATTACGGCAAGATTACCGTCTATCCCGGCAATTACGATGACTACATGCTGGCTTCGACGCAGGCGCGCGAACGTCAGGCGGCAGAGAATGCCAAGGCCAAGGAGAAGGTTGCCGAACTGCGTGCTTTCGTGGCGCGCTTCTCGGCCAATGCGTCTAAAGCCAAACAGGCAACCAGCCGCGCACGTCAGATCGACAAGATCAAGATTGAGGAATTTAAGCCTTCCAGCCGTCAGTATCCGTTTATTCGCTATGAATTCGACGAGCGCGATAAGCTGCACCGCGTGGCAGTCGAGGTACAGAAAATGTCCAAGGGGTTTGACCGGACCTTGTTCTCGAATGTGAATTTCCGCATCGATGCGGGCGAGAAAGTCGCGATTATCGGCCCGAACGGGATTGGTAAAACGACCTTGCTGCGTATTCTTGCCGGCGACTTGCAACCCGACACCGGTACGGTGAAATGGGCAGAGAAGGCCAAGCTGGGCTATTACGCTCAGGATCACGAATACGAATTCGAAAACAACAAAACGCTGACCGACTGGATGACCGACTGGCGCGGTGAGAACGACGACGATCAAGTGGTGCGCGGCACACTGGGACGTCTGCTGTTCGGCGGCGACGAAGTGAAGAAGAATGTGAAGGTGCTCTCCGGTGGCGAGAAAGGCCGTATGCTGTTCGGCAAGTTGATGCTGCAACGCGGCAACGTGTTGCTGATGGACGAACCGACCAACCATTTGGACATGGAATCCATCGAGTCGCTTAACACCGCTTTGCTGGAGTTCAAAGGTACGCTGGTGTTCGTCAGCCATGACCGCGAGTTTGTCAGCTCGATTGCAACCCGCATTATTGAAATCAGTGAAAAGGGCGTGACCGATTATCACGGCACGTATGAGGAATTCCTGCGCGATCAACTGGAAGCGCAAGGGAAATAATGTTCCTAAGGGGGGCGGAAGTCTGAGTTGGCACGGGTTTAATTTCTTGTCGCTGGCAGGCGGGATGACTTGCGCCTTACCTGGCGGCCGCTTCGCGCCTGAACGGAAAACATGAGCACCATCGGCGTGTTCGATTCCGGCGTGGGCGGGCTGTCGGTGTTGCATCACATTCGGCAAGTGCTGCCCAACGAACGGTTGATCTATGTGGCCGACTCCGGCCATGTGCCTTACGGCGATAAGCCGCCGCGCTATATCGAGGCGCGCGCGCTGGCGATTGCCCGCTTTCTCGAACGGCAGGGCGCAGATGCGTTGGTGATTGCCTGCAATACCGCGACGGCGGCGGCGGCGACGGCGCTGCGTAGTTGTTACCCATTCCCGGTGGTCGGCATGGAGCCGGCCGTGAAGCCGGCCGTAGCGGCGACCCGTGTCGGCAAGGTGGGCGTGCTGGCGACGGTCGGCACGCTGGAAAGCGCGCGTTTCGCCGCGCTGTTGGAACGCTACGGCAGCGAGGTGGAAATCATTACCCAAGGTTGTCCCGGTTTGGTCGAACAGGTCGAAGCCGGTGCATTGAACACTGCGGAAACCCGTGCGCTGGTCGAGCGTTATACCGCACCGTTACTGGCGCGCGGCGTCGATACCCTGATACTGGGTTGCACCCATTATCCGTTCTTGTTGCCGCTGATTCGCGAGGCGGCGGGAGAGGCTGTGCACATCATCGATACCGGCGCGGCTGTGGCGCGTCAGTTGCAGCGACGGCTGAACGAAGAGTTGCCGCAGCGAACGGCAGGAACCGCACCCAGTGAAGAATTCTGGACCAGCGGCGATGCGGAGGCCGCGAGCCGCACGATATCTGCGCTCTGGGGGGCGCCGGTGTCGGTCAGGCGTCTGCCGGAACCGTTTTTATGAGAGTCGAACCATGAGCGAACGTCGCTACACCTTAACGCTGTCTTGTCCCGATACGGTGGGTATTGTTGCTGCCGTAAGCGGCTTCGTTGCCCAGCACGGCGGCTGGATCGTCGAGGCAAGCTATCACACCGATCAGGAGGCTCAGCGCTTTTTCATGCGTCAGGAAATCCGCGCCGATTCGCTGCCGTTCGATGCCGAAGGTTTTCGCGGGCGTTTTGCCGAGCTGGCGGCGCAGTACCGCATGGATTGGCAAGTGAGCGATTCGGCGCAGAAAAAGCGCGTGGTGATATTGGTCAGCAAGCAGGACCACTGTCTGGACGATTTGCTGCACCGCTGGCGCAGCGACGAATTGGATGTAGAAATTCCCTGCGTGATTTCCAACCACGAAGATTTACGCAGTTTCGTCGAGTGGCACGAAATTCCTTACCATTACGTGCCGATGCACGATAAAGCCGCCGCGTTCGACGAAATTGCCCGATTATTCGATGCCTATCGCGGCGAGGCGATGGTGCTGGCGCGCTTTATGCAGATTTTGCCGCCCGAGCTTTGTCAGCGCTATCCGGGGCGCATCATCAATATTCACCACAGTTTCTTGCCGTCGTTTGTCGGTGCGCGCCCCTATCATCAGGCTTACCAGCGCGGCGTGAAGCTAATCGGTGCTACCTGCCACTATGTCACCGACATTCTAGATGCCGGGCCGATCATCGAACAAGACACGGTACGCATCGATCATGGCGATACAGTGGATGATCTGGTGCGGTACGGGCGTGACATTGAAAAGACAGTGCTGGCGCGCGGTTTGCGCTACCACGTGGAAGACCGCGTACTGTTGTGCGGCCACAAGACGATTGTGTTCCGCTGATAAGGCGGGTAGGCTGACGCGCTGCAACATTGAACCTAGGGAGAATGCGATGTTGTTGATCGATGCAATCATAGCCGTCGCGGTATTCGCGGCGATCGGGATAATCGGCAGCCTTTTCCGCCGCAAGAAATCCCCGCCGCCGGTCGCGGCGCATGCGCCGTCTCGTGCCGCGTCGAACGAACTGACGCTGGAACACGATATGAGTTTCGAATACGTGATTACCGGCGAATCGCAACACCAAGCCGAGATTGGAACCTTGCTATCGGAAGGTAAAACCCCGGCTTACTTCACTGCCGAGCTGGTGCCGGAAGGCAAGCAATTCGGCGTTCATATTCAGCACACTCCGGTCGGGCAATTGATTACCGAAGATGCTGTCGAGTTCCGCGAATGGCTGACTGACAACGATCTGGAAGGGCAGTCGCTGACCTGTCGTGCCGTGGTGCAATCCGGCAAGGATGGCTACCACGTTCGGCTCGATCTGCCATTAGAAAACGTTTGATTCGCCGGTTCACGTTAATTCAAGTTTGCTCATAAGGAGGCTGCTCATGCATTTTGTTCGTTTATCTGCGCTCGTATTGTCGTTGTTCGCCGGATCGGCGTTGGCCTTCGATTTGTCCAGCCCGGAATTGCAGCCGGGGCGACCGATGAGCAAAGCGCAGGAATTTAAGGGATTCGGCTGCGATGGCGGGAATGTTTCGCCTGCACTGAACTGGAAGGACGCGCCTGCCGGGACGCGGAGTTTTGCGGTCACGGTGTACGACCCGGATGCACCGACCGGCAGCGGCTGGTGGCATTGGGTGGTGTACGACATCCCCGCGACGGCAACCGGCCTGCCCGGCGGGGCGGTGGTGAAGGCACCGCTGCCCGAGGGGGCAAAGCAAGGGCGCAACGATTTCGGAGGCCGCGACTTCGGTGGGGCTTGCCCGCCGGTGGGCGATAAGCCGCATCGTTACATTTATACCGTGCATGCGCTGAAGGTGGAAAAACTGGAGGTGCCGGAAGATGCCAGCCCGGCGCTGATCGGTTTTATGCTGCACAGCAACCGTATCGGGCAGGCGAAGCTGACGGCGACTTACGCACGCAAGAAATAAAAAAACGGGCACCTTGCGGTGCCCGGTAAAAGAAGCCTTGGGGGCTTCCAGGAGGAGAAGATACCGCCCCGATTCGGGGCGGTTTACTTTTAGTGGTTGTAGGCGCGTTCGCCGTGAGTCGAAGTGTCCAGACCTTCGCGTTCGGATTCTTCCGAGACACGCAGGCCGATGGTCAGGTCGACGATCTTGTAGCAGACATAGGCGGCGACGGCAGACCATACCACCGAGGTCAGCACGGCTTGAGCCTGAATCCACACTTGTGCAGCGATTTCGGTGTCGACGATCTTGTTGTTCACGTAATCGACGATACCGGTGCCGCCCATTTTCCAGGTGTTGAACACGCCGGTCAGCAGCGCGCCCAGGATACCGCCCACGCCGTGTACGCCGAATACATCCAGTGCATCGTCCGCGCCCAGCAGTTTCTTCAGGCCGGTTACGCCCCAGAAGCAAGCTACGCCAGCCAGACCGCCGATTGCCAAGCCGCCGGCTACGCCTACCCAGCCGCAAGCCGGGGTGATGGCGACCAGACCTGCAACAGCGCCGGACACCGCACCTAACAGGCTCGGCTTGCCCTTCAGCAGCCATTCGGCCAGCATCCAGGTCATTGCTGCCGCTGCGGTTGCAGCCAAGGTGTTCACGAAGGCCAGTGTTGCGGTTGCGCCGGCTTCCAGTGCGGAACCTGCGTTGAAACCGAACCAACCCACCCACAGCAGGGAACCGCCGATCATGGTCATGGTCAGGCTATGCGGAGCCAAAGCTTCCTTGCCGTAACCGATACGCTTGCCGATCATGAAGGCACCCACCAGACCCGCTACGGCAGCATTGATATGCACCACGGTACCGCCCGCGAAGTCCAGCGCGCCTTTTTGGAACAGCCAGCCGGCTGTTGCATTTGCCGCATCGGCTGCTTCTTGCGAAGTGTAGGCATCGGGACCCGCCCAGAACCACACCATGTGTGCGATCGGCAGATAGGAGAAGGTGAACCACAGTGCCGAGAACAACAGCACGGCGGAGAACTTCATGCGTTCTGCAAACGCGCCCACGACCAGTGCCACGGTGATCGCTGCGAAAGTAGCCTGGAAGGCCACGAAGGCGAACTCGGGAATGGCGACGCCCTTGCTGAAGGTCGCGGCGTTGGCCACGCTGCCATCAACCGGGTTGAAGATGCCGCTCAGGAACAGCCGGTCGAAGCCGCCGATGAAGGCATTGCCTTGCGTAAACGCCAGACTATAGCCGTACACCACCCACAGCACGGTAATCAGTGCGAAGATGGAGAACACTTGCATCAGGATCGACAGCATGTTCTTGCTGCGTACCAGACCGCCGTAGAACAGTGCCAGACCGGGGATGGACATCATAATCACCAGCAGGGTAGCGGTCAGCATCCATGCGGTATCGCCCTTGTTGGGGACGACGGGTGCTGCGGCAGCCGCAGCATCGGCGGCCGGCGCGGCCGTTTCGGCTGCTGCCGAGGCGGCCTCCGGTGCCGATGCCGTGACGGCAGAGACCGCCTCGGCAGCTTTGGCGGCTTCTTCGGCAAAGGCCGGAACCGCCAGGCCGCACAGGGCGGCCAGCAGGGTCAGTGAAACGAGTAATTTCTTCATGTCAGACTCCTTAGAGGGCTTCCGGGCCGGACTCGCCGGTACGGATGCGGATCACTTGTTCCAGTTCGGAAACGAAGATCTTGCCGTCGCCGATTTTGCCGGTTTTGGCCGATTTCTCGATGGCTTCCAGTACCTGATCGAGCAGGTCGGCGGAGACCGCTGCTTCCAGCTTGATCTTGGGCAGAAAGTCCACCACGTATTCCGCGCCGCGGTAGAGTTCGGTATGGCCTTTCTGGCGGCCGAAGCCCTTCACCTCGGTTACGGTAATTCCCTGCACGCCGATGGCGGAGAGCGCTTCGCGCACTTCGTCCAGCTTGAAGGGTTTGATAATGGCAGTCACCATTTTCATAGCAGTCTCCTTTAAAGGATTACAGCGCGTGGGTCAGCGAAACAGCCACGGTGCCCTTACCCCAGTTGCCGCCGGTCGCCGGGAAAGTGTAGAACGGGCTGGCATTGGTCTTGGTGTAGGCTAAGCCGAGTACATAACCGCTGATGTCCTTGGTTACGCCAACCTTGTAGTCGGAGTAAGTCGGGGACAACCCTGCAGCAGCGAGTGCAGCAGCCGGTGCGCCCTTATAGGTTTGCTTGCCGATGTGGCCGATCAAGGTGAAGCCGCTGTCGGCAACGGGGAAATTGGCATTCAGCTCGATGTAGTTGGTGCCGCGCGCATCCGGCACGGTCAGGAATTGTCCCAGACCGTAGGAGTACTTCGCCGTAATCCATTTATAGCCCAGCGCGCCGTAGATTTCCTGCGTGTCGGCTTTGGCAAAGCCGGGATTAGCGGTGTATTTGCCCAGATAGTTATAACGGATAAAGCCCACATCGTAGGAAAAGTCACCGGCGAAGCTATTCTTGAAACCCAGATAGGTATCCAGTTCCATGGTGACGCTGCCGCCAGGAGCAACTGCGCCGCTGTCGGCGATCCAGCTTACGTTCGAGCCCCATACGCCGGCATAGAAACCGCTAGCGTGTGTGTAATCGAAGCCGCCTTGAATAGCCGGATTATGCGAAGTTTGCGAAATGCCGCGGTAAACGTAATCGGAAACCAGACCGACGTTGCCGGTCAGCGTGTGTTCGGGCGTGGCTGCCGGTGCGGCGGGCGCAGCTTCTTCGGCGAAGGCTAGTGCCGGAACGGTCAGTGCAGCCAGCAGGGCGGTATGCAGAATAGTTTTCTTCATGTTCGATCCTCTCTATCGGTTTGTCTGTAACGGGGTAGTCCGCACCAGAAGCAAAGCAGAAACTGTGCCAGTAATTAATTATCCATATAAACAATGCATTGCGTTACCAGTCTTGTTTGTGCTAAAAAACAGGGCAAACGCTCTGCCAGATTTTGGTGCATGCAATCCACTGGTTTGGTGCGTATGCTCAATGATATGCCTTACTGATATACTGCGGAAAAATATACAAAAAATATGGGAAATTCGGGAACAGAGGAGGCGAAATGGCAAATGCAGTGTGGTGCATCCCGGAATTGAACCGGGAAGTCGTCCGGGAACGGTTTGCTGGTTTGCGCGCCAGCGCTGCGGGCGCTTTGCTCTTTGTTTCGGAAAGTCAGGCCGGACAGGTGGCTCTGCTGCAAGAAGAGGCCCGTGCAGCCGGGTTGCCTGTTATCGGGGCGGTTTTCCCGGCCTTAGTTACAGATGGAGTATTTAATCCGCACTGCGCGGCGCTGGCTTTCCCGCTGACCCGGATGCCGGCCTATCGGCTGATCGGGCTGGAAGCGTACGAAACCGCGCCGGATCCGGTTGTGGACGAACTCGAAGCACTGGCGAAACAGGCTTCGGGCGACGAACCGGTTACGCTGTTCATGCTGTTCGACGCGCAATTCCAGAAAGTGGCCTCCCTGCTCGACCGCTTGTATTTGCGGCTGGGCAATGCAGTCCGGTATAGCGGCGCATGTGCCGGCAGCGAGACTTTCCAGCCGATGCCCTGCGTATTCGATTCCGAACGCATCATGGGGCATGCCGTTCTGGCGGCGGCGATGCCTGCTTTGCCTTCCGCCGGCGTCGCGCACGGTTATCGCCCGGCCGAGAATACATTCATTGCTTCCTCGATTCAGGGCAACCGGATCGACCAGATTAACTGGCGGCCCGCGCTGGATATGTATGCCGAACTGGCGGCAGCCAATTACGGTTTAACGGTAAACAAAGAAAATTTCTATCAGGCGGCCGTGCATTTTCCATTGGGCATTTCTCGGTTGGTGGGCGAAAGCGTGGTGCGCATTCCGGTTGCGCTCGGCGAGGGCGGGTCAATATATTGCGTCGGCGAAATTCCTGAGAATGCCATGCAAAATCGCGTCGGGGAGGTTCTGGCACAGCCTTGCGGAATATTGCAAGGCGACTCAGTACTAGTCAGTGACCCGGATTTGCCGGATTTGCTGCCGCCCGGCATGGTTGTGAAAACCATGTTGCGCCTGCGCGTTGGGCAGGCCGGCACCATTTTCCTGTTTTCACCGCGGGAGATGACGCTGAATCCCTCCATCGGCCAGATTCTGGAGCCGGTGATGCGTAATCTGGAAAAAAACCTCTTCCTGTGCCGGGCCAACGATGCTTATACCGAGCAATTGGAAACGGAACGTCGCGAAAAGCTGCGGCTGATCGCCAAGGTTTATGAGTGCTCGCGCGACGGTATTTTGCTGACCGACGCGCAGAGCAGGATTGTCGATCTGAATCCGGCTGCCTCGGAAATTACCGGCTACAGCCGCGAAGAAATCATCGGCAATACCCCCAGATTATGGCGTTCGGATCATCATGAGCCCGAGTTTTACCGGCAAATGTGGCATGCGTTGCTGGAGACCGGCGGCTGGCGCGGCGAAATTTGGAACCGGCGCAAAAGCGGCGAGGTTTATCCTGCTTTGCTGTCCATCGATGCGATTCGCAACGAGGCGGGCGAAGTGCAGAATTACGTGTCGGTGTTCAGCGATATCAGTAGCCTGAAGCAATCGCAGGCACGGCTTGAATATCTGGCGCATCACGACGCCCTGACCGATTTGCCTAACCGTACGCTGTTCAATGACCGCCTCGGGCATGCATTGAGCCGCTCTTTGCGCAGCCGCAGGGTGTTGGCGGTGGTGTTGCTCGACCTCGACCATTTTAAGAATGTGAACGACAGCTTGGGGCATGCCGCAGGCGACCGTATTATCTTGCGCGAGGCCGCAGACAGGTTGCGGAGCGTGCTGCGTAAAGAAGATACGCTGGCGCGGTTCGGCGGCGACGAATTCGCGGTCTTGCTGGAAGATATCGAGATCGATATGGTGGCGACTACCGCGGAACGGATACGCGCGGTTATCGCACAACCGTTCCTGGTCGATTTGCGTACCTTCTTTCTGGGCGTTTCCATCGGCATCAGTCTGTTCCCGAACGACGGTGAGACAGTCGCTTCTCTAATTAGCAATGCCGATGCCGCGATGTATCAGGCTAAAGCGCAGGGGCGCAATGCGTACGCTTTTTATACGCCGCTACTGACCGAGAATGCAATGCAGCGCGTGCAGACCGAGGCCGATTTGCATGCTGCGCTGGAGCGCTGCGAGCTGTCGGTCTACTACCAGCCGCTGGTCGATCTGACGAGCGGCGAAGTGATCGGGGCCGAAGCGCTGCTGCGGTGGATACATCCGCAAAAGGGGTTTATTCCGCCGGATCGCTTTATTCCGCTGGCAGAAGAAACCAATCTGATTGTTCCCATCGGCGCATTCGTACTCGAGCAGGCTTGTGCCCAGTCGATGGCATGGCAGGCAGAGGGCATCGCACTCAAATTGATCGCGGTGAATATTTCGGGCCGCCAGTTGAGCCAGCCGGATTTTCGGGATACCGTGCGGCAAACATTGCAGCGCTCCGGGCTGCCGCCGGAAAAGCTCGAGCTGGAAGTGACGGAAAGTTTGTTTCTGCAGGATGCGTACGGTGCGATCGAAAAGCTGGATGCGTTCCGCAACGACGGCATCCGGGTCGCAGTCGACGATTTCGGAACCGGCTACTCCGGTTTGTCGCAACTTAAACGTCTGCCGATCAATAAATTAAAAATTGACCGCAGTTTCGTGCAAAATCTGCCGAACGATAAGGACGACATCGCGATCAGCCGCATGGTGATCGCCCTAGGCGGCAGTCTGGGGCTGAGTGTGCTGGCCGAAGGGGTAGAAACGGAAGCTCAGCGCGACTTTCTGCTGCGCGAGGGCGTGACGCTGGCGCAAGGCTATTTGTTCGGCAAACCGATGCCGGCGGCAGACTTTGCGGATTTTGTGCGGAACAAACAATCTCTTGCTAAATGATGCTAAACTTAAACTGTTGATAAAGGAAAAATCATGTTCAATCCCAAATTTCTCGACGATATTTCCGCCAAGCTGAGCGAGGCGGTGGCTAACAGTCCGGCCAAGGATGTCGAAAAGAATGCCCGCGCACTGCTGGCACAAGGCTTTGCCAAGCTGGATTTGGTCACCCGCGAAGAGTTCGATGTGCAGGCGCAACTGTTGGCCCGTACCCAACAAAAACTTGCCGATCTTGAAGCGCGCGTGGCAGTGCTTGAGGGGCGCGGCAAGGCGGGCGACATCGCCGACGCTGCCGTCTGATTGCCGGAGGGTATGGGACTCGCCGTTCTGTATAGCCGCGCACTGAGCGGCATGGATGCGCCGCTGGTGACGGTGGAGGTGCATCTGGCGAACGGCTTGCCCGGTTTCACCATCGTCGGCCTGCCCGAGGCCGAGGTGAAAGAAAGCAAAGATCGCGTACGCGCTGCTTTGCAGAATTGTCAGTTCGAATTTCCCGCCCGACGCATTACCGTTAATCTCGCGCCTGCCGACCTGCCGAAGGAAAGCGGGCGTTTCGATTTGCCGATCGCGCTCGGTATTCTGGCGGCGTCCGGCCAGATTCCCGCCGACCGTCTGGCGGAATACGAATATGCCGGCGAGTTGGCGCTGACCGGCGAATTGCGACCGATCCGCGGCGCACTGGCAATGACTTACCATGCCGCTTCCAGCGGCCGGGCGTTTGTTCTGCCGACGGCCAATGCCGCCGAAGCCGCACTGGTGCAGGACGCTGCCGTTTTCCCGGCGCAAACCCTGCTGCAAGCGGCTACGCATCTGGCGGGCCGGGAGTGCTTGCCGCGCTATGTGCAGCCAGCGCAACAAGCCGTTCTCGACTATCCCGATTTTTCCGAGGTCAAGGGCCAGTTACAGGCCAAGCGTGCGCTGGAAATCGCTGCCGCAGGGGGGCACAGTCTGCTGATGAGCGGCCCGCCCGGTACCGGCAAATCCATGCTGGCTGCCCGCTTTCCCGGTATTTTGCCGATGATGACCGAGGCCGAGGCATTGGAAAGCGCCGCCATGCAGTCGCTCGATGGCCGTTTCGATACGGCGGGCTGGCGCGCCCGTCCGTACCGTGCGCCGCACCATACCGCCTCGGCCGTGGCCTTGGTCGGCGGCGGCAGCCAGCCGCGCCCCGGCGAAATTTCGATGGCGCAGCACGGGGTGTTGTTTCTCGACGAATTGCCGGAATTCGACCGCAAGGTGCTGGAGGTGCTGCGCGAGCCGTTGGAATCCGGGCGCATTACCATTTCCCGCGCGGCCCGGCGCGCCGATTTTCCGGCGCGGTTTCAGCTGGTCGCTGCGATGAACCCTTGCCCCTGCGGTTATCTGGGGCATTACAACGGCAAATGCCGCTGCACGCCCGATCAAGTCAGCCGCTATCGCGGCAAAATTTCCGGCCCTTTACTGGATCGTATCGACATTCAGATCGAAGTCCCCGCCGTGCCGCAGGACGATTTGCTGAAGCAGGCCGACGGCGAATCGTCTCAGACGGTGCGCCAGCGGGTCGAGAAGGCCCGACAGCGACAAATCGCCCGGCAGGGCAAGGCAAACGCGCAGCTGAGCGTCGGCGAAATCGATGCGCATTGCGCACCGGGCGCGCAGGGTGAAGCCTTGTTGCGGCAGGCGATAACGCGTTTGAACCTGTCGGCGCGGGCGTATCATCGCATCCTGAAAGTGGCGCGCACGATTGCCGATCTGGCGGGCAGCTCGCAGATTCAGTCCGCGCATTTGGCGGAAGCGGTACAGTATCGCAGAATGGATAAAGGGTAGGACGGTCGGGGGCAGGGCGATTCGCAATAATATCAAGGGAGAGTGCGCATGGAATCGTTTCAGTGGGATAAAAATTTCGAAACCGGTATCGCCGAAGTAGACGATCAGCACCGTCATCTGGTGGATGTCATCAATAATTTCGGCAACGTGCTGGCGGAAGGGGACGAAGCCTCCTTCGAGGAAGTTAAGGCCGTGCTCGGCGAGCTGGCCGACTACGCCCACTTTCATTTCAGCGAAGAAGAAATCCTAATGGAAAACAAGGGCGTCGATCCGCGCCATACCGTTTACCAGAAAAGCGAACACGTCAATTTCCTGCAGCAAGTCGAGCAGATGCAGGCCGGGCTGTCGCCGGACAATCTGGAAAGCGCCAAACCTCTGCTACGTTTCCTGATCTACTGGCTGGCGCACCACATACTCGGCACCGATCAGTCCATGGCGCGGCAGATCGTTTTGATCGATGCGGGAAAAACGCCGCAAGAGGCATTTCAGACAGACGAGAGCCGTCGTTCCAACGCCGAAGAGCCGCTGCTGCATGCGCTGAACGGTTTGTTCCGCCAAGTGTCGGCGCGCAACCGCGAACTGACGGAACTCAATCAGCAACTGGAAGCCAAGGTGGCGGAGCGGACGCAGTCGCTGTCGGAGGCCAACCGCGAATTGCAGGTGTTGGTGGAGAAGCTGAAGGCGGAGCAGGAGGAGTCGCGCCGCCTCAGTCAGGAATTGTCGGTTGCCAATCAGCATCTGGAAGCACTGGCGCTGACCGATGCGCTGACCGGGTTGCCCAACCGTCGCCACGCCATGCTGTGTCTCGACCAAGTGTGGAACGAGGCCGTGAAGGCGGAAGCGCCGATGGCTTGCATGATGATCGATGCGGACGGTTTTAAGCAGATTAACGATACTTACGGGCACGATGCCGGCGATGTGGTGCTGCGCGAGTTGTCTGCTCACCTGCGTCGTGCCGTGCGTACCGACGATGTGGTGTGCCGTTTGGGTGGCGACGAGTTCCTGATTATCTGTCCGCGTACGCCGCTGCAAGGCGCAATGCTGGTGGCCGAGGCGATGCGGCAGTCGGTAAACGCGCTGCGGGTTCCGGCGGGCGTCGGTGAGTGGAAAGGCAGTATCAGCGTCGGCGTAGCGGCGCGCACCGGCGAGATGCAAAAACCGGAAGATTTGCTGAAAGCTGCCGATGAGGCGGTCTACGTTTCCAAACGCGGCGGGCGTAACCGCGTTTCCATGCCGCCGGGTACGGCTGTTTAGCGCGCGTCAATGGCTGTCCGCACCGAAGTGTCGACACGCCGCCCGGCCGGGGCGGCGTGGTAGAATGTAACCTTTGAATTTCAACCGTTCCGAGCCGTTATGAGCCACACTCCGCACCCCATCGAAGCCCTGTTGCAGCAACGCATCCTGATTCTGGACGGCGCAATGGGTACCATGATTCAGCGTCACAAGCCGACCGAAGCCGACTACCGCGGCGAGCGTTTTAAGGATTGGCACAAAGACCTGAAGGGCAATAACGACTTGCTGGTGCTGACCAAGCCGGAGATCATCAAGAATATTCACCGCGAATATTTGGCTGCCGGCGCGGACATCATCGAGACCAACACCTTTGGGGCGAACGGCACAACGCTGCACGCCTACGGTATGCAATCGCTGTGCTACGAATTGAACGTGGCCGGGGCGCGCCTTGCGCGCGAAGCCTGCGACGAGTTCGAAACGGCGGACAAGCCGCGTTTCGTGGCTGGGGTGCTTGGCCCGACCGACAAGACTGCAACTATTTCGCCGGACGTGAACGACCCGGCAGCGCGCAACATCACGTTCGACCAACTGGTGGCCGACTACGCCGAAGCGACGCGCGGCTTGCTGGACGGCGGTGCGGATCTGATTCTGATCGAAACTATTTTCGATACGCTGAACGCCAAGGCCGCGATTTTTGCGGTGCAGGAAGTGTTCGAGCAGCGCGGCGAAACGCGCCCGATCATGATTTCCGGCACCATCACCGACGCTTCCGGGCGTACGCTGACCGGCCAGGTGACCGAAGCCTTCTACAATTCGCTGGCCCATGCCAAACCGCTCTCCATCGGCCTGAATTGTGCGCTCGGCGCCGAAGAGTTGCGCCAATACGTGGCCGAATTGTCCCGCGTGGCGAATTGCTATGTTTCTGCGCATCCGAATGCCGGGTTGCCCAATCCGCTGGCGCCGACCGGCTATGACGACACACCGGAAAACATGGCGGGGCACATCCACGAATGGGCGACCAGCGGATTCCTGAATATCATCGGCGGTTGCTGCGGTACTTCGCCCGACTTCATCAAGGCGATTGCCGAGACGGTGAAGAACATTCCGCCGCGCAAAATTCCGCAAAACCCGGTTGAATGCCGTCTGTCCGGATTGGAGCCGTACAACATCGGCGAACGCTCGCTATTCGTCAATGTCGGCGAACGCTGCAACGTGGCCGGTTCGGCCAAGTTCAAGCGCCTGATCATGGAAGGCCAGTACGAAGAAGCGTTGGAAATCTGTAAGCAGCAGGTCGAAACGGGTGCGCAGATCATCGACGTTAACATGGACGATGCCATGCTTGACGGTCATGCTGCGATGGTCAAGTTCCTCAACCTGATTGCCTCCGAACCTGATATTTCCAAAGTGCCGGTGATGATCGACTCCTCCAAATGGGAGATCATCGAGGCCGGGCTGAAGTGCGTGCAGGGCAAGTCCATCGTCAACTCGATTTCGCTGAAAGAGGGCGAAGAGAATTTCATTAAATACGCTACGCTGGTGCGCAAATACGGTGCGGCAGCGGTCGTGATGGCCTTTGACGAAGCCGGGCAGGCCGATACCTATGCGCGCAAAGTCGAAATCTGCCAGCGCAGCTATGACATCCTAGTGAACAAGGTCGGTTTCCCGCCGGAAGACATCATTTTCGATCCGAACATTTTCGCGATTGCCACCGGTATCGAAGAGCATGACAACTATGCGGTGGACTTCATCGAGGCAACCCGCTGGATACGTCAGAATCTGCCATACGCTAAGATAAGCGGCGGCGTTTCCAACGTCTCGTTCTCCTTCCGCGGCAATGAGCCGGTGCGCGAGGCGATTCATACCGTGTTCCTGTATCACGCCATCAAGGCGGGCATGACCATGGGCATTGTGAATGCCGGTCAGCTCGGCGTGTATGAAGAGCTGCCGAAAGACCTGCGCGAAGCCGTCGAAGACGTGGTGCTGAACCGTTACCCGGAAGCGGGCGACAAACTGGTGGCGCTGGCGGAGAACTTTAAAGGCGGCGGCAAAGCGCAGGTGGAAGACCTCGAATGGCGTAAGGGCACGGTGCAAGAGCGCCTGACCCATGCTCTGGTGCGCGGCATTACCACGTACATCGTGGAAGATACCGAGGAAGCGCGTCTGCAAGCCGCTTCGCCTGTGGAAGTCATTGAGAACGCACTGATGGGCGGCATGAACGTCGTCGGCGACTTGTTCGGCGCGGGCAAAATGTTCCTGCCGCAGGTGGTGAAATCCGCCCGCGTGATGAAGCAGGCGGTTGCGCATCTCGTTCCGTATATCGAGGCCGAGAAGGCGAAGAGCGGCAATACCAAGCCCAAGGGCAAGATTCTGATGGCGACCGTGAAGGGCGACGTACACGACATTGGCAAGAACATCGTCACCGTGGTGTTGCAGTGCAACAACTTCGAGGTGGTCAACATGGGCGTGATGGTGCCGTGCGAACAGATTCTGCAAACCGCACGCGAACACAACGTAGACATTATCGGGCTCTCGGGCCTGATTACCCCTTCGCTGGAAGAAATGGCGCACGTGGCGAAAGAAATGGAGCGTCAGGGCTTCAAGATTCCGCTGCTGATCGGCGGTGCGACCACTTCGCGTATTCATACCGCCGTGAAAATCGCACCGAACTACCCGAGCGGTACGGTAGTCTATGTGACCGACGCTTCGCGTGCAGTGGGCGTGTGCGGTAATCTGCTTTCCGAAACCATGAGCGCGGCTTACAACGCCGAAGTGAAGGCCGACCAGCAAGCCGCGCGCGACCAGCACGAAGGCAAGAAGGGCAAGGGGGCGCACGTTGCGCTGACAGAAGCGCGCGAACACGGCCTGAAAACCGATTGGGCGAACTATGCCCCGTCCAAGCCTGCGCAGCTCGGCGTGCATAGCTTGTCGGACTATTCGCTGGAAGAAATCAGCCGTTATATCGATTGGTCGCCGTTCTTCCAGGCATGGGAACTGGCCGGACGCTATCCTAAGATTCTCGACGATGAAATCGTCGGCGAAGAAGCGCGCAAACTGTTCGCCGACGCCCAAGCCATGCTCAAGCGCATCATCGAAGAAAAATGGCTCACCGCCAACGCCGTGTACGGCCTGTTTCCGGCTAACAGCGTGAACGGCGACGACATCGAAATCTACACCGACGAATCGCGCAGCCAAGTGGCGATGACCTGGCACAACCTGCGTCAGCAAACCAAGAAGCCGGACAACATTCCGAACTTCTGTCTGGCCGATTTCGTCGCACCCAAAGGCAGCGGTGTGGCCGACTACATCGGTGGATTCGCCGTCACCACCGGCATCGGCATCGACGCCCGCGTGGACGAATTCGAAAAGAACCACGACGACTACAATAGCATTTTGCTGAAGGCACTGGCCGACCGGCTGGCGGAAGCTTTCGCCGAATTGCTGCATGCTCGTGTGCGCCGCGAATTCTGGGGCTATGCCGCCGATGAAGCGCTGGATAACGACAGCCTGATCGACGAAAAGTATCGCGGCATCCGTCCGGCGCCCGGCTATCCGGCCTGTCCGGATCACACTGAAAAAGGCCCGCTGTTCGACTTGCTGCAAGCGCCGCAAAATGCCGGTATCACCCTTACCGACAGCTACGCCATGCTGCCCACTGCCGCCGTCAGCGGCTTCTACTTCGCCCACCCGCAGGCGCAATACTTCGCTACCGGCAAAGTGGACAAAGACCAAGTGGAAGATTATGCCAAGCGCAAGGGCTGGACAGTGGAAGAAGCCGAGCGTTGGCTCGCGCCGGTGCTGAATTACTAATGCCGATAACAGCGGGGCTGATGTCGGAAATGCAGAGACAACAACTGGAAGGAAAATAAATTGAACACCCTCATTCAAACCGACACTACGCTCGGCAGCGGCGCGGAAGCGCAGGCCGGACAAACCGTTATCGTGCATTACACCGGCTGGCTGTACGATGAGAATGCGCCGGAGAAGAAGGGGGCGAAGTTCGATAGCTCGCGCGACCGTAACGATCCGTTCGGTTTTCCGCTCGGCGGCGGGCAGGTGATTCCCGGTTGGGATATCGGCGTGCAGGGCATGAAGGTCGGCGGCAGCCGCACTTTGGTGATTCCGCCGGAGATGGGCTACGGCGAGAGCGGCGCGGGCGGCGTGATTCCTCCGAATGCGACGCTGGTGTTCGACGTGGAACTGCTGAAAGTGGTGAAGACGGACATTTTCGAAGCCAAAATCGGCGAGGGCGAGGAAGCGCAGGCCGGTCATCATGTGACGGTGCATTACACCGGCTGGCTGTACGATGAAAATGCGCCGGAGAAGAAGGGCGCGAAGTTCGACAGCTCGCGCGACCGCGGGGAGCCCTTCGACTTCCCGTTGGGCTACGGCCAAGTGATTCAGGGCTGGGACGTCGGCGTGCAGGGTATGAAAGTCGGCGGCCAGCGTACTTTGGTGATTCCGCCGGAGATGGGTTACGGTCGCCGCGGTGCGGGCGGCGTGATCCCGCCGAATGCAACGCTGTTGTTCGACGTGGAATTATTGGGCATTCATTAAGCCGGACACGATGAATCTGGTCTCGAACCCGGTGCTGGTGACGATACTGATGCTGGCGGTATCGAACCTGTTCATGACTTTCGCATGGTACGGGCATCTGAAAAACTTTGCGCAGTCGCCGTGGTATGTGGCGGCGCTGGCGAGTTGGGGCATTGCGCTGTTCGAGTATTTGCTGCAAGTGCCGGCCAACCGCATCGGCTATACCGCGCTGAGCTTGCCGCAACTGAAGATTCTGCAGGAAGTCATTACCCTGTCGGTGTTCGTGCCGTTCGCCGCGCTCTACATGGGGCAGCCGCTGAAGCTGGATTATTTGTACGCCGGGCTGTGTCTGATGGGCGCGGTGTATTTCATTTTTCGTACCTAAACCATGACCCAAGCTAAACACATTCATATTCTCGGGATTTGCGGCACTTTTATGGGCGGCATTGCGGTGCTGGCCAAGCAAGCGGGCTACCGCGTCACCGGCTGCGATGCGAACGTCTATCCGCCGATGAGTACGCAGTTGGAAGCGCAGGGCATCGAGCTGATTGAGGGGTTCGGCGTCGATCAGTTAGACCTCAATCCCGATATGTATGTGATCGGTAATGTGGTGTCGCGCGGCAATCCGCTGATGGAGGCGATTCTGAATCGCGGTTTGCCCTACACCTCCGGGCCGCAGTGGCTGGCGCAAACGCTGTTTCAGGACAAGTGGGTGCTCGGCGTGGCGGGAACGCATGGCAAAACCACTACGACTTCGATGCTGGCATGGATACTGGAATATGCCGGGTTGAATCCCGGCTTCCTGATCGGCGGCGTACCGCAGAATTTCGGTATTTCGGCACGGCTGACCGATGCGCCGTTTTTCGTGATCGAGGCGGACGAGTACGACACGGCCTTCTTCGATAAGCGCTCCAAATTTGTGCATTACCGTCCTCGTACGGCCATTTTGAATAATCTTGAGTTCGATCATGCGGACATCTTCGCCGATCTTGCGGCGATCGAGACGCAATTTCATCACTTGGTGCGCACGGTGCCGGGCAATGGGCTGGTGGTGTGCAACGGCCGCGAGACTGCGCTGGAACGGGTGCTGGCACGCGGGTGCTGGACGCCGATCGAGCTGTTCGGCTGTGCCGAGGGCTGGAATATCGACGAACAAGACCGTGTGACCTTACGCGGCGAACCGCAAGGCACATTGCAATGGGAGCTGCTCGGCGAGCATAACCGCATGAACGCGCTGGCGGCACTGGCAGCGGCGCGCCATGCCGGAGTGCCGGTGGCGCAGGGATTGGCAGCGCTGGCCAGCTTCAAGAATGTGAAGCGGCGCATGGAAGTGCGCGGTACGGTGAACGGCATCACCGTGTACGACGATTTTGCGCATCACCCCACAGCCATTGATACCACGGTGGCGGGGTTGCGTCGCAAGGTGGGGGTTGCCCGGATTCTGGCGGTACTAGAGCCGCGCTCTAACACCATGAAGTTGGGTGTGATGAAGGATGCGCTGCCGGCCAGCCTGAAAGAGGCCGATGCCGTGTTCTGCTATGCAGCGAATCTGGGCTGGGATGCGCGTGCTGCGCTTGCACCGATGGGCGGAAAGGCTTATGTGGAAGACGATCTGACCGCGCTGATCGAAGCCATTGCCAAGGCTGCGCAGCCGGGGGATCATGTGCTGGTCATGAGCAACGGCGGTTTCGGCGGCATCCACGAGAAATTGCTGAAGCGCTTGGCAAGCTAGGAGCGAGACATGGCTTTTCAGATTAGCGAAGCGGAATCCAAGGCGGCACAAGGCGTGCACAACCTGTTTATCGGCGGGGTGTTTTTCTTCGACTTGCTGCTGACGCCGGGGGCGATTGCATTAAAAATCGGCATGGCCGCTTTTCTGATTCCGCTGGTGTTGTCCGGTAGTTTGTTTGCCTATATTTATGCGCGCAGCCGCAAACCGGCAGCGTGGTTCGTGCAGGCGCACTGGCTGCTGGCATGGCAGCGCTGTAAGCTGTTGCTGATCGGTTATGCGGTGACGGCGGCCTTCCTTGCTGCGGCGTGGTTGCTGACGATGTCCGGACACGATGCCAACATGAAACACATTATGATGACGGCCTTGTCGCGTATCGCAGTGATGCCCTCGCTGATTATGCTGATGGTGACCGTAGTGTTGGAATTCAGCGCACAAAATCAGGCCGGTCGCGGCGAATTGCCGGAGAAGCTGGTGCGGAAATTTCCGCCGCCCGAGGGCGTGGTGCAGCGGGTCGGTTAACCGTTTGCGCCGAACATCATCCGCTTGGCGACGAAGCGTTTGAGCGGCGGCAGGCTATCCAGTGCGCTGAGGCTGAGCGCGCGCACCTCTCCGATGACCGGCAACCCGTTTGAAAACAACCGTACCAAACCATCCGTGAAGCGGATTCCCGCTGTGCGGTCAGGTGCCCGCGACTGGCAGTATGCCGTCAGCATACGTTCCGAGCCGATGTCGTCCGGCGCGTGATCGAGTATGGTCTGTGCCAATTCCCAGGCATCGCGTAACCCTATATTGAAACCTTGACCGGCGACCGGGTGCAAAGTTTGCGCGGCGTTGCCGATCAGCGCGGTATGCGGCAGCGTTAGTTGCGTAGCGCGTTTCAGGCGTAACGGATAGCAACTGCGCGTCCCTACGCTGGTGAAACGACCGACCCGGTCGCCGAAATGGTCGTGCAGGCCGTTGAGAAAATGCGCTACTTCCCAGTTCACCATTTCCTGCGCCGTTTCGTGCGGCGCCGTCCAGACTAGTTCGTAACCGCCCCGGTAGGGCAGCAGGGCGACCGGACCTTGTGCGGTGAAGCGTTCAAAAGCGGTATCCGGCTGCGGGTGCGCGCAGGTTACATGTGCAATGACCGCGCTTTGACCGTAGTCGTGCAATTCCGGCGGGTGGCTGGTTTCCAACAAGCGGCCCCCGTCGGCGACTACGGCTAAGCGGGCATGTAGTGTGTGGGTTGTGTCGCCATGCCGGTAAACGATCTCGGCTGCTTTGCTGCCGGGCGCTAGCGATTCGACTTGTGCGCCGGTCAGATAGCTAATATCCGATTCGGCTTGTAAGGCGCGCTGCATGGCGCTGTGTAATACCGGATAGGGCAGCACATAGCCGAGTTCGGGCACGTGCTGTTCTTCCGCACGCAGCAGGCTGCGGCCGAAGCTGTGTTTCTGCGAAATGTGGATGGTGCGAATATTGGCTACGCTGCTGACGTTGCGCCATACGCCGAGACGGTCGAGCAGCAGGCGGCTGCCGTAGGCTAACGCCAGCGCACGCGGGTCAGCGGCGGCGGCTTCGACACCGCGGGCTTCCAGCACCCGTACATCCAGCCCGTTGCCTCTTAGCGCCAGAGCGAGTGCCAGCCCGACGGGCCCGCCGCCGATGATGGCGATGTCGCAGGCGTTAGTCATGACGCATGATCTCCTCGATTTCGGCTACGGTTTTCGGTGCGCGCTCGGTCAGTACGGCATGGCCTTCGGCGGTGATGCACACATCGTCCTCGATACGAATACCGATATTCCACAAAGCCTCGGGGACGTCGTCCGCCGGGCGGATGTAGCATCCGGGCTCGATGGTTAGTGCCATGCCGGGTTGCAGGGTGCGCCATGCTCCCTCGATTTTGTAATTGCCGACATCGTGTACATCCATCCCCAGCCAATGGCCGGTGCGGTGCATGTAGAAGCGCTTATAGCTTTCGCTTTCCAGCACACCGTCCACGCTGCCCTGACAGAGCTTCAGGTCGATCATGCCTTGCGCTAGAACGTGCAGCGCGGCATCGTGCGGGGCATTCCAGTCGCGGCCGGGGCGGGCAGCGTCAATTGCAGCGGCTTGCGCCGCCAGCACCATCTGGTAAACATCTTTTTGCGCCGGCGTGAAGCGACCGTTAACCGGGAAGGTTCGGGTAATGTCGGAAGCGTAGCCTTCCAGTTCGCAGCCGGCGTCGATCAGCAGCAAATCGCCATCGCGCAGCGGGGCATTGTTTTCCACATAGTGCAGCACACAGGCATGGCTGCCGCCCGCAACAATACTCGGGTAGGCAGGATGCGCGTTGTGCTTGCGGAAAGCATGCAGGAATTCGGCTTCGATTTCATATTCCATCTTGCCCGGCGCGGTCGTGCGCATCGCACGAATGTGGGCATCCGCCGAGATGTCTGCCGCACGGCGCATCAGGTCGAATTCGTGGGTGTCTTTGATTAGCCGCATCTCGTCGAGCAGTGTGCGTACATCGCGGATTTCATCCGGTGCGGCAACACCGCTGCGCACTTTAGCCTGCACATCGGTGCGCAAACCGAGAATGCGGCCATCCCAACGGGCGGAAGCGCCCAGCGGCAGAAACAGAGCGGGCTGGTTGCCCATCAGTTCGACCAGCTTTTCGTCCAGTTTTTCGATCGGGTAGGCGGCATCGAAACCGAACGTTTCGCGTGCAGCCGCGGGGCCGAAGCGGTAGCCGTCCCATATTTCTCGTTCGAGATTCTTCTCGCGGCAGAACAGAATCGATTGGTGTTGCGCACCGGCGATGAGCACCAGCACGGCTTCAGGTTCGGCAAATCCGGTCAGATAATAGAAATGGCTGCCGTAACGGTAGGGAAAATGCGTGTCGCCATTGCGCGTGCGTTCCGGTGCGGTGGGAATGATCGCAATGCCGCGCTGCATGTTTTGCATCAGACGGGCGCGGCGCTCGGCGTAAATGCCGGCGAGAGCGGGAGACAGCGTACTCGGCGCGTTCAACGGATTATCCTTATTGCGAACAGGAGGCGGCATTGTGCGATGCGCGCAACGACTTGTCGAGCCATTCCAGCCGTTGCGGCGTGCCGACGTCTACCCACAGGCCGCGGTGATGCAGGCCGCCGACCCGGCCTTGCGCAATCGCAGTGCGCAACAGCGGAGCCAGCGGGGCGGGCGTGTGCAGTGGAATGCCGTCGAATAAACTGGGGGCGTATAGCCCGATGCCGCTGAAAGTCAGTTTGGGGGTGTTCTCGCGGGCGGTCTCGATACGGTCGCCGGCGAGATAAAAATCGCCCTGTGGATGGTGCTCCGGGTTATCAACCAAGGCCAGCCAGGCGAGATCGCCGCGCGTGCGCAGCGCAGCAGCCTGTGCGGCCAGTTGCCGGAAATCGAAATCGCAATAGACGTCGCCGTTTACTACCGCGAAGCAATCTTCGCCGAGCAGGGGGCGAGCATTGGCGATACCGCCGGCGGTTTCCAGTGCGGGGTTTTCCGGCGAATAGTGAATTTGTGCGCCGAATGCCCGGCCGTCACCTAAAGTCTGTTCGATTTGTGCGCCTAAGTGGGCGTGATTAATCACCAGCTCCGTGATGCCGGCTTGCACCAGACGTTCGATATGCCAGACGATCAGCGGCTTGCCGCCGACCGGCAGCAAAGGCTTAGGGGTATGGTCGGTCAGCGGACGCATGCGCTCGCCGCGCCCCGCCGCAAGGATCATGGCTTTCATCAGAAGGTGTAACCGACTTGTACGTTTTCCGGTTCCAATTCGTCCAGCAGGTTCAGCAACGGTTTCAGTGCGATGTAACGGCTGCACGCGCGGCGCAAGTAGTCCATTACCAGCGGCATGTCTTTCAGGTAACCGTCTTTGCCGTCGCGGTGGCATAAGCGGGCGAAAATACCCAGCACCTTAATGTGGCGCTGAACGCCCATCCATTCGTAATCGCGGTAGAAATCCGGGAAATCGGCATGTACCGGCAAGCCGGCTTTGCGGGCCTTCTCCCAATAGCGGATCAGCCAATCGAGTACTTGTTCTTCTTCCCAGTGGATGTAGGCATCTTTGAAAAGCGAAACCAAGTCGTAGGTGATCGAGCCGTAAACCGCATCCTGAAAATCCAAAATGCCCGGATTGGGTTCGGTAACCATCAAGTTGCGCGAATGATAGTCGCGGTGCACATAGACTTTCGGTTGTGCCAGGGTGTTGTCGAGTATGCGGCGGAATACGGTGTCCAGTGCAGCGGTTTGTTTATCGCTGAGTGTAATGTTCAGATGTTTGGCGATGTACCATTCAGGGAATAATCGCAATTCGCGCAACAACAAGGCCTCGTCGTAGGGCGGCAGTGTATCCGGCTGGCTGGCCAACTGGATGCGGATCAGGGCATCCGTGGCGGCACCGTAAAGTTCGCGCGCGTTCTGGTCGTTCAGCGCTTGCAGATAGGTGGTGTTGCCCAAATCGGAGAGCAGCAGAAAACCCTGTTCGAGGTCTTGCGCATAGACGTGCGGTACGTGCGTTCCGGCGTCTTCGAACAGTTTGCCGACATGCAGGAAGGGTTTGCAGTCTTCGTGCGCAGGCGGTGCATCCATGACGATCAGGCGCTTATCGGCAAAAGTTGCGCGGAAATAACGGCGGAAGCTGGCATCTGCCGAAGCGGGCGAGAGCTCGAACGGAGTGTCGGGAAACTGAGTTTTCAACCAGTCGGTCAGTTGTTGCAAACGTTGCATAAGATTGCCTTAATTGTGGTTTTGTGCGATTTTACCACCTTGAATTCATTTGCCCGCAAGATGCGTTTTCGTTTAAGTCCTGTCGCGCTTTCCCTGCTTTGCTTGTTTCCGTCGGTTGCACTGGCCGATGAGGACGGCATGGCGCTGCGTCTCGACCGGACTTTCAAAGTGTTGCCGGAATCGCAGGAGCCAATGCCTGTATTTGTACGCGCCGACGAACTGGAGGGTAAACCGGACGACCGGATGGATGCAAAAGGCCATGCCGAGCTGCGTCAGCAGGGGATGGCGGTGTGGGGCGATTTCCTGCGCTATGACCCGGCGACGCGGGATGTGGCCGGGCAGGGCCATGTGCGGATCGAGCAGAACGGTAATGTACTGCTCGGGCCGGAAGCCAAACTGAATCTGGATACCAGCATCGGCGACATGCCGACGCCTTCTTATACGCTGGGCGAAAATCAGGCGCGCGGCGAGGCGGATACCTTGCATCTGGAGGATAAGCAGCATTACACCATGCGTAATGCAACCTATACTACCTGCCCGGTCGGTAACGACGATTGGAAGATGCATATGGGCGAGTTGCGCATCGACCGCGAGCGGCAGATCGGCGAGGCCAGCAATGCCTATATCGAGTTCAAGGGCACCCCGATTTTGTACACGCCGTGGATGGATTTTCCGCTGAACGACCAACGCAAATCCGGCTTCCTCGGGCCGACCTTCGGTAGTACCAGCAAGGGCGGCAGCGAAATTACCATTCCGTATTATTGGAACATCGCCCCGGATATGGACGCGACAATCTCGCCGCGCGCGATGTTCAAACGCGGGGTGCTGCTGCAAAACGAATTTCGGTATCTCGAATCCGGTTATAAGGGAAAACTCAATCTGGATTATTTGCCGAACGATAGTCTGACGCGAACCAACAGGTCGCGCTTTTCGCTTTTGCACCAGCAAAGTCTCGGCGCAGGATTTGCCGGGAGTATTAACTATAGCCGCGTGTCGGATAACGATTATTTGCGCGATTTTTCGACTGCTATCACAGGCAGTTCGCAGGTCAATCTTATTCAAGACGGTTCCATTTCCTATGGGGCTGGCTGGTGGTCTTCCGCATTGCGTTTCCAGCGGTTTCAGACTTTGCAGGATCCGGCTGCGCCGATTGGCGTGCCATACCGGCGTCTACCGCAGTTGACGCTGACCGCGATGCAGGATATCGGCAATGCGAATTTGGATTTGAAAAGCGAATACGTCGATTTCCGGCATCCGACCGCGGTGAACGGGCAGCGTATCGTGTTTTATCCGTCTGCGGCCTATCCTTTGCTGAACGAACCGGGTTACTTCGTTACGCCGAAAATCGGGATGCACAGTACGCATTACGCTCTCGGTGTGAACAATAATGCCGGTCTGCCGGCAACGGCCTCCCGCAATGTGCCGATCTTCAGTCTCGACAGCGGCATGGTATTCGAGCGGGATACGGAGTGGAGCGGCGACGGTTATATCCAAACGCTGGAACCGCGCGCCTATTACGTTTATGTGCCGTATCGCAATCAGGCGAACCTGCCGGTGTTCGATACGGTGCAGGTGCCATTCAACTTTGCGCAAATTTTCTCTGAAAACCGTTTCTTCGGCAGTGACCGGGTTGGCGATGCCAATCAGGTAACGGCGGCCATGATTTCGCGCCTGATTCAGGGAGACGACGGTTTCGAGCGCATTCGCTTTGCGCTCGGGCAACGATTCAGTTTCTTGTCGCCGCAAGTCAATTTGGTGGCACCGACCACGACCAACAACAAGTCGGATGTGCTGCTGGCGATTACTGGGCGGCCGACCAAGGAATGGACGGTCGATGCTTCTTATCAATACAATCCGAGCAAGACGCGCAGCGAGGTGATGAATGCTTCGCTGCGCTATCAGCCGGAACCGGGAAAAGTATTGAATGCCAGTTACCGCTATACCCGCAATACTTTGCGGCAGGTCGATTTGTCCACGCAATGGCCGTTGACGGCGCGTTGGGATGCTGTCGGACGCTGGAATTTTTCCTTGCAGGACGGTCGCTTGCTGGAGGCGTTGGGTGGGGTCGAGTATAATCAGGATTGCTGGACTTTGCGATTCGTGGCGCAGCGCTATGCAACGACGGTTCAGCAGTCGGTGACGGGGTTCTTTATTCAACTGGAAATGAACGGGTTGATGCGGGTTGGTTCGGATGCGTTGGCAGTGCTGCGCACCAGCGTGCCCGGTTACGCCAAAACCAACGAAATGTCTGCGGATCAGGCTCCGCAAGGCTTGCAATAAGTTTAAACGAGAGCGATATGTTGCATAACAGAGTGTTGCAGATGGGCTTGCTGGCGGCTTCGCTGGCGTTTCCCGCGTATGCGGTCGACCCGCAAAAACAGGTCGCGCCGGTCGATCAGATTGCGGCGGTAGTCAACGACGATGTGATTACGCGCTACGAGTTGAGCGAACGGGTGGCCGAGGCTAATCGCATTCTGCGTCAGCAGGGAACACAACTGCCGCCTGCCGATGTGCTGGAAAAACAAGTGTTGGAACGCGCCATCATGGAAATGCTGCAACAGCAGTTCGCCAAAGAAAACGGTGTGCGCGTGGACGATGCGCAGCTCGATCGCGCGATTCAACGCATCATGGAACAAAACAAGATCGCTTCGCAGGAGGAGTTTCGCCTTCGCCTGGAACGGGAGGGGATCGATTACAAGAAATTTCGCGAAGACATCCGCCGCGAAATTATTGGCGCGCGTCTGCGCGAACGCGAGGTGGACAGCAAGCTGCTGATCAGCGACGGCGAAATCGATAACTATCTGGCGAATCAGGCCAAACAAGGCGGGAAGGGCGAAGAGTTTCATCTTGCGCATATTCTCGTCGTCGTGCCGGAGCAGGCTAGCGCCGACCAGATTCGCGCCAGACAGCAACGTGCCGAAGAAGCTATGCATCAATTGCAAAAGGGCGCGAATTTCGCGCAAGTCACGGCGGGTTATTCCGATGCCAACGATGCTATGCAGGGCGGCGATCTGGGCTGGCGTCCTTCCGATCGCATGCCGCCGGCCTTTGCCGAAGTGCTGCGTGCGTTGCGTCCCGGCGAAGTCAGTCAGATTATCCGCAGTCCGGGCGGCTTCCATATCCTGAAGCTGATCGAAAAGCGTGACCGCAACAGCCCGGTGCTCATTACGCAAACTCATGTGCGGCATATCCTGATTAAGACCAGCGAACTGGTGCCGGAAAGCGAAGCGCGTCGCCGTTTGCTGGAGATTAAGCAGCGCATCGAAAACGGCGGCGATTTTGCCGAGCAGGCGCGCCGTTTCTCGCAAGACGGCAGCGCCTCGCAGGGTGGTGATCTGGGCTGGATTTCTCCCGGCGATACTGTGACCGAATTCCAGAATGCAATGGATAAATTACTGCCGGGCCAAATGAGCGATGCAGTGCAGACCGGATTCGGCTGGCATTTGATTCAGGTGGTCGAGCGACGCAACAACGATGTCACCAACGAGCAGAAGCGCCAGCAAGCTCGCACGGCGATTCGTGCACTGAAAGGCGACGAACAGTGGCAGGACTGGCTGCGCCAGTTGCGCGACCGCGCCTATATCGAATACCGGGAACAGTGAGCCGCTCGACCTTGCTTGCGGTGACCTCCGGCGAGCCTGCCGGGATTGGCCCCGATCTTTGCTTGCAGTTGGCGCAGTACGGATTGCCGGTGGTGGTGCTGGCGGATAAGGCACTGTTAGTACAACGCGCGACCCAGCTCGGGCTGACGGTCGGATTGCAGGATTATGTTCCCGGCGAAACGACACCGCTTCCCGCCGGCACACTGCGCGTGCTGCATGTGCCGCTGGCTCAGCCGGCGGAATCCGGTCGCTTGAATCCCGCCAATAGCCGCTATGTGCTGGCAATATTGCAACGGGCGTTGCAGGGTTGCCAATCGGGCGAATTCGGCGGCATGGTCACTGCGCCTTTGCACAAAGGCGTCATCAACGATGCGGGCATTCCGTTTACCGGGCATACCGAATATCTTGCCGAACAAACCGATACTCCGCAGGTCGTGATGATGCTGGCCGGCGGCAGCTTGCGCGTCGCCTTGGCGACTACCCATTTGCCGTTGCGTGAAGTGGCCGACGCGATTACACCGGCATTGCTGGAGAGCGTCTTGCGCATTCTGCACGGTGATTTGGTGCGTCGCTTCGGTTTGGCGCAGCCGCGTATTCTGGTCGCGGGTCTGAATCCGCATGCCGGGGAAGGCGGCTATCTGGGTCGTGAAGAGTTGGATGTGATGATCCCGGTGCTGGATAAATTGCGGGCAGAAGGTATGCGCATCAGCCCACCTTTGCCTGCCGATACCTTGTTTGCGGCACATCGCCTGCAAGAGGCCGATGCCGTCTTGGCGATGTATCACGACCAGGGCTTGCCGGTGCTGAAACATGCTACCTTCGGGCAGGGCGTCAACATCACGCTGGGTTTGCCGGTGATCCGCACTTCAGTCGATCACGGCACCGCGCTGGAACTTGCCGGTACCGGCAAGGCCGAGGTCGGCAGCTTGCTGGAAGCGATTAAAGTCGCGCAGCAGATGGCCGAATGCGAGGCGCGGGCATGAACGAAAAAACGATCAAACCGGCGAAGCCGCGCAACCAAGTGGTGCTGGCTCTGGTGCAGAGGCAAGGTGGCGCCGGGGTGCATGAAAAGACCGAAAAGGCCAAGCGTAAACAGGCAGAGCAGCAATTCAAACAACAACTGGCGCAACTCGATCTCAAGGCGGACGACTCCCATGATGCATAAGGCACGCAAACGCTTCGGGCAAAATTTCCTCGTCGATGAGCGCATCATCGGCGACATCATCGCGGCGATACACCCGCAGCCGGACGATGTCATGGTGGAGATCGGCCCCGGGCTGGGCGCATTGACGCGTCCGCTGCTTAAGCGGCTGAACATTTTGCATGTGGTCGAGATCGACCGCGACATCATTGCCCGGCTGGAAAAAGACTATCCGCAAGACAAGCTGGTGATCCATGCCGGGGATGCGCTGAAATTCGATTTCGCTGAATTGCCCGTGCCGCTGCGCATCGTCGGCAATTTGCCGTATAACATTTCTTCGCCCTTGCTGTTTCATTTTGCGGATTACGCCGACCGGATTACCGACATGCACTTTATGCTGCAAGATGAAGTGGTCGAGCGTATGGTGGCCGAGCCGTCCACTCCAGCCTACGGCCGCCTGTCTGCCATGCTGCAAGCGCGCTTCTATATGGAAAAACTGCTCGACGTGCCGCCGGAGTCTTTTCGGCCTGCGCCCAAAGTCGATTCCGCCATCGTGCGCATGATTCCCTTGCCGCAGTCGCAATTGCTGGTGAAAAATGAACATCGGGCGCGTTATGCCGAGATTGTCACCGCGGCCTTTTCTCAGCGACGCAAGACCCTGCGCAACACCCTCAAAGGGTATTTCGCCGATGCCGATTTCGCGGCACTCGGCATCGATCCGCAACTGCGCGCAGAAAACCTCGGCGTGGCCGATTTCGCCAAACTGGCGGCGCATGCTATGCGTTAGACCCGGCGAGGCGAGTTTCCCGCGCTGTCGCTAACGCGCTTCGCCAAATGACGCCCGATCAGGATAAAGGGTTTTTCGATCAGCCGGTAATTGAGGGCTGCAAAAAGATAGGCGATTGCAATCGTTATCAGGCACATGGCGGTCGAGACCGGCAAAGCATATCTCAGGATGAGTGCTTCTCCAGCCGGCAAGCTGTGCAGCATGTAGTAGCCGAACCAAAGTATGGGGAAATGCAGCAAGTAGAAGCTATAACTGTACTGCCCCAGTTTCTTGATTGCGTGCAAATGAAACAACCATCCGGCGTTGCGGTGAGTGAGCAGATAGATCAGTAGCGCCGCGCCTATGGTTTGCGAAATCGGGTCGATTGCTTCCATGCGCACCAGCTCCGGCTCGATCAATAAAGCCGCTAGTGCGAGAAGAAACGGTATGCCGCTGGAAAGTCGGACGAACGCGAGGTGTTTCGTAAACCATTCGGCGATCGTTATGCCGTAAACCGGGAGCAGTAAGCCGACATAAAATTTATATAGGTGAGGCAGCAGTACCTTGTTCTGCGGAAAGAGTGCCGGTGTTGCGATCAAGACGATCAATATCGCGGATTGAACGATTGCGGGCCGGTATGGAAGGCGAGAGGCTGCGTGCAGAATGGGGAAAACCAGTGCCACGGCCATTTCGACGGCTAATGTCCAAGTGACCGGGTTAAGAAACCATTGAAACAGCAACGCATTCTCCAGTACAGCGTGCGCGTCTGGCGGGCGGCGGTAGTACCAGTTGTACCATACTGAGGCGCGTTCGAACGTGCCTGGATTCAGCCAGCCCGAGAAGAAAAGCAAAACGCAGATTCCAAGCAATACGAATAAATGTGCCGGATAGATTCGGAAAATTCGCTTAATGAGGAAGGCGGTATATTTCTTCGGGAAGCTATGTGCATCGGCATCGAGAGAGAGGCCGAGTACAACGCCGCTTAGCACGAAAAAAATGGTGACGGCAGACGTGCCGTTGCTGAAAATCAGAATCAACTTTGCGAATAATGCATCGGATGCTTCGACCGACCAGAGCGGGAGCGTCCATAGCTTATCGATACCGCTGAATGAGAGCGCGATGTATGAGTGGATCACCGCGACCATTAAGGCCGCTAACCCACGCAGCGATTCTAAATGAGTATAGTAGGTTCTGCTGTTCATCCGAGTTGGCGATAAATCTCAAGCGGGCAGGCCGGGCGTCGGTTTATGGATTCGCGTATTTTCTCATAAAGGTGGATCGGGGTGTGGGAGGGGGAGGCCGTTCATGTGCGAGCTGGGATTTTATGCTGCAACGGCAGCCCCCGATTTCGGGTAAAATCGCAGTCCATTGATTTTGAGTGTGTTGCGATGCCTCCGATTCCTCCCATCGTCATGACTTTCTCTGCGACCGACCCGACCGGCGGGGCGGGGATGCAAGCCGACTTGCTGACTATTGCCAGCATCGGCTGCCATCCGTTGTCGGTGGTGACGGCTGTTACGGTGCAGGACAGCACCGGCGTGGAAGATATTCAGTCTATCGATACCGAACTGGTGGTCGATCAGGCGCGCACCGTGCTGGAAGATATGCCGGTGGCGGCGTTTAAGATCGGGATGCTGGGCAGTGTGGAAAATATCGCCGCCATCGCCGAAATTATTTCCGACTATCCCGATATTCCGCTGGTGCTGGATCCGGTGTTGGCTTCCGGGCGCGGCGATGAGCTGGCGAACGAAGAAATGGTGGATGCGATGCGCGAATTGCTGTTGCCGCAAACTACCATTCTGACGCCGAACAGTATCGAAGTGCGCCGATTGGTGCAGGACGAGGACAACGAAGACGATAATCCCGATCTGTTCGAAAGCGCACGCCGCATTGTTGAATTGGGGTGCGAATATGTGCTGGTAACCGGCACACACGAGAATACCCCGAAGGTCATTAATACCTTATACGGCGAACGCGGCATTATCCGCAGCGATACCTGGCCGCGTCTGCCGGGAATTTATCACGGTTCCGGCTGTACGCTGGCTTCGGCTGTGGCGGCGCTGCTGGCGAACGGTTTGCCGATAGAGGAAGCGGTACACGAAGCGCAGGAATACACGTGGCAGACTTTGCAGTACGGCTTTCGTCCCGGCATGGGGCAGCACATTCCAGATCGCTTGTTCTGGGCGCGTGAGGAAGAGGATGCCGGAGAAATCCGTCACTAAGATTGCCGGGCTGTACGCAATTACTCCGGATTGTGCCGATACTGCCGAGTTGCTGCGGCGAAGCCGTCTGGCTCTGCAGGGCGGCGCTCGGGTGCTGCAATACCGCAGCAAGCTGGCCGATGCGGGGTTGCGACGCGAGCAGGTGCTCGCTTTGCGTGCACTGACGCGCGAATACGGCGCGACGTACATCGTCAACGACGATGCGCTGCTGGCGCAAGCGGTTGAGGCGGACGGTGTACACCTCGGTGCGGAAGACGGTGAGATTGTCGCAGCGCGCACCGTGCTGGGTACGCACAAGCTGATCGGTGTCTCTTGTTATAATCGTATGGATTTGGCACGGGCAGCGAAGCAAGCCGGTGCGGATTACGTTGCGTTCGGTGCATTTTTTTCTTCACGGGTGAAGCCGGAGGCGGTAACCGCGGAACTTGGATTGTTGCGAGAGGCACGCCGCACGTTAAATGTTCCGGTGGTGGCGATCGGCGGGGTGACTGCGCAGAATGGCGCCATACTGATCGAAGCTGGCGCGGACGCGTTGGCAGTGATTTCTGCGGTGTTCGATGCCCCCGACATTGCGGCCGGCGCACAAGAATTTTCGAAATTATTCAGGCAGGAAGAGGCAATATGACTTCGCATAATCAAGAGTTGTTCGAACAATCCCAGCGCGTGATCCCCGGCGGGGTGAATTCTCCCGTGCGCGCATTCCGCTCGGTGGGCGGTACGCCGCTGTTTTTCAAGCGCGGTCAGGGCGCATACGTATGGGATGCCGACGACAAGCAGTACATCGATTATGTGGGTTCCTGGGGGCCGATGATCGTCGGCCACAGCCACCCGGAAGTGGTGAAAGCCGTGCAGGACGCGGCGGCTGCCGGACTGGGTTTCGGCGCACCGACTGCGACCGAATTGGAAATGGCCGAATTGCTGTGCAAGTTGCTGCCGAGTCTGGAAATGGTGCGGCTGGTGAGTTCCGGCACCGAGGCGACCATGAGCGCGATTCGTCTGGCGCGCGGCTTCACCGGTCGCAGCCGCATTATCAAATTCGAGGGCTGCTACCACGGTCACGCCGACGGATTGTTGGTTAAGGCCGGTTCCGGTGCGCTGACCTTCGGCCAGCCCAGCTCTTCCGGCGTGCCGGCGGAAATCGCCGCACTGACTACCGTGCTGGATTACAACGATGTGGCCGGGTTGGAGCGCACTTTTGCCGAAGTCGGGCATGAAATTGCTGCTGTGATTGTCGAGCCGGTGGCCGGCAACATGAATCTGATTAAGCCGAAGCGCGAATTCCTCGATGCAATGCGCAATTTGTGCACCCAGCATGGTGCAGTATTGATTCTGGACGAGGTGATGACCGGCTTCCGCGTCAGCTTGCAAGGCGCGCAAGGTTACTTCGGTATCAAACCCGATTTGGTGACGCTGGGCAAAGTGATGGGCGGCGGTTTGCCTGCCGCAGCTTTCGGCGGTCGCCGCGACATTATGCAATGTCTGGCTCCGCTGGGTGCGGTTTATCAGGCGGGCACCCTGTCCGGCAATCCGGTGGCAGTGGCGGCCGGTTTGACGACCCTCAAGCTGGTACAGGCTCCGGGGTTCTACGCGCGTTTGGAACAATTAGCCGAAAAGATGACTGCCGGCTTGTCCGCCAGTGCGCAGAAGCATGGCATCCCGTTCTGCGCTCAGTCGGTCGGCGGCATGTTCGGCTTGTATTTCAGCGCGACTCCGCCGACCAGCTATGCCGAAGTGATGCAATGCGACAAAGAGGCGTTCAACCGCTTCTTCCACGCTATGCTGGACGAAGGGGTGTATCTGGCGCCTTCGGCCTTCGAAGCGGGCTTCGTCTCGGCGGCGCATACCGACGAGGACATCGACCGTACCATCGCGGCGGCCGATAAAATTTTTGCGGCCTGGTAAATGGGACTGTTCTCCAAAGCCAAGTTTCTCATTACGGTCAATCACCTGCGCGACTTGCCGCTGCATGGCGGCAAGGAGGTGGCCTTTGCCGGTCGCTCGAACGCAGGGAAGTCCAGTGCGATCAATACGTTAGCTAATCACACCCGGCTGGCGTTTACCAGTAAAACACCGGGGCGCACTCAGCACATCAACTATTTCGAGTTAGGCGATGCACGCTTTCTGGTCGATTTGCCGGGTTACGGCTACGCCAAAGTGCCGCCGGATATCCAGCAACATTGGCAGGAGCTGCTGGGGTGCTACCTGCAAACCCGTGAGGCGCTGTGCGGGCTGGTTCTAATTATGGATGCACGTCATCCGCTGACGCCGCTCGATGAGTACATGCTCGATTGGTTTGCCCCGACCGGCAAACCGGTGCATGTGCTGTTGACCAAGTCGGACAAGCTCAGCCGCCAGCAAGCGACGCTGACCCTGCGGCGTGTAAAATCGCACCTCGATGCGCACTACCCGAATTGTTCGGTACAGTTGTTCTCCAGTCTGAAGAAGATGGGGGTTGAAGAGGCCGAAAACGTGATTGCAGGCTGGTTCGGCAGCAATGAGGAAGTGAGCGCCGACTGACCGGCTGCAAGCAGGCAAAAAAAACGCCCCTGAACCAAAGGGGGAGGTCAGGGGCAGAAGGTCTTAACAATTGGGGAGTTAAGACACCCGCTCAGGGAGGAGAAACGGGAGATAACTCGCGTTATCTGTATGCTCAGAGTTACGGATATAAAATTAGTTCCATAAATTTTAAAAAATTCTAATATTTTTTAGAGGCAGTCATGCACACACTCGGACAATACCCACACAAGCGCATGCGTCGCATGCGCCGCGACGCATTTTCGCGCGATCTGATGCGCGAAACGTTGCTGACGCCCGCCGATTTTATTTACCCGGTTTTTGTGCTGGACGGCGAAAACCGCGAAGAAAGCGTTGCTTCCATGCCGGGCGTGAAGCGTGTCACTTTGGATAAGCTGATGGTTCAGGCGGAAGAATGCGTGAAGCTGGACATTCCGGTGATGGCGTTGTTCCCGGTTATCGATAGTAGCCTGAAAACCGAAGATGCCCGTGAGGCGCTGAACCCGGAAGGTCTGGTGCCGCGCGTGGTGGCGGCGCTGAAACAGCGCTTCCCGGAACTCGGCATCATGACCGACATTGCGCTTGATCCTTATACCAGCCACGGTCAGGATGGCCTGATCAATGCCGAAGGCTATGTGATGAACGACGAAACGGTCTCCGTGCTGGCGCAGCAGGCGCAGGTGCATGCCGCCGCCGGGGCGGACATCGTTGCGCCTTCCGACATGATGGACGGACGGATTGCCGCCGTGCGCGCTGCGCTGGATCGTAAGGGGTGCATCCATACCCGCATCATGGCTTATTCCGCCAAATACGCCTCCAGCTTCTACGGCCCCTTCCGCGATGCGGTCGGTTCCAGCGGTAATCTGGGCAAGGGTAATAAGTACACCTATCAAATGGATCCGGCGAATACCGACGAGGCGCTGTGGGAAGTCGGTCTCGACTTGCAGGAAGGCGCGGACATGGTGATGGTTAAACCGGGCATGCCTTATCTGGACATCGTGCGTCGGGTGAAAGACGAATTCAAGGCACCGACCTTCGTGTATCAGGTCAGCGGCGAGTACGCTATGCTGAAGGCGGCGGCACAAAACGGCTGGCTGAACGAAGAAGCCTGTGTGTTGGAATCGCTGCTGGCGTTTAAGCGTGCCGGTGCGGACGGTATCTTGACCTATTTCGCGTTGGATGCAGCGCGCTGGCTGAATAAGTAGCGCTTTCTGGCGTAAACGAAAAAGGCCGACGCAAGTCGGCCTTTTTATTTGGCGACTTTATTTAACGATGGACTGAATGCAGGTAAGTGCGCGCTGCGTGGCGCCCCGATTCTCGGCAACAAAGCGCAGTCCGGCCTGCCCCATCGTGCTGCGCGTTGCCGGGTCGGCTGCAAGACGGCCAACTTGCCGGATTAATTCTTCCGCACTTCCGATTTGATGGGCTGCACCGCAAGCCAAGGCTTGCTCAACGGCTTGTGCAAAGTTATAGGTATGTTGCCCGATCAGGATGGGCTTACCGACAGCCGCAGCTTCGATCAGGTTTTGGCTGCCAAAGGGTAACAGGCTACCTCCGATGAAGGCGAGGTCACAGGCTGCATAATAGGCGAACATCTCTCCCATGCTGTCGCCCAACAGAATTTCAGTATCGGCTGCAACGGGCGCATTGTCGCTACGCCGCTGAAAGCGGAAGCCTTTTTGTTGTATCAGTTCGGCGACCTCGTCAAACCGCTGCGGATGGCGCGGTACCAGCACGCATAACAGGTTGGGTAACGTTGCGTCATGCAGGGCGTCGAGCAGCAGTGCCTCTTCGCCTTCTCGGGTGCTGGCGAGAAGCAGAATAAAACGGTCACCGCATAATTTGCGCAAGTGTGCGCCCACTTCAATCTGGGTGGCAGGGGGAGTGAAGTCGAATTTGAGGTTGCCCATAACCGTTGGGTCGGTTGCCCCCAGCGCACGCAGACGTGCGGCATCGGCTTCGGTTTGTGCGGCGACTAGAGTTAAATCCTGTAGTGCGGCGCGGGACAGGTCTGCGTGGCGCGCGTAGCGGCGTGCCGATTTTTCCGACAGACGCGCGTTAAGCAGCAGTAAGGGAACAGAGGCTGCTTTGCAGGCGGCAATCAGGTTCGGCCAGATCTCGGTTTCGAGCAAAATGCCGACGGTCGGACGGAAATGGCGCAGAAAACGTCGCACGGCAAACGGGTAGTCGTAAGGCAAATAAACCCGCAGTACGCGGTCGCCATAGAGTTGCATGCTGGTCGCCCGACCGGTCGGCGTAGTATGCGTCAGCAATAACTGATGATCGGGATAGGCTTGCAGCAGCGCTTCAACTAGGCTCGCTGCGGCGCGGGTTTCGCCGACCGAGACGGTATGCAGCCAAATCAAGGGCTGTTGCGGATAAGAGCGGTAAAAACCGAAGCGCTCGGGGATATGCTGCAAATATTCCGGTTGCTTGCGGGCTCGCCATAGCAGGTGAAATACCACATAGGGCAGCAATAACCAGAGTAGCAGTCGGTAGCCGAGTCGGGTACTAGACATGCAGCCCCGCGCGGTTAAGGATGGCGACTACCTCTTCGACGCTTGGCGGTTTGCCGGAGCTGCCGAGATTGTGAGCGTTTACTCCGGCATAAAGGCCGGTGAGGCCGGGGTCGGTGGCGGTATAAATGCCGATGGTCGGCACATTCAGTGCGGCCGCCAGATGCGCAAGTCCGGTGTCGACCCCGACGGCAGCACGTGCGTTGCCGAGAAGTGCAGCAGCTTCCCGAAGGTTGAGACGCGGTGCGCAGAAGGCTCCGGGAATCGCTTGCGCCAGTCGTTCGGCCCGTTGGCGCTCGGTATCGCTACCCCATGGCAGGATGCTGCGTAGTCCGGCAGCATACAGGCGATGGCCGAGCGCAACCCAGTTGGCTTCGTTCCAGAGTTTGTCGTCGCGGCTGGTGGCGTGCAACAACGCGACATAGGGCTCTGTGTGGAGCCACGGTAAGGTGAGCGGCGGCGCGACGATGCCGTAATTCGGTTCGCCTTGCGGCGTGTACCCAAGGGCCAGTCCGGCGAGGCGACGGTTGCGTTCCACCGCATGCAACTGCTTGGGAACGGAGAATTTGCGCTCATAAAACAGGCTTGCCAGCGGTTCGCGCGCGCTACTCCAATCGTAGCCGCAATGCGGCGCACGGACAAAGCGGGCAATCACTGCGCTTTTGAACAGTCCCTGCGTGTCCAGCACAAGATCGTAATGTCGGGCGGATAAGTGGTTGCGGAAAGCCTTCATTTCCGGGCGCGCAGCCGCGAAGGATTTGCGCCAACGCCGAATTGCAACCGGAATGACTTCGCGCACCCCGGGGTGCAGCGCGGGCAGTGCGGCAAATGCTTCTTCTACTACCCAATCGAGCTTGGTTCCGGGGTGATGTTGCAGAATGTCGCTGACAACCGGCAGGTTGTGCAGCACATCGCCCATCGAAGAGGTTTTGACGAGTAGAACTTCCGGCATGAAAAAGCGTCTAATTGTATGTTTTTACGAAGGGTCGGTATTATCACCTCGCCACCGGATAAAAGATATACTAGAAACTTGCGGATTGTCCAATAACGGGACTGCGATCAAGGGAACCGAAAGTAAGTTAATGAAGCTGCCGAAACAGATTAAGAAGCTGGATGCTTTTGTGCGCCGACAGCCGCAATTCAACGCCGGGCTGGGTCTGGTCGTTCTGCAGGTCGTTTTGTTGTATCTGGATTACGCGACCGGCCCGGATATTCCGTTCACCCTGTTTTATTTGTCGGTCATCTATTTGTCGCTGATTTATGTGGAGCGACGGTTCTCATATTTGTTGGCGTTCTTGACGCCTTTGCTGAAAACGCATCTTGGATTGCTTCAAATACCGGATGACTTGCACGTGGCGACGGTTGTGTGGCGTTTCTTTTCGGCGGTCGTCATGTATCAAGTATTCTGCTATCTGATGGATGCACAGATCAGTCGTAGAAAAAGCGCCGAAATCGCTTTGCACTCCCTATCGGAACTGAATCAGTCGATTATTACCAATACCGATGCCGGAATTATGGTGTTCAAGGAATCGGGGTCGTGTTCGATGGCCAATCCAGCGGCGGCCAGAATCGTCGGCGCACCGCTGGTGCGCTTGTTGGCGTTCAATTTCCGCCGCGACGAAGGGGGGTATGAGCCGGACTGGTTTGCGGCAGCCGAGCAGGCGCTGACAACGGGGAAAACCCAGAAGCTGGAATTTCCGGTGCGCAATTTACGCGGGGAGGAAATCTGGTGCATTGCGGCGATGAGCCGGATTATGCGGCAGCATGGCGAACCACACTTGTTGGTGGTGTTCGAGGATGTGTCGGCTTATAAAGAGGCTTTGCGCTCATTGGTCGTGGCGCACCGCACGGCCGAGGCGGCACTGAACCGGGCCGGTGAAGCCGAACGCAGAATTATCAGTATTAGCGAGGAGACGCAGCAGCGGATCGGACAGGAGCTGCACGACGATCTCGGTCAGCATTTGACTGGGGTGGCGTTTATGTCCGAGGTGTTGGCGCAGAAATTAAAAAATAACGATAAGATCGACCAGCGAGAGATGTCCAAGATTACCGCACTCGTCAATGAGGCGATTTCCAAAACCAGACAGTTGGCACATGGCTTGTACCCGGTCGAGCTGAAGGAAAGCGGGCTGGAGGCGATGCTGAACAAATTTGCGGAGAATGTCCGTTCCGTCTACGGGATTGAATGCGAATTCGTCGCTGGACAAGCAGTGATTGCCCAGGAAAGTTTCGAAGAGGGCGTTCACCTGTTCCGCATTGCGCAAGAAGCGGTGAATAATGCCATCCGGCACGGCAATGCCAGCCGGATAAGATTGACGCTGAATACCGATGCGGAGGGCAGGACGATGGAAATCGAGGATAACGGTTCCGGAATTCAGGCGGGCGGAGAGGGGCATAAGCCGGGTATCGGTATGTATACCATGCAGTATCGGGCTGCCCTGATCGGTGCGGATCTGAGCGTGCAATCGCCCCATGCCGGCGGGACGCGCATAACGGTACATTTGCCTGTACAATATGCACATGAGCGACAAGTTGCCTGAAAAAGCCAAGATTCTGATCGTGGACGACCATCCGGTCGTGCGCGAGGGTTTGGCGATGCTGATTAACCGCGAAGCCGATTTGCACGTTTGCTGCGAAGCCAGCAGTATCGGTGAGGCGATGGCGGCGAATCGAGCATGCCGTCACGATCTGGCGATCGTCGATATGTCGCTGTCCGGCGAATCCGGCTTCGAGCTGATCAAAAAGCTGCAATTCGATTCGCCTGACTTGCCGGTGCTGATGGTTTCCATGCACGACGAGTCGGTATATGCCGAGCCTGCCTTGCGTGCCGGTGCGCGCGGTTACATCATGAAGCAGGCAGCAACGGATACCTTGCTGTATGCCATCCGGCAGATTCTGCGCGGTGAGTTGTATGTCAGCGACAAAATCCGCACCCGCATGTTGCAAAAAATGATGCACGGTAAGACTGCGACTTCCCCGGTTGCCGGGCTGACGCCGGGAGAGTTTGAAATTCTGCACATGATCGGTATGGGTATGGGAACCAGTGAAATTGCCGAGAAGCTGTCCCGCAGTGTGAAAACGATCGAGGCGCACCGTGCCAACATCAAGCGTAAATTGAATTTGCAGACCGGGGCGCAACTCACCCGTTTCGCCATCAATCTGGTGTCTTCTCTGGAAGGCGCGCCGCCACCGCAGGAGTGACCTGACACAAACCGTAGGGTTTCCCCTTGCGTTTTTTAGGGGGGAACGCTGCGCAATAACCTCTCGAACCCGATGTCGGACGTCGGCTCTTCTTTTTAATATGCCAGTGTCGGTTTATACCGACCGCACTACAAATAGGAGAGCATAATGGGGAACGATATTGTCAGAATTGCCGAGGCGCTGGATTACGCTGCTGTTAAGCATGTTCATCAGCGACGCAAAGGCGAATTGGCCGAGCCGTATCTCAATCACGTCACTGAAGTGGCTCGCTTAATTGCGACCGCGACCGAAGGGAAAGATCCGAATCTGGTTATAGCAGCTTTGTTGCACGATACGATGGAAGACCAAGGTGTCGGCTACGATGAGTTGTGTCTGCGCTTTGGCGAAGATGTGGCAAACCTGGTGCAGGAGGTGACCGACGATATGTCGATACCCAAGCCGGAGCGCAAGTTGTTGCAACAATTTAATGCCTCTCTTAAATCGCCGCGCGCCAAAATGCTACGCATCGCTGATAAAACTTCCAATCTGCACTCATTGCTGAATAGCCCGCCCAAGCACTGGGATATGGAGCGCAAGCGCGAGTATTTCGAATGGTCACGTCGGGTGGTAGAAGGCTGCCGAGGCGTCAATGCTGCTCTGGAGACGGTATTCGACGCGGCTTATCAGCGGCGCGGGGAGTTGGAAAGTTTTTCTTTGCAGAGGGCAGCGTAAAGTCGGGGCATGGATTTATGGTAAACTTTGCCGGTCTTTCCCGAACTTAACGGTCTTGTTTTTGCATGAAGAAAATCCTCATTACCGGCGGTGCCGGGTTTATCGGCTCGGCCGTGGTACGGCAGTTTATTCACGAGACTGAATATGCCGTGGTGAATGTGGATAAGCTGACATACGCTGGCAATCTGCGTTCGCTGGAGTCGGTCGCTGCCGATCCCCGTTACCGTTTTGAGCACGTTGATATTTGCGATGCATCGGAGGTGGCGCGGGTGTTTCGCGAGCACCAGCCGGATGCGGTCATGCATCTCGCGGCAGAATCGCATGTCGATCGCTCGATCAGCGGTCCCGCGGCGTTTATCCAGACCAATATTGTTGGTACATATACCCTGTTGGAAGCTGCGCGTGCCTATTGGAATGGGTTGGAGGGCGAGCGCAAGTCAGGGTTCCGCTTTCACCACATTTCCACCGACGAAGTGTACGGTAGCTTAGGCGAGACCGGCTTCTTCACCGAAGAAACGGCATACGAACCGAATTCGCCGTATTCTGCCAGCAAAGCCTCATCCGATCATTTGGTGCGCGCCTGGCACCATACTTATGGTTTGCCCGTAGTCACGACCAACTGTTCGAATAACTATGGCCCGTACCATTTTCCTGAAAAACTGATCCCGCTCATGATTTTGAATGCGGTGAACGGCAAACCTTTGCCGATTTACGGCAAAGGCGACAACATCCGCGACTGGCTGTATGTCGAAGACCATGCCCGCGCATTGCGTTTGGTGCTGGAAAACGGGCAGTTGGGTGAAACCTACAACATTGGCGGCTGGAACGAGAAAACCAATCTCGAGGTGGTGCAGGCCATTTGCGGGATTCTGGACGAGTTGCGCCCGCAGAGTGCCCCGCATAGCCGCTTCATGACTTATGTACAGGATCGTCCCGGTCACGATAAGCGCTACGCCATCGATGCCGGCAAGATCGAGCGCGAACTCGGCTGGAAGCCGCAAGAAACCTTCGAAACCGGTCTGCGCAAGACGGTGGAGTGGTATCTTGACCATACCGAATGGGTCGAGGCGGTGATGAGTGGTGAATACCAAAACTGGGTTCAGCAAAACTATGCGAACCGGGGGGCAGTATGAAGGGCATAATTCTGGCCGGTGGTTCCGGCACGCGGCTGTATCCGGTAACCCAGGCTATTTCCAAGCAATTGCTGCCGGTCTATGACAAGCCGATGATCTACTATCCGCTGTCGACGCTGATGCTGGCGGGGATTCGCGATATTCTGATTATTTCCACCCCGCAGGACATCGGGCGCTTCGAACAATTATTGGGCGACGGTTCGCAGTGGGGGCTAAGCTTGAGTTACGCCGTGCAGCCATCGCCGGACGGGTTGCCGCAAGCTTTCTTGATCGGTGAAAGCTTTATTGATGGTGATCACTGCGCATTGGTACTGGGTGACAATGTCTTTTATGGGCATAATTTTGAAGCCTTGCTTGGCAAGGCGGTAAGCAAGGAGGCGGGGGCAACAGTCTTCGCTTATCATGTCCATGACCCTGAGCGTTACGGTGTAGTCGAATTCGACAAGAACGGTAAAGCAATCAGTATTGAGGAGAAGCCGCAGCATCCGAAATCCAGTTACGCTATTACAGGGTTATATTTTTTTGACCGGCAAGTAGTGGATTTCGCAAAACAAGTCAGGCCATCCGCTCGCGGCGAGCTGGAAATTACTTCGGTAATCCAACTGTATCTGGACCGGGGGGGGCTGGATGTCGGAGTTATGGGGCGCGGCTACGCATGGCTGGACACAGGCACGCATAGTTCCTTATTGGAGGCATCTTCGTTTATCGAAACCTTGGAAAAGCGCCAAGGGCTGAAGATTGCCTGTCCGGAAGAAATTGCTTTTCGCCGCGGCTATATTGGCGCGGAGCAATTGGAAAAGCTGGCCGAGCCATTGGCCAAGAATGGGTACGGGCAGTATTTGTACAAGATACTGCGTGAGGTAATCTAAGTGCAGACCGGTAGCTGCATTCCCGATTTGCAGGTGATCGAGCCAGAGGTACACGTCGATGCGCGCGGCTTCTTTTTCGAGAGTTTCAATCAACGTCGTTTCGAAGAGTCGACAGGATGTGCTTGCCGGTTTGTGCAGGATAACCACTCCTGTTCGACCAGTCATGTATTGCGCGGCTTGCACTATCAAATTCAGCAGCCGCAGGGTAAATTGGTGCGAGTTGTAGCTGGCGTGGTCTTTGATGTGGCAGTGGATATACGCCGCAGTTCACCAACCTTCGGGAAGTGGGCCGGGATGTATTTATCGGAAGAAAACAAGAAAATTCGCTGGATTCCGGAGGGCTTTGCTCACGGGTTTTTGGTCATGTCTGAGCGCGCGGAGCTTCTTTATAAAACGACCAATTACTGGATGCCGGAATGTGAGCGTACTATTGTGTGGGATGATCCCGATTTGGCGATCGACTGGCCATTGAATGGGGCGATGCCGATCCTCTCTGCCAAAGACCGATCTGCGCCAACTTTTCGCAAAGCGGAAGTATTTGCATGAGACTGTTGGTAACCGGCTGTAACGGACAGCTCGGCTGGGAACTTGCCCGCAGTTTGATGCCATTGGGCGAGGTGATTGCTGTCGATTGCCCGCAATGCGATTTTACCAAGCCGGAAACGCTCATTGAATTATTAGATGTGGTTAAACCGGATGTGATCGTGAATCCGGCTGCCTACACCGCAGTTGATAAGGCTGAAACCGAAGTTAAGCTGGCGATGCAGGTCAATGCAACCGCTCCTGGCGTGTTGGCCGAAGAGGCAAAGAAACGAGGCGTACTGCTTGTGCATTATTCGACCGACTATGTGTTCGACGGCACGAAAATGACACCGTACACTGAAGACGACATGCCCAATCCGTTGAATACGTACGGCCGCAGCAAACTTGCAGGGGACGAATCGATTCGGCAAAGCGGTTGCGATTACCTGATATTCCGCACCAGTTGGGTCTATGCCGCACGAGCGCAGAATTTTGTAAAAACGATTTTGCGGCTTGCCCAAGAGCGTGAGGAACTCAAAATCGTCGCCGATCAAATCGGCGCACCGACTTGGGCGCGCAACATCGCCGATGCCACGGCGCATGCCATACATCAGGCGGCCAGTGAACGCAGTTGGGGCGATTTCGAATCCGGCGTGTTTAATATGACCGCTGCCGGCTCGGTTAGTCGCTATGAATTTGCAGAGGCTATAATAGGGGCTGTGCGTAGAAGGGGTGTGGAGCAGGAGACGCGTATTGTTGTTCCGATAACGGCAGCCGAACATCATGCCGTGGCACCTAGGCCGAATTACTCTGTACTTGAGAATAAGAAGCTTGCAGAGCGTTTCGGGATCATGCTTCCAGAGTGGGAAAAGGCGTTGGCCTTTTGTCTGGATAGCCTGATTGTTGAGGAAGTGGTTTTATAAACCGATAAACGTGCCTTGTATTAAGAGTCGATAGAGAATATGAAAGCGGTGATTTTAGCTGGTGGGTTGGGAACTCGCATTAGTGAGGAAACCCATCTGAAACCAAAGCCTATGGTGGAAATCGGCGGTAAGCCGGTGCTTTGGCATATTATGAAAACCTATTCATTTTACGGTGTTAATGAGTTCATTATTTGCTGCGGATATAAAGGTTATTTAATTAAGGAGTATTTTGCCAATTATTTTCTGCATATGTCGGATGTGACGTTCGACATGCTGAATAATAAAATGGAAGTACATCAGAACAATTCTGAGCCTTGGAAGGTGACACTTGTCGATACGGGCGAGGAAACCATGACGGGCGGGCGATTAAGGCGAGTCCGGGATTATCTGGGCGATGAGGATTTTTGCTTTACCTATGGCGATGGGGTGAGTGATGTCAATATAACGGAACTCATTCGCTTTCATTATGCGCAAGGAACATTGGCAACCTTGACTGCCGTGCAACCGCCGGGGCGGTTCGGGGCGCTGGACATGGTGCAACACAAGATCTCAACCTTTAAGGAAAAGCCGCAGGGCGACCGGGGGTGGATTAATGGCGGGTATTTTATTTTGTCGCCGCGCGTTATCGACTTGATTAGCGGCGACGATACGGTATGGGAAGCCGCACCTCTTGAGCAATTGGCGAACGATGGCCAGTTGTCGGCATATTGCCACAATGGCTTCTGGCAGCCGATGGATACCCTGCGCGACAGGAATTTTCTGGAACAGTTGTGGAGTTCTGGGAATGCGCCTTGGAGAGTCTGGCGATGAACTGTCAATTCTGGCGGGGAAAGAAAGTATTCGTTACCGGGCATAGCGGCTTTAAGGGCAGTTGGTTGTCTTTATGGTTGCAAACGATGGGGGCGCACGTTGTCGGTTATTCATTGCCGCCACCTACCCAGCCTAGCTTATTCGAGGTTGCCGATACGGGGCGGGGGATAACCAATATTGAAGGCGATATCCGTGATCTTGCAGCATTAAAGGCTGCATTGTTTGCACATCGTCCGGAGATTGTAATCCATATGGCCGCGCAATCCTTGGTGCGGTACTCGTATCGAGAGCCTGTCGAGACCTACACTACGAACGTAATCGGAACCGTAAATTTGCTGGAAGCCGTTCGTAATACGCCGAGTGTGCGGGCGGTGCTGAACGTTACCAGCGATAAGTGTTATGAAAATCGCGAATGGATTTGGGGTTACCGGGAAAATGAGGCGATGGGCGGGTTCGATCCTTATAGCAGCAGCAAAGGATGCGCCGAGTTGGTTGCTTCAGCCTATCGCCATTCCTTCTTCTCGCCAGAGGCTTATGCAAACCACGGCGTAGCGCTCGCCTCGGCGCGCGCGGGAAATGTGATCGGTGGCGGGGATTGGGCTGAAGATCGGCTGATTCCAGACATTTTGCGCGCAATTTCAGAGAAGCGCCCAGTGGAAATACGAAACCCGAATGCAATACGGCCTTGGCAACATGTGCTGGAACCATTAGCGGGATATTTAATGCTGGCCGAGCGGCTATACAATGAGGGGGCGATGTTTGCCGAGGGATGGAACTTCGGCCCCTCTGAGGACGACGCCCGACCCGTTAAGTGGATAGTCGAGTACATGACAGATCGATGGGATGAGGGAGCCTCTTGGAAGGCAGACAGCGCCAGTCATCCACACGAAGCGCACTATTTGAAACTCGACTGTTCCAAAGCGATCTCGCGTTTGAGCTGGAAGCCAAGGTGGCGGCTCGAGCAAGCATTGGAAAGCATTGTGGATTGGCACAAGGCATACTTGCGCGGCGAGGATATGCGTGAATATACGCTCAAACAGCTAGAGCAATATATTGCGTGCTCGGTATAACCTACTACCTATTTGTGTATGCATTGCCGTCATTGTCATAACGATCTTAAACATGTGTTTCTGGACTTAGGATTCGCGCCGCCGTCTAATGCGTATCTGAGTCTGGATGAACTGCGAAAGCCTGAAGTTTATTACCCTCTTAAATTGTACGTTTGCGAGGAATGCTGGCTAGTGCAAACCGAGGATTACGCTCAGGCGGAAGATCTGTTTTCCCGAGATTATGCATATTTTTCTTCCACATCGAAAAGCTGGTTACAGCATGCTGCCCGATATTGTGACCAGGTAATCTCAAGGTTTGGACTTGGACCGGAACATTTTGTTATCGAAGTGGCTGCAAACGATGGTTATTTATTAAAGAATTTTGTTGCAAGAAACATTCCCTGTTTAGGGGTTGAACCTACGGACAGTACGGCGAATGCTGCGGAGCAACTGGGTGTTCCTATACTCCGCGAGTTTTTCGGTACGCAATGCGCGCAGCAATTGGCGCGCGAGGGCCGGTGTGCGGATCTTATTTTGGGAAACAATGTTTACGCACACGTTCCGGACATTAACGATTTTACTGCCGGCCTGCGCGATGTGCTTAATCCGGAAGGTGTGATTACACTGGAGTTCCCACATTTGATGCAGCTGATCGAACTGAATCAGTTCGATACCGTTTACCATGAACATTTTTCGTATTTGTCGTTGAATACGGTTTGCCGACTATTTGAACGAGCTGGCTTGCGAGTGTTCGATGTTGAGTTGCTGCCTACGCATGGCGGGAGTTTGCGCGTATACGGATGTCACACGGGGAGCCGTCATCAGGAGAAGGCGGCTGTGGCCGAATTGCTCGAAAAGGAGGCCGCTCACGGTCTTCAGTCGCTGGAAACCTACCATGCGTTCCAGCCGCGTGCGGATAAAGTAAAAAACGACTTGTTGGCATTTCTGATCGAGCAAAAGCGACAAGGGAGGAAAGTGGCTGCCTATGGCGCTGCAGCAAAAGGGAATACGCTATTGAACTATGCCGGAGTTAAGCCGGACTTGCTGCTGTACGTGTGCGATGCCGCACCTTCAAAGCAGAACAAGTATTTGCCCGGTTCGCACATCCCGGTCTTGCAACCGGACGTTATCGCTATGCGTCAGCCGGATGTCGTCTTAATTTTGCCTTGGAATATCCGCGAAGAGGTCATGCAGCAGCTTGAGAATGTCCGAACATGGGGCGGGCATTTTGCTATCGCGGTTCCGGCGTTACAAATTTTAGAATGAAGTTTTTGCCGACCCCTCTCGATGGCGTATACCTCATCGAACCAGAATATGTCGTTGACGATAGGGGCTTCTTTGCCAGAACGTATTGTAGGAAAGAATTTATCGACCATGGTTTGAATCCAAACTTGGCGCAATGCAATATTTCGTTTAATGCAACAGCGGGAACGCTGCGGGGCATGCACTATCAGGCAGCGCCTTTTGCGGAAACAAAATTGGTACGCTGTACACAAGGGAAAATATTTGACGTTGTAGTTGATTTACGTACGTATTCAACGACATTTAAAAAGTGGTTCAGCAGCGAACTGACGGCGGCCAATCGACGGGCGTTGTATATTCCAGAAGGATGCGCGCACGGGTTCATCACTTTGGAGGATCAAACGGAAGTGTTTTACCAAATGTCCGAGTCTTTTCACCTGGAATATGCCGCAGGAGTGCGCTGGAACGATCCCGCTTTTTCTATTCAGTGGCCGATTGCCCCGGTGGTCATTTCTGAGAAAGATCGCAGCTACCCGGCATTTTGCGAGAAAACGGGGGCGGCTAGCCCTTGAGGGTCAATTTTATGTCGAAAATCCACTATACAAAACCATCGATTACAGAGCTGGAGAGCCGGTACGCAAACGATGCTGCCGCAAACGGTTGGGGTGAGCGTTGTTATGAGTACATTGGTCGTTTCGAATCGATGTTTCGGGAACATCTCGGCGTCAAATATGCAATTGCCACCTCAAGCTGCACCGGTGCGATGCATATGGGTTTGTCTGCGCTGGGTATTGGTCTGGGCGATGAGGTGATTTTAGGCGACATCAATTGGATTGCCTCAGCTGCGCCGATAACATACTTAGGCGCTAAGCCAGTATTTGTCGATGTTTGTCCGGACACATGGTGTATCGATCCGAATAAAGTCGAAAGCGCTATTACGCCGAGAACCAAGGCGATCATTGCCGTACATCTCTACGGTAATTTGTGCGATATGGATGCGCTGACCGCTCTCGGCGAGAAATATGGCATCCCAGTTGTTGAAGATGCAGCCGAGGCCATCGGCTCTGTTTGGCATGGACGCAGGGCGGGAACGATGGGGGCTTTTGGCGTTTTCTCCTTTCACGGCACAAAAACCGTTACAACCGGAGAGGGCGGCATGTTTGTTACCCAGGATGAGGCGCTGTATAACCGGATGCTGACGTTGAGCAATCACGGTCGTGCGCCCGGGCAGGTGAAGCAATTCTGGCCGGAGGCGATCGGGTTCAAATATAAGATGTCGAACGTACAGGCCGCCATCGGTTGCGGACAGATGGAGCGTATTTCCGAACTCATAGCCGGCAAGCGGCGCATATTTTCTTATTACTCTGACCGACTTTGCTCACTTCCGGCAAGCATGAATCCCGAGCCGCCGGGTACGGTTAACGGCTATTGGATGCCTACGCTGGTTGTTGATGAGGGTATCGCTTTTGACCGTGAAATGTTGCTCGCGTCGTTCAAAGAAGATCAAATCGATGGCAGGGTCTTTTTCTGGCCATTAAGTATGCTGCCCATGTTTGATGTAAAAATAGAGAATTCAGTAAGTTATAATATATACAAACGCGCCGTAAACTTGCCTTCCTACCATGATCTGAGCGAACCTGAAATGGATAGAGTTATTCAACGGATTTGCCAGTTCATGAAGGGCTGAACATTTTGTTTTCTAAATAAAATGATAATCGGAAATAGAATTGTATTGCGAGCATGGGAAGAGGATGACCTGCCCCTGTTATATGCATTGCGCAACAATTTTCACATACAACAGCAGTTAATGGCTCGTCCTCGGTCGAATTCGATGACCCAGGTTCGAGAGTGGCTTTCGAGAAGATCCAGCGAAAGTCAGAGTGTGTTTTTCGTTATTGCAGAGAAATCAACCGGTTGTGCAGTCGGCTTTGTGCAAGCTGTTGCGATCGATCAGGTTAATGGAACTACCCGTTTGGGCATCTGCGTTATGCCGGATAAACAGGGTAAGGGATTTGCCAGTGAAGCTTGTCGTATGCTATTCCCCTACTTGCGGGAGACTTACAACTTAAGAAAGCTGTGCTTGGAGGTGTTGGCGCACAATGAAGGTGCAATCTTCCTGTATCGCAGATTGGGATTTAAAGAGGTGGGATGTATGCACGCGCATTATTTTCTTAATCAGAAGTACGAAGATGTGCTTCTTATGGAAAAGTTCATCGATTGATGAATATTGTCATTTCGCAACCCATGTTTTTTCCATGGGTTGGTTTGTTCGAGCAAATTCGCTTAGCAGATGTGTATGTTCACTACGGCGATGTACAGTTCTCGAAAGGGAGTTTTGTTAACCGGGTTCAAATTAAGACGCCGGAAGGGGTGCGCTGGTTAACGGTACCTTTGCAGAATGTTGCACTTGGGCAGCTAATAGACGATGTGCAGATTAACGAATCCACCGACTGGCGGACTCGTCATTTAAACATACTCGAGCGGGCTTATTCAGAAGCGCCATACCGAACTCAGATGCTGGATTTAGTGCGTTCGGTATATGAGCAAAAAGCGGAGGGGATTGGGCAGTTGAGTCGCCTATCTATTGAAGCATGCTGTGCATTTTATGGCTTAAATATCGGTAAGCGATTTGTAGAGAGTAAGCAAACTGGCATCGGCGGCAAGGGCAGTGAACGGGTGCTTGATATTGTGAAGGTATTGGGCGGTACAAAATATATAACCGGTTGGGGTGCAAAGAATTACTTGGATCATTCACAGTTTGAACGGGCTGGGATTGAAGTTGAATACATGAATTATGAGAAGCGTCCTTATCCGCAGTTGCATGGGGAATTTACGCCATACGTTTCTATTTTGGATTTAATTGCCAACACAGGAAGAGATGGATTGGAGTGTATTCAATCGGGCACAGTCGGTTGGAAAGAATGGATTAAACATGGATGAAATTGAAAAATTCAAAAAAGAAGTTGATCAGAACATACAAGGCTTGATGGAAGATCGGGATGTGCAAGCACTTTCCCGTATTTGGATGCGCGAAATTACGCGGCACCGGTATGCCTATAACTTTAGTTGGATGGGGCGTCCGATCATTCAGTTTCCGCAAGATATGGTGGCGATGCAGGAAATCATTTGGCAGACTAAGCCGGACCTAATTATCGAAACAGGGATAGCGCATGGCGGATCGCTGATTTATTACGCTTCTCTCTTGGAGATGATGGGGCTGGATGGGTATGTGCTAGGGATTGATGTCGATATTCGGGCGCATAATCGGGCGGAAATCGAGGCCCATCCTATGCATAAGAGAATCGCGATGATTCAGGGTTCTTCGATTGCAGATGAAACAGTGGCTGCGGTATCCGAGCACGCGGCAGGTAAAAAGAGCGTACTGGTGATTTTGGATTCGAATCACACACATGACCATGTACTAAAAGAGCTCCAGCTTTATTCTCAATTTGTGAGCCCCGGAAATTATTTGGTTGTATTCGACACCCTTATTGAGGATATGCCGGATGACCTGATACAGGATCGGCCATGGAAGAAGGGAAATAATCCGAAAACGGCAGTGGCAACTTTCTTGGAGTTGAATACTGACTTTAAGAACGATGCGGCTATTGAGGCCAAAATATTGATTACCGTGGCTCCGGGCGGCTATCTGAAACGCCTTGCAGGATAATCAGTCGCGATTTCCCCGCATGGCGGGGGGAGGTCGGAAGGTTGCGGGTCATGACATCGCAATGGGCGTTAGGCTTGGGTAAATTCGGTTGACTTGCAAGCCGGCAAGTATGGATGCAGGTATCGGTGTTCTTTATAAATGGTCATGGTCAAGGCTGACAAGTTGAGATACAGCATCGCGGCGAACTATTTCGCACGATTCTTGTCGATTGCGTTGGCTGTGCTATTTACCCCGGTTTACATCAAACTGCTGGGTATCGAGCAGTACGGGCTGATCGGCTTTTATACAACGCTTCAGGCTGTGGCGGGGCTGTTTGAGTTGGGTCTGGGGCTGGCTTGTACCCGTGAGATGGCCAGATTGTCTGTGTCGGATAATGCCGCGCAACAAATGCGCGATACGTTGCGGACATTCGAAATAGTATATGTGGGGACGGCGATTGTAATTGGGCTTGCATTATCTGCGTTATCTCCGCAGATTGCGCACACCTTCCTGAATACACAATTGGTTGCCGTTGAAGACCGCGTTATCCTGATTGCGTTAATGGCATGGGTAATCGCCTTGAGGTGGCCGTTCGGCCTTTACTTGGGTGTGCTCAATGGGTTGCAACGTCAGGGAATAATGAACGTTCTGGTTGTGACGGGGGCATTGTTAAATTGGGCGGGCGGTGCGCTTGCGCTTTTGCTCTCAGGATCGATACAGATTTTCTTTATTTGGCAACTTGCAGCATCTGTCCTGACAGTTGCGGCTAGCTGCTGGTTAACATGGCGATGCGTGCCGACAGGGCGAAAGCAGCCTGTTTTTTCGAGAGAAATTTTAAGAAGTCAGCAAAGCCTGATCGGTAGTGCTGGATTGAATGGCATTCTGGGTGTGATCCTAATGCAAGCGGACAAGTTGATCCTGAGTGCCATATTGCCGCTGAAAGAATTTGCGTATTATGCGCTGGCCAGTACGATGGCGGAGGCGCTCATGCTTCTGGCAACGCCCGTTTCAAGCGCGATTGCGCCCAGAATGACGCAAATGATCAGCCTCGGCAATACCTCGGGCGAATTGAGCCGGTTGTTTCACCAATCTTGCCAATGGATTAATTTGATGCTGATCCCTGTCGGACTGATGGTGGCTATCTTTTCAACAGCGGTGCTGTTTGCTTATACGGGTTCTCAGGCTGTGGCGGAAAATACCGACGCTATTCTGTCCATCCTGATCGTTGCCAAATTGCTGCATGGGAATATGTTAGTTCCCTATGCGCTGCAAATCGGATGGGGCGAACTAAGGATGGGTGTATTCCTCAATCTGGCATCGGTATTGTTTCTGACCCCAGCCTTATATCTTCTGGCACCGGAATACGGTGCGATGGCAGGGGCAATGATATGGTTAACAGTTACGCTGGGTTATGTGTTCATAGGTATGCCGCTGTTTTTCAGAAAGCTGATGCCGGGCGAATGGTGGGGCTGGTTAATTGGCGATCTTGCCGTTCCTGCCGGCGCAGTAGCGGCAATCTTGTGGGTGATGAAATCATTTCAAGACGCCGCAAATTTGGAACGATCAGAAGTGTTTTTTAGGCTGGTGGCTAACGGGTCGGTTGCATTTCTGGTTGCGCTGTTGGCATTGGCTTCTGTACGAAACCGGCTGGTTGGCAAGTTTATATTGGGGAAGAAGCAGTGAGTGAAGCGCCGTATTTTTCTGTATTGGTTCCAACAAAAAATCGTTCGCATATTGTTGGATTTGCAGTGCAAAGCATCTTAAACCAATCTTTCTCGGATTTTGAGATTATCTTGGTCGATAACGACGACACAGACGCGACCGCCGAGGTTATTCGTACTTTTGCGGATCAAAGAATTAAATACTGCCGAACCGGGGGGCTGAACATGTGCCAGAACTGGCAATATGCCCTGAAAATGGCGAGTGGCAGATACATCACTGTTCTGGAAGATAAGCAGGCCTATTATCCAGATGCGCTTAAGACCATGCATCGGATATTTGAGACGATAAACACAGAAGTGATTGTGTGGCACTGGGATATCTACAACGATAATGTAAAATTAGCCCACCAGGCCTCGCAAAAGGGTGAGGGCCAGTTGGTCTCATCCGACCTGATTCTGGAAAAATATGTCCGGCTTAAGCCGGATGCCTGGGAAATGTTGCCTAGAATGATTAATTCATGCGCATCTGCAAAACTAATACGACAAATAGAAAGCCATCCTAATATCGACAGTTTTTTTGCATTGCTGTCCCCCGATCTTTGTGCAGCCTTCTATTCTCTGGCAACGGTAGATCAAGTATATATATTGAAACAAAGCTTGGGTCTTGTCGGATATTTCCAGCTAAGTAATGCTTTTCAGTCTATAAGGAAGAATACGCAACCGTTCGATTTTTATGGGAAAGGGGACTATTCGCACGTTATTGTCGATACAGTTCCAATTAAAGAAACGCGGCTCTTGCATAATTCGATTTATAACGATTACCTGCGTTCCCGGAAGAAGTTGCAAGGCCGGTTGGCGAATTATGAAATGACGCCGCATAATTACGCGCGAATGTGTATTAAGGATTTGGCACGGATTCCCGGTGACGTCTCGGCAATACGGAAGGCGATTTACGCATATGTGGATGAATATCGCATACCCAGATTGCCATTGATTTTTCTGTACTTCTTCTCTTGGTGCACGAGAAAGCTGGGAGAAATAGCTTGGTTGGCGGGGCTGCGGGATAGACTGAAATCATCCAAGTGGAAGGCCCAGAACATTCTAGAGGCCACTAGGCGAATGGCCTGATGGGGGGCGATTTATGTTGAATAAGATGAAAGCATTGGTTTTAGGTTCGAGCGGGATGTTGGGCAATGCGGTGACACGGGTATTGAGCGAGGACGAGGGACTGGAGGTATGGGGTGCGGTAAGGAGTGCGGGCGCGAAGGCGTATTTTGATGAAGGCATACGCGAGCGGATATGCGTGGGCGTGGATGTAGAGCACCAGGACGGGCTATTGGAATTATTTGCGGACCTAAAGCCGGACATTGTGGTGAACTGCGTAGGGCTGGTGAAGCAGCTGGAGCAAGCGGAAGACCCGCTGCAAGCGATCCCGATCAACGCCCTGCTGCCGCACCGTCTTGCGCGGCTAAGCGCGCTAAGCGGAGCGCGGCTGATCCACATGAGCACAGACTGCGTATTTAGCGGCCGACGCGGCATGTACACCGAAGACGACCCTGCGGACGCGAGCGACCTGTACGGGCGCAGCAAATATATGGGCGAAGTCGACTACCCGCACGCCGTAACGTTGCGCACCTCGATCATCGGACACGAACTGAACGGACAGCGCAGCCTGCTGAACTGGTTTTTATCCCGGGAAGGCAGCGTCAAGGGCTACACGCGCGCGATCTTCTCCGGCCTGCCGACGGTCGAACTGGCGCGGATCATTTGCGACATCGTCATTCCCCGACCGGAACTTCGCGGGGTTTACCATGTATCGGCGGAAGCGATTTCGAAGCACGACCTACTGAAACTGATTGCGGAGAGATACGGTAAACGAATCGCCATCGTACCGGATAGCGAAGTCGTCATTGACCGCTCCCTGAACTCCGAGAGATTCCGTGCGGCGACAGGCTATACAGCCCCCTCGTGGCCGGAACTGATCGACAGAATGCACGCCTACCAATAACAGCCTGGAAGAAACCATGTTTAAAGACAAAGTACTGATGATCACCGGCGGAACCGGCTCATTCGGCAACACAGTATTAAAGCGCTTTCTCTCGACCGACGTTCGAGAGATACGGATATTCAGCCGCGACGAGAAAAAGCAAGAAGAGATGCGCATCGCATTCTCCAACGACAAACTGAAATTCTTTATTGGCGACATTCGGGATGCGAGCAGCATCCGGCAAGCGATGAAAGGCGTTGACTACGTATTTCACGCGGCGGCGCTCAAACAAGTTCCCTCATGCGAGTTTTACCCGATGGAAGCGGTACGCACCAACGTAATCGGAGCCCAAAACGTCATGGACGCTGCGATAGCCAACGGCGTCAAACGCGTCGTATTGCTCAGCACAGACAAAGCGGTATACCCGATCAACGCCATGGGCATGTCCAAAGCGATGATGGAAAAGCTGGTAGTTGCGACGGCGCGCATGCAGCGCCCGGGCGAAACGGTATTCTGCGCCACGCGTTATGGGAACGTCATGGCCTCGCGCGGCTCAGTGATTCCCCTGTTCATCTCGCAACTGAAAGAAGGCAAAGCGCTCACGGTAACCGACCCGAAGATGACGCGATTCCTAATGTCGCTGGAAGACTCCGTCGACTTGGTATTGTATGCATTCAAGCACGGCGCACAGGGCGACATCTTCGTACAAAAGGCCCCGGCCTCCACTGTGCAAGACCTGGCGGAAGCGCTGAAATCCCTGTTCAACAAAAGCAACCCTGTTCGGGTGATCGGCACCCGTCACGGCGAGAAATTATACGAATCGCTGGTATCGCGGGAAGAAATGGCGCGCGCGGAAGACATGGGCGGCTACTACCGCATACCGGCGGACAACCGCGACCTGAACTACAACAAATACTTCGTAGACGGAGAAGAAAAGATCTCCAACCTGGACGACTACACCTCGCACAACACCGAGCGACTGAATATCGAGCAAATCAAAAGCCTGCTGCTGAAGCTCGACTACATACAGGAAGAACTGCATGCTTAAAGTCATGACGATAGTCGGCACCCGGCCGGAACTCATCAAAATGAGCCGGGTTATTGCCGAATTCGACCGGCACACGCAGCACATTCTGGTGCATACCGGGCAGAACTTCGACTACGAACTCAACCAAATCTTCTTTGAAGACCTGGGCATTCGTAAGCCGGATCACTTCCTGGAAGCCGTAGGCGAGAACGCTGCCCAAACGATAGGGCAAATCATCATCAAGGCCGACGCTGTAATCGAACGGGAACAACCGGACGCCATCCTGCTATACGGCGACACCAACTCCTGCTTAGCCGTCATTCCGGCCAAGCGCCGCAAAATACCGGTATTCCACATGGAAGCGGGCAACCGCTGCTTTGACCAGCGTGTTCCGGAAGAACTGAACCGCAAAGTACTCGACCACCTGAGCGACATCAACCTCGTATTGACCGAACACGCCCGCCGCTACCTGATTGCCGAAGGCATACGCCCCGAAACCATCATCAAGACCGGCTCGCACATGCGGGAAGTGTTGGACTACTACCAAACGAAGATCCAACAATCCGACATCCTGCAGCGCATGGGACTGGAGAGCGGCCGCTACTTCATCGTCAGCGCCCACCGAGAAGAAAACGTTGACACCCCTGCAAACCTACTGGACCTGCTGGCAACCCTCAACGCACTGGCGGAAACGTACGACGAACCTGTGATCGTCTCTACCCATCCGCGCACGCAAAAGCGCCTGGACGCATTGGGACGGGGAGAACTGCACCCGCAGGTACGCTTCCTCAAGCCATTTGGGTTCAGCGACTACATCAAACTGCAAATGGAATCGCACTGTGTTGTTTCGGACAGCGGCACGATCACCGAAGAGGCCTCCTTACTGAACCTGCCGGCGATCACGATCCGGAATGCGCACGAGAGGCCGGAAGGGATGGACGTAGGGACGCTGATCATGAGCGGATTGAAGAGAGAGCGGGTACTGGACGCGGTGAGGGTGGTTGAAGCGCAGAGGGAGGGGAGCGGTCGGGCGATGCCTGAAGTGGAAGACTACGAAGCGGGGCCGGTATCGAAGAAGGTGTTGCGCATCGTGATGAGCTATGTCGACTACGTCAATCGAACAGTGTGGGAA
>JBFLXR010000040.1:0-3433 GCA_040757065.1 Pseudomonadota bacterium
CGGGCGCCGACTACAGCAAAGCCAACCTGTACAACGGCAACTTCGCCAACGCCGAACTGTCGCGCGCCAAACTGAGCGATGCCAACCTGTACAAGGGCAAGCTGAGCGGCGCGAACCTGGCGGGTGCCGACATGCAGCACACCATCCTGTATCAGGCCGACCTGAGCAACGCCAACCTGACCGGCGCGAACCTGTCGGATGCGCGTCTGGACGGCGCATCGCTGGTTGGTGCCAACCTGACCGACGCCAACCTCACCGGCGCACGTTTGACCAGCGTCAAACTGTCGCAAGCGACCCTGTGCCACACTACCATGCCGGACGGCACGGTGAACAACGCCGGTTGCGGCAAGTCGGCCGATGCTCCGGTCGCCCAGTAATCTTGTAGCACCCGGCCTGCCACCCCCCTCTCCCTGACCGGCAGGCCGTAAGACCGGCGTTTTCCCTGAGCGTCGATCGTGTTCAGGCACCCATTCCCTTGGGTGCCTCTTTTTTTGGGGGGGCAAATTTGCAGCCCCGGCTTTTTGTCATGCTGCTTTTATTTTGGCATCGAAATAGGCACAATGCTCCCTGCTAGAACAATAACGAAAAAAACGGGGGGCGCAGTGCAGCCGGATCGTACCGAACAATCGCGGATCGGTAGTTATCTTTCTTCTCTTTCTCTGGCGCTGCTTGCTGTGGGGGTGGTAGCGGCGCTTGGAGCCAGACTGAGTGACTTGCGGGCAGTGTACTTCGTATACGGTCTGGCTTTCGTGCTGCTCGGCGTATTCACGCTCGTTCCGGTGCGTACTCAAGGCGGATTCGTGCTGGGCAAGCACATCTGGCTGCTTTCCTGCTTCGGTTTGCTGCACGGTCTGGTCGAATGGGTGGATTTCTGGCAAGCCGTTTACGGTAATAATCCGGCGCTCGATGTGCCGCGCGCTACCGTGTTGCTGTTGTCGTATATCGCGCTGTTCGAATTCGGGCGCCGTCTGGTGTGGGAAGCGACGCCAGCCGGCGAGGGGCGGCTGACCGACTGGCTGAGCGTAAGACTGACGTTCGCGGCGCTGGCGCTGCTCGGCGTACTGACGCTGGGGGTAAGCCTTGCGGCGGGCGACGCGAATCCGATGACGATATTCAATTCGCTGATGCGCTATCTGCTGTGCTTCCCCGGCAGTTTGCTGGCTGCGCGCGGGTTATACCTAGTGGGTAGCCGGCATTTGTCCGCTGAATTGTCCGTTCACGAGCGCATCCGTCTGCATGCGGCCAGTGCGCTGGCATGGGGCGGGTTCGTCGCTTACGCCATCTTCGGCGGTCTGATCGTGAAAGCAACCGCATTGCCGCTGGACGATTGGCTGAATCAAGAGATTTTCCTTACGTGGACCGGGGTGCCGGTACAGGTATTCCGGGCGGTGAGCGCCATTTGCGTGCTGCTCGGCGTCGGGCATCTGATGCGGGTCTTCAAGCTGCTCAATGCATTGCTGCTGAGCAGACAGGAATTGCGCTACCGCCAGATCGTCGAGACAACCACCGACGGTTACTGGATGGCCAGCACGGAAGGACGCTTGCTGGAAGTGAATCAAGCCTATATCGACCGTTCCGGCTACACCCGCGAAGAGTTGCTGCGCATGTATATTTGGGATTTGGATGCGTTGCAGGACGAGAGGGCGGTCAAGGCCAGCATTGCTTGGCTGATGGAGTCAGGGCACGGTTTGTTCGAGAGCCGGCATCGGGCCAAAAACGGCGAAGTCTGGCCGGTCGAAGTGAACGCGTCGTTTTTGCCGGACGGCGACGGCAATTTCTACGTCTTCGTGCGCGACATTACCGCGCGTAAGCAGGCGGCAGAAGAGCTGAGAAAGCGCGGCGAAGAGCTGGAGACGTATTTCAACAGTGCGCTCGATTTGTTCTGTATCGCCGATACCGAAGGGTATTTCCGCAAGGTGAACGGGGCATGGGAAGTCGCACTCGGCTATACGCGCGAGGAGTTGGAAGGGCGGCGCTTTATGGATTTGGTGCATCCCGACGATGTGGCCGCTACCCTTGAGGCAATGTCGCAGCTATCTGCGCAAAACCCGGTGTTGAATTTCACCAACCGTTATCGCTGCAAGGATGGCTCCTGGCGCTGGATAGAATGGCGCTCGATGCCTGCCGGGAATTTGATTTATGCGGCTGCGCGCGACATTACTCAGCGTAAAGAAGCGGAAGAAACCATGCGGCTCGCCCGGCAGTTGGCCGAGGAGTCGGCGCGTGCCAAATCCGAATTCCTGGCGAATATGTCGCATGAAATCCGCACCCCTCTGAACGCCATTCTCGGGCTGACGCAAATCGTGCTGGATGGCGAGCTGACCGACGAACAGCGCGATTATCTCGGCAAAGTGCAGCATTCTTCCCGCTTACTGCTCAATATTCTGAACGACATTCTCGACTTTTCCAAAATCGAAGCCGGGCGCTTGCATATCGAAAAAACCGCCTTCCGGCTGCGCGAAACCGTCCAGGAGGCAATGGAGCTGTATAGTAGCAATGCCCGTGAAAAAGGCTTGGAATTACATCTCGATATCGAACCTGATGTGCCCGATGCCGTCATCGGCGATCCCTACCGACTTACGCAAGTGCTCGGCAACTTGCTCAGCAATGCGGTGAAATTCACCGAGTGCGGCGAAGTGCGCGTGATGCTCGAATGCGCCGGGCATGACGCCTTGGGCTGCGAATTGCGCGTTTCGGTGCGCGATACCGGCATCGGCGTATCCGGCGAGAAAATCAACCGGCTGTTCCGCCCCTTCACGCAGGCCGACGCCTCCAATACCCGCAAATTCGGCGGTACGGGGCTGGGGTTGGTGATCTGCAAGCAACTGGTTGAGCTGATGGGCGGGCAAATTACCGTATCCAGCGCGACCGGTCAGGGTTCTACCTTCGCCTTTACTGTCCGGCTGGGCGTGCAGGCCGAGGCGCAAAATCAAGCCGCTGCGCCAGTGCCGCTTTCTGTGGAAAGCCTGAGAGGGCGGCGCATTCTGCTGGTCGAAGACAATTACCTCAACCAGATCGTTGCGCGTACCTTCCTCGGCAAGCTCGGGTTGGAGGTCGTCGTCGCCAACCACGGCGGCGAGGCTGTCGATCTGGTGCGCAAACAGCCGTTCGATCTGGTGCTGATGGATTTGCAAATGCCCGAAATGGACGGTTTTGAGGCGACGCAAAAGATACGCGCCATGCCGCAAGGCAAGACTTTGCCGATCGTCGCCATGACCGCCGCTGCCATGCAGCACGACAAAGATGCCTGCCTCACTGCTGGCATGAACGACCATATCGCCAAACCCATCGAACCCGAAGCGGTGAAAGCAGCGCTGCTGCGCTGGATTCAACTTGTTTAACTGGGGGGCTAAACCGGCCAGTTTTGCGGCAACTGAATATGCGGCAATTTTGCGGATTTAAATATTTATATAAAAATACTTGACACAGTATA